>DASPWG010000276.1:0-51993 GCA_035621915.1 Streptosporangiaceae bacterium
CAGGGCGCAGCCGTGCCGCTGCTGGCTGCCCTCGGCACGGTGCGTGACCCCGAGCTGGACGAGCCCATCACCACACTGGGCTTCGTGTCAGCGTGCAGCCTGTCCGCCGACGGGACGGCCGAGGTCAGGCTCCGGCTTCCGACCTACTTCTGCGCGCCGAACTTTGCCTACCTCATGGTGGCCGACGCCTACGACGCGGTGACGGCGGTGCCGGGCGTCAGCTCAGCCGTGGTGGTGCTGGAGGACCACTTCGCCGCGGACGCGATCAACACCGGGGTGGCCGCCCAGTCCGGGTTCATCCGGTCGTTCGACGGGGAGGCGGTGAGCGAGCTGCACGAGCTGCGCGTCGACTTCCTGCGCAAGGCCGTCATGGCCGGCACCGACCAGGTATGCCGGGCGCTGCGGGCTGCAGGGACGCAGCAGGAGGGGCTGCCAGCACTGACGCTGGGCGACGTGCCGCCCTCTGCCGCCCGCGACCGGCTGATCCAGCGGCGCGCCGAGCTCGGCCTGCCGGCCGGGGACGATGCGCCGCTGCTCATCGACCCGGCGACGGGAAAACCGGTAGCGGTCGAGACGCTGCCGGTGCACTTGCGCCGGGCTCGCATCACCAGGGTCAGCATCGAGGCGAACGGCAGCATCTGCCGGGGGATGCTCCGGCATCGTTATGACGGCCCGGGTCAGGGGGAGTCAGCTCAGGGCGAGTTAGCTCAGGGCGAGTTAGCTCAGGGCGAGTTAGCACAGTGCGAGGAGAACCAATGAAGGCTGTTCGACTGCACGCGTTCCACCAGCAGCCCGTCATCGACGAGGTGCCCGAGCCGACGGCCTCCGGCCCGCTGGACGTCATCGTCAAGATCGGCGGGGCCGGCGTGTGCCGGACCGACCTGCACATCATCGAGGGCCAGTGGGACTCCCGGATGGGCACTCCGCTCCCCTACACCCTCGGGCACGAGAACGCCGGCTGGGTCCACGCGGTGGGCCCGGCCGTGACCAACGTTCAGCCGGGCGACACCGTGATCCTGCACCCGACTCCGACCTGCGGGCTATGCCGAGCCTGCCGGGCCGGCGACGACATGCACTGCGTCAACAGCTCGTTCCCCGGCCTGTCGACCGACGGCGGGATGGCCGAGTACCTGCTGACGTCGGCGCGGGCCTGCGTCAAGCTGGACCCGCAGACCCGGCCGCAGGACGTCGCCGCCCTTGCTGACGCGGGCATTACCGCCTATCACGCCGTGCGCAAGGCGGTCCCGCTGCTGTACCCGGGCACGACCTGCGTGGTGATCGGCGCTGGCGGCCTCGGGCACATCGGCATCCAGTGCCTGGCCGCGCTCACCGCCACCAGGATCATCGTGGTGGACCGGAACCCGGACGCGCTCAAGCTGGCTGAGCAGCTTGGCGCGCAGCACACTGTCGTGGCCGACGGCGGCCAGGTCGCTGCGGTGCGCGAGCTCACCGGCGGGGCAGGTGCCGAGGTCGTGCTGGACTTCGTCGCCGAGCAGGGCGCCGAGGCCGACGGCTGGGAGATGACGGGTCGGGCAGGCTCGTACTTTGTCATCGGCTACGGCGGCACGCTGCACATACCCACGCTCGACATCGTCTCCACCGAGCGGAACATCATCGGCAACATCGTCGGCACCTACAACGAGCTGGCTGAGCTGATGGTGCTTGCGCAGGCGGGCAAGGTCACCCTGCACACCAAGACCTACCCGCTGGATGCCGCAGTCGAGGCCCTGGCCGACCTGGACGCCGGCCGGGTGCGGGGCCGCGCCATCCTGGTTCCCTGACCGCGCAGCCGGAACGCGGATGTGGCTCTGGTGTCGCGGCCGCGACACCAGAGCCACATCGATCCCGGGCGCTGGCCTAGTTCAGCGCCCAGATCTCGCCAGGCAGGCCATAGCAGTCCTCCTGGACCAGGCCCTCGCCGCTGCCGGGGTTATCCAGGCACCGGCCCGAGTTCAGGTTGATCAGTTCGCCTCCCGGTCCCGGCACCCAGTACCCGTCCGCGCTGTCGAGCACGTCCGCGCAGCTCTCGTAGCCGGCCGCGTCGCCGTCCAGCATTCCGCTCTCCGCCAGGCAGCCGTTACTGCCGGAGAACACCCCGCCGTAGGTCTGCCAGTACTCGTCGCTGTCTCCGGACGCGCAGGCCGCGGAGACCGGCGCGCTGGAGCCCGCGGACATGCACTGGCCGGTCAGGCCCGAGGCGACCGCGACGTCCAGGGCCCAGTCCTCGCCGTAAGCGCTGCTGCACGCCGACGCCACCGCCTGCTGCCCGGCGACGGTCAGGCTGCCGCCGTTCAGGCACTCGTTGGAGGCCGGGTTGTACAGGTAGGACGTCGGCTCACCGGCCGCCGAGGTGGTGGGCGAGACCTCCCACTGCTGCTGGCTGGCCGAGCCGTCGCAGGTGGCCAGCACCGCGTCGCCCCCCGAGATCGCCAGGCAGATGCCGGTAGCGATCTGGACCGAGCCGGCCGAGCCTGGCGCCGCACCGGAGAAGTACTGCCAGTCCTGCGACACCGAGGCGTCACCGCAGCTGTCCATGACAACGGCGACGCCGGCTGTCGCGCTGGCTGCCGACAGGCACTCCGACTCGCTACCGCCCGCGTTCGCCTCGAGCTGGCCGGGACCTGGCCCGATGCCGGTGGCGGTGGTGAGCGATCCGACCACGTAGATCTCGAATCGCGTCGAGGCGGTGTGGCCCGTCCTGGTGTCCTTCGCGGTGACGGTGACCGCGTAGCCCTGGCCGTCGGCGGGGACCGAGGACGGCAGCGTGCCGCTGATTCTGGCGTTCAGCGATCCGTGGGCGGACTTGATCGCCAGCCCGGCCGGCAGGCCGCTCGCGCTGTAGGACAGGGACTTGGCTTTCGAGTCGTTGTCGACCGCGTGCACCGTGACGCCGAAGCTCGCGTCCGCCTCGCCGTCCTGGGTGCCGGGGTCGAGCACCGTCACCGGGTCGACGCCGGAGCTGGAGAACGCTGCGGTGCCCTTGGGCGTGCCGAGCCCGGCCGGGCCGTTGTACCCGCCAAAGCCGTGCTCGCCGTGGCACAGGTACTGCCGGTCGGCCTCGCACGTGCCGTTGACGCCCGAGGTCACGTGGTGGAAGTCCGATGACGAGTGCCGGTACAGGTACGACGCCGGGTAGGTGCCCCTGGCTGGCGTTCCGGCCAGGGCATAGACCGCCGTGATGATCGGCGTGGCGACGCTGGTGCCGCCGACGGTGAAGAAGGTGGCGCCGGTGTCGTAGGTGTCGTAGATGGCTACCCCGGTGGACGGGTCCCCGACGGCTGACACGTCATTCTCGGTCCGGTTGAGGCAGCCGGTCGGCGAGGTGTCATCGGCCCGCTGCCAGCTCGGCTTGGCCTCCAGGGCGGAGCACCCTGAGCCCGTCCCGCTGGTGACGGTGGCGCTGCCCCAGACCGACTCCGTCCAGGACCGGCTGCCGGACTTCTTGTGGATCAGCGTCGTGCCGCCAACCGCGGTGACGTACTGCGAGTCAGTCGGGTACTGCGGGCCGTAGCCATAGTCGCCGGCGGCGAACACGATGGCATCGCCAGGGTGGTTGAAGTAGTGGTCGTAGGCGTCCTGCCCGACGAACTCCCCGCCGCTCCAGCTGTTCGAGACGAACCTGGCGCCCTTGGCGATCGCGGTGTCCTCGGCGATGCCCAGGTCAACCACGGACGCTGACTTCGCCTCGACCAGCACGATGCTGCACCGCGGGCAGATGGCCGAGACCATGTCCAGGTCGTTGGCTTCCTCGATGCCCCAGTCCGCGTTCCCGGCAGGCAGCGGCTTCGCCTTGCCCGACTGGTTGAGGATCCGCAGGCAGCCCGAGGAGGTGGTGCAGGCAGGCAGCCCGAAGTGCTTGCGGTAGGTGGCAAGGTTGCGCGCCAGGTCCGGGTTGTTGTACGCGTCTACGATCGCGATGGTCTCGCCGCTGCCGCGGTCCGCGGAGGCGGACTGCAGGTTGTAGGCACTGCGCAGGCTGGAAGGGCCGTACCCGGACACCGAGCTTGCGGCGGCAGCCGGACCAGCGCCCGCGCCCTTCGCCGCGAGGACGGCCTGGCAGGCCATCTGCCCTGGCTGCGACGGCAGGCCGCAGACCTGGCTCTCGCCAGGCGGCAACGTGACAGCGTGCGGCTTAGCAACGAAGGCTGGCGCCTGGGTCCTGGCCTGGCCCGCCGCGGCTGCCGCGGCCGCCGCGCGCGTCGGAGACACGGCATCGCTCGTCCGGCCCGAGGACACGGCAGGCGCGGCGTACCCGGCGGACACCGTGCGCGCAGCGCTGCCCGCGGACGCGTCGCGCGTCGCGTGCGACCCGTGGGCAGCCAGCGCGGGCGCGAGGCCCGCGATAGCCAGGCCGAGCGCGGCCAGCGCGATGACCAGGGTCCTGCGCCGTCGGCTCACCGGGGTAGCGCCCCGTCCATGTCGTCCCTGCACCCGTACCTCCGTCGCCGCTTGAGCCGGCCGTCCCGGCCAACCAGCCGACGGCCCGCTACGGAACTGCAGGGAAACGCGACCAAGGTGCCGCGAAACGCTGCACTCAGCCCGCGCGGTGACGTCAGTGCCGAGGTGCGCTGACGTGCGGCCCCGCAGGCCGGAGTGATGGCGCGAGCCTCGAAATCCCCCGCGCTACATACGCCTCAGGGTGAGATCTAGCACGCACGGAAGATCAAGACTGGTGATATTCGATAAACAGCCACAGACCACTTCGTTCTGTGACGGTGACGGGCAGATCGCCGAGAGTAACCAGCAGCCGTGCCCCGCCGGGATGGCTCCCTATACTGCGCGTAATGCCATTTGCCAGCCAGCCGCCTGCCGAGCCCGCAACCCCGCGGGATAAGCGCATCCTCGTGATTGCGGTCGCGGCGATCCTTATCGCCCTGGCGGGCACGGCGATCTGGGCCGCCGTCCGGCCTGGCGCATATGGCAGCTCGCGGGACGGCTGCGTCACGGTGACGCTTGCCAGCTCGACCGGCGGCGCGCTGATCCACGAGTGCGGCGCGCGCGCCAGGACCATGTGCAAGCAGGCTTTCGCGAGCAGCGACAAGGTCTCGCTGCTGACCCGGCCGCAGTGCAGGCTCGCCGGCCTGGCCCCTTAGCCGGACCCTACGGCGACGGCGGGCCGCCGAGCAGGACGCCGGCGTCGAAGCAGGTGCGGTCGCCAGTGTGGCAGGCGCCGCCGACCTGATCGACGCGCACCAGCACGGTATCGCCGTCGCAGTCCAGCGCAACCGACACGACCCGCTGCACGTGACCGGAGGTCTCGCCCTTGACCCAGTACTCCTGCCGGCTGCGTGACCAGTAGGTGCACCGCCCGGTGCTCAGGGTGCGGTGCAGCGCCTCGTCATCCATCCAGCCGAGCATCAGCACCTCGCCGGTGTCGTGCTGCTGCGCGATCGCGGCCACCAGCCCGTCATCGTTGCGCTTGAGCCTCGCGGCGATCTTCGGGTCGAGGCCGGAGGCCGCGGGGTCAATCCGCATCGGCAGGCTCCTGTATCCAGGCACGCCGGACCGGGTAGCCGGCCGCGGCAAGCTCGGCTTTAACCGCGCCGATCGTCAGCTCCCCGAAGTGAAACAGGCTCGCGGCCAGCACGGCATCGGCTCCCGCCGCGACCGCCGGGCCGAAATGCGCCAGCGCTCCGGCTCCACCGCTGGCTATGACGGGAACGGGTACCTTCGCCCGCACCGCGGTAATCAGCGGCAGATCGAACCCGTTCCTGGTGCCATCGGCGTCGACCGAGTTGAGCAGGATCTCGCCAGCGCCGAGGTCCGCGGCCTGCCCGGCCCAGTCCACCGCGTCGATGCCGGTGCCGCGCCGGCCGCCGTGCGTGGTGACCTCGAAACCGGACGCGGTGCCAGGCGACCGCCGTGCGTCCACCGACAGCACCATGCACTGGGCGCCGAACTGCAGCGCCGCCTCGCGCAGCAGATCCGGCCTGGCGACGGCCGCGGTGTTGAGGGCCACCTTGTCCGCTCCGGCGCGCAGCAGGCGGTCGACGTCCTGCGTGCTGCGCACGCCGCCGCCGACCGTGAGCGGGATGAACACCTGCTCGGCCGTCCGCCGCACCACTTCGTACATGGTCTCCCGGTCGTCACTGGACGCGGTGATGTCCAGGAACGTCAGCTCGTCCGCGCCTTCCCGGTCATACCTCGCCGCCAGCTCGACCGGGTCACCGGCGTCGCGCAGGCCGGTGAACTGCACGCCCTTGACCACCCGGCCGGCATCGACGTCCAGGCACGGGATAACCCTGACCGCGACTGTCATGCCAGCCCCGCCACCGCGTCCGGCCCCGGCTGCGGGCCGCCGATCCCCGGCCGGTAGGCCACTGCCTCGACTTCCACCAGCATCCGGGCGTCTACCAGGGCGCTGATGCCGATCATCGAGGTGGCGGGCATGGACGAGCCGAACGCGGCGCCGTGCGCCCGGCCGTACTCCTCCCACCGGGTCATGTCGGTGACGAACATCCGCGTCCTGACCACATCGCGCAGGCCAGACCCCAGCGCCTCCAGCGCGGCGGCGACATTGGCGATGGCCTGGGTCGTCTGCGCGAAGGCGTCGTCCGGGTGCACGAACTGCGCGCCGTCGATCGAGGTGCAGCCGGAGACGAAGACGTAGTCGCCGGCCGCCACCGCGCGGCTGTAGCCGACGACGGGCTCCCAGACGGCCCCGCTGGAGACGCGCCGGGTCAGCGGCCCGTCCTGCCCGCGCACCTCACCAGTCACTGATCCCCCTCACCGCGCATCTGCGCCAGCGCCTCGGTCAGCGTGAACGCTCCTGCGTACAGCGCCTTGCCGATGATCGCGCCCTCCACCCCGAGCGGGACGAGCGCCGCGATCGCGTGCAGGTCGGCCAGGCTCGACACGCCGCCGCTGGCCACGACGGGCATTTCCGTGCGTGCGCAGACCCGCCGCAGCAGGTCCAGGTTCGGCCCGCGCAGCATGCCGTCCTTGTCGATGTCGGTCAGCACGTAGCGCTGGCAGCCGTCGGCCTCCAGCCGGTCAAGCGCGCCGTCGAGCTCGCCGCCGTCGCTGGTCCAGCCGCGGGCGGCCAGCCGCGACCCGCGCACGTCAAGCCCGACCGCGATCCGGTCGCCGTGCTCGGCGATCGCGGCCCTGACCCAGTCCGGGTTCTCCAGCGCCGCGGTGCCGATCACCACTCGCCGGCAGCCAGTGGCCAGGGCCGCGGCCAGCGCGACCTCGTCGCGGATGCCGCCGGACAACTCGACCTGGACGTCCAGCTTTCCGATCAGCGCGGCTAGCTGCGGGCCGTTGGAGCCGCGGCCGAACGCCGCGTCCAGGTCGACCAGGTGGATCCACTCCGCCCCCGCCTGCTGCCAGGCCAGCGCCGCGTCGAGCGGGTCGCCGTAGCTCGTCTGCGTGCCGAGCGCGCCCTGCGCCAGCCGCACCGCCTGGCCGTCGGTCACGTCGACGGCGGGCAGCAGGGTCAGCCGATTGCTCATCGCAGTTCCCCCAGCCAGTTCGCCAGCAGCGCAGCGCCGGCGTCCGACGACTTCTCCGGGTGGAACTGGGTGGCCGCGAGCGGGCCGTCCTCCACCACCGCGACGAAATCCTGTCCGTGATGCGCCCAGCTCGTCATGGGGGCGGGCGCCTCGGTAGCAGCGTAGGAGTGCACGAAATAGAACATCGCCTCCGGGCCGAGCCCGGCTAGCAGCCGGGACCCGCTGGCGGGCGCCACCGCGTTCCAGCCCATATGCGGCAGGACCGGTGCGTTCAGCCTGGTGACCACGCCCGGCCAGCAGCCGCAGCCGGCTGTGCGCCGGCCATGCTCGTCCCCGGACTCGAACAGGATCTGCATGCCGACGCAGATGCCGAGCACGGGCCGCGCGCCGGCGAGGCGCTTGGCGATCACCTGGTCGCCGCCGGCCGCGACGAGGCCGGCCATGCACGCCGCGAACGCGCCGACGCCCGGCACGACCAGGCCGTCGGCCGCAAGGGCCGCCTGCGCGTCGGCCGTTACCTCCGCGTCGGCGCCGGCTCGCTGCAGCGCGCGCTGCGCGGACCGCAGGTTGCCCGAGCCGTAGTCGAGTACCACGACCGTGGGCCGTCGCGTCATGTGCCGACCCCACCTCCAGTGTGTCCGTCCAGGCTACCCAGCGGCCTCGGGCCGCCTTCGCCTTCTCCTGGGTTACGCGAGGCACATACCATGCCAAGAGATGACGGCGTCCCAGGTTGACCTAGGAGTGGTCAGGCTGCGGAACCCTGTGTCCGCTGGCGGCCCCGTGGCAGGATCGCGCCCATGGCGCGCCTGCACGAGGTTGTCATCGATTGCCGGCATCCAGCGTCGATCGCTCGTTTCTGGGCGGCGGCGCTGGAGGACTATGAGGTCGCTCCCTACCACGAGGCCGAGCTTGACCGGCTGCGCAGCCTGGGGATCAACGACACTGAGGACGATCCGAGCGTGCGCGTCCAGGCACCCGGCCGATGCCCTGGCATCCTGTTCCGGCGAGTCCCGGAGGGCAACCAGACAGTCCCCAGAACGGCGCTTCGAGAGAGATCTTGACGTCGGGGATTGGCCGCCAGGAGGATGGTCCGACAGCATTAGCTATTGGGGGGAATGAGATGACACATCCGAACGAAGAGCTGTTGCGGGAGTCCTTCGCAGCATTCCAGCAGGGCGATCTGGCGGCGATACAGAGCAAATACTTCGCCGCAGACATCCGCTACCACGTTGCGGGCCGGAGTGCAATCTCCGGCGACTATCAGGGCATAGACGAGGTGTTTGGGTTCTTTGGCCGCCTCTTCGAGCTTTCGGGCGGGACCTTGCAACTCGAACTGCACGACGTCGTCGCCAACGATCAGCACGGTGTCGCGCTGTTTGCCGTCCGCGCCGAGCGCGAAGGCAGGCTGTTCGTCGGCAATGAGGTCCTGATCGGGCACCTCGGTCCTGACGGCAAGGCGACCGAGGTCTGGACACAGCCTGTTGACCAGTACGCCTCCGACGAGTTCTGGTCGTAGCGGTTATCCCGATCTACAACGTGATTGCCCCGGACGGGCCGCACCTCAACTGATAACGCAGATATTGCTCAGTCGGCTGAATGCACGGCAGAACAGCCGGATCGCGGGGGTCAGAGTCGCGCCGGACATCATGTTCTTGAAGTTGCCGGAACCCAAGATCGTCAAGAACCGGCTCCATCTCGACCTGCGGTGCAAGTCGTTCGAGGCCGAAAGGAGCCGGCTGCTGGCGCTCGGGGCGGCCGTTGTTGCCGAGCACGTCACCTTCGTCGTCCTGTCCGATCCAGAAGGCAATGAGTTCTGCCTGTCCAGGCGCGGGCAGCGACCGCCGGTCTAGAGGACGCCCTTGGTGCTCGGCACGGTGCCTCCGGCCCGGGGGTCGGCGGAAGCCGCGGCGCGCAGCGCGCGGGCGAAGGCCTTGAACTGCGCCTCGACGATGTGGTGCGGGTTGCGGCCGCGCAGCACGTCCACGTGCACGCAGATGGCGGCGGCGTGCGCGAGCGACTCGAAGAAGTGCCGGGTCAGCGTCGTGTCATAGCTGCCGATCAGCGGCGCCATGCCGTCTGGCTCGGTGTGCACCACGTAGGGGCGGCCCGACAGGTCTACCGCCGCGCGCACCAGCGTCTCGTCCATCGGGATCAGCGCCTCGCCGAACCGGCAGATGCCGGCCTTGTCGCCAAGCGCCTCGCGCAGCGCCTGGCCGACGGCCAGCGCGGTGTCCTCCACTGTGTGGTGCGCGTCGACCTCGATGTCACCGCGGGTATGGACGGTCAGGTCGAGGCTGCCGTGCCTGCCAAGCTGGGCGAGCATGTGGTCGAAGAACGGCACGCCAGTATCGGCCTTGACCGCGCCGGTGCCGTCCAGCGACAGCTCCACCAGAACCTGGGTCTCTGCGGTGGCCCGTTCCACTCGCGCCGACCTGCCAGAGCTCATGCTGACCTTCCCGTTCCCGCCAGGGCGGGGCTCGCTGCGAGCACCTCAGCCATCGCGTCCCTGAACGCCGCCATCTCGGCCGTGGTGCCGATGCTGACCCGCAGCCAATGCGGCGGCCCCGACTCGCGGATGAGCACGCCCCGCTCCAGCAGCGCGGACCAGACCGCGTGGGTGTCGGCGAACCTGCCGAACAGCACGAAGTTGGTATCCGAGTCGGCTGCGGCCAGTCCCTCGCCGCGCAGCCAGCGCACCAGCCCGTCCCGCTCAGCCCGGATGCGCTCGATGGACGACAGCAGCTCGTCGGTGTGCCGCAGCGCAGCCAGCGCGACAGCCTGGGTGACCACCGACAGGTGGTAGGGCAGCCGCACCAGCATCAGCGCCTCGATGACGGCGGGATCCGCCGCCAGGTACCCGACGCGGGCACCGGCCATCGCGAAGGCCTTTGACATGGTGCGCACCACGACCAGCCGGGGGTAGCGCGGCAGCAGCGTGAGGGCGGTCACTGACCTGTCCCTGGTGAACTCGGCATAGGCCTCGTCCACGATGACCATGCCGGGCGCGGCCGCGCAGATGGCCTCGATCGTCGGCAGCGGGAGCGCACCACCGGTCGGGTTGTTCGGCGAGGTGACGAAGACGATGTCGGGCCGCTCGCGCTCGATCGTGGCCACGGCCGCGGGCGTGTCGATGCCGAAGTCGCTGGTCCGGGCCGCCGCCAGCCACGTCGTCGAGGTGGCCTGCGAGATAAGCGGGTGCATGGAGTAGGACGGCTCGAACCCCAGCGCGGTGCGGCCAGGCCCGCCGAAGGCCAGCAGCAGCTGCTGAAGCACCTCGTTGGACCCGTTCGCAGCCCAGGTCTGCGCGCTGGTCAGCCCGTGCCCGAGGTATCCGGCAAGCGCCTCGCGCAGCTCGAGGGCGTCCCGGTCTGGGTAGCGGTTCAGGCCGGTGGCGACGGCGGCGACTGCGCTGGCAATGTCCTGCGCGAGGGAGGGCGACGGCGGATAAGGGTTCTCGTTCGTGTTCAGCCTGACTGCGACGTCGAGTTGCGGAGCGCCGTAGGCCTTCCTCCCGGCCAGGTCCGGGCGGACCGGCAGCCGCGAGCGGCTCCCGGTCATGAGGCATCCTCAGCTGGCTGGGCCGGCACCCGCACCCGCACCGCCTGCACGTGCGAGGTGAGGTCCTCCGCCCCGCCGAGGGCGTCGATGTACGGGGCCGCCGCCGCGAGTGCCTGCTGGTCGCATTCCACGATGTGCACGCAGCGCAGGAACGTGCCGGTACTCAGCCCGCCGGTATACCTCGCCGAGCCGCCAGTTGGCAGGACGTGGTTAGAGCCCGCCAGGTAATCGCCGAGCGACACCGGCGCCCACGGGCCGACGAAGATGGCGCCCGCGTTCCGCACCCGGCGCGCCAGGATCGCGGCATCGGCAGCCTGGATCTCCAGGTGCTCGGGGGCCCAGGCGTCGCAGACGGCGAGTGCCGCGTCGGCGTCGTCCACGATGACGCAGGCCGACTGCCCGGACAGCGCGGCGGCGACCCGCTGCGCGTGCCTGGCCTCCTCGGCTGCCTTCGCCAGCTCGATTTCCACCCGCTCGGCCAGCGCAGCGCTGGTGCTGATGAGCAGGCAGGCGGCCAGCTCGTCGTGCTCGGCCTGCGCGACCAGGTCCGCGGCGACGAAGCTGGCGTCGGCACCGTCGTCGGCGATGATGGCGATCTCGGTCGGCCCGGCCTCGGCGTCGATGGCCACCCGGTCGCGCACCAGCCGCTTGGCGGCCGCGACGTAGACGTTCCCTGGCCCGGTGACGACGTCGACGGGCGGGCACTCCTGCGTGCCGTAGCCGAGCATCGCGATGGCCTGCGCGCCTCCCGCGGCATGCACCTCGGTGATGCCGAGCAGCGCGCACGCGGCCAGGACCGCCGGGTGCGGAAGCCCGCCGTGCTCGGGCCTTGGCGGCGAGGCGACCGCGATCTCCGGCACGCCCGCGACCTGCGCCGGGATGACGTTCATGAGCACCGAGGACGGATAAGCGACCAGGCCGCCTGGCACGTACACGCCCGCCCGCCGCACCGGCACGTACCGCTCAGTCACGGTCGACCCGGCGGCGACCGCGGTCCACGTCTCATCCGGCAGCTGAGCCTTGTGCACCAGCCTGGCCCGCCGCGCCGCCTCAGTAAGCGCGGCCCGAACATCCGGGTCCAGCGCCGATAGCGCCTGCGCCAGCGCCGCCTCGGGAACCCTGGTCGAGGGCAGGTCCACGCCGTCGAACCTGGCCGTGTACTCCCTGACCGCCGCGCCGCCGCGGTCCCTGATGGCCTCGGCGACCGGCCGCACTGCCTCGAGGGCAGCGCTCACGTCCAGCGCGGCGCGCGGCAGCAGGGCCGCCAGCTCACCTGGGCTCAGGCTCGCCTGGGACCTGCCGCGCAGGTCAATTCGGGCCAGCAACACCGCTCTAGCCTAACGGCGCCTGCCTGGCCATCGCGTGCGGCGGCCGTCCGCGGCGGCTCCGGGCCGCCGGCGCCCGGGTCACTCCACGATCTTGGAGATCGGGATCTCCAGGATGTCCCGCGCCCCGGCTGCCTTGAGCGCCGGTATCAGCGTGTTGACCCCGCGCTTGGGCACCACGGCCTCGACCGCGTTCATGTCGCCGCGTGCCAGCGAGGTAATGGTCGGCGAGGACATGGCCGGCAGGATGGCGGTGACGGCGGCCAGGTCCGCCGCGCTGACGTTGAGCTTGACCAGCACGTTGCCGCGCGCGCTGATGGCGCCGCGGAGCAGCAGCGCGATGTCCTCCATGGCGTCGCGCTTGGCCGGGTCGGCGTAGGCATCGGAGTTGGCGATCAGCTCGGTGTAGCTGGTGAGCAGCGTGTCCAGGATCCGCAGTCCGTTGCGCCGCAGCGACGTGCCGGTCTCGGTCAGGTCCACAATCGCGTCGACGATGTCGGGCACCTTGGCCTCGGTCGCGCCATGCGACGGGATCACCACTGCCTTGACGCCGCGCGCCTCAAGGAACCGGCGGGTCAGCGACGGCAGCTCGGTGGAGATCCGCACGCCCTCTGGCAGGTCGTCGACGCTCTGCCAGGGCACCGAGGCGGGAACGGCGAGCACGACCCTGACGGGCGCGGAGGTGGCCTTGGAGTATTGGAGTTCGCCGAGTGAAGCTACCTCGGCGCCGGTCTCGGTGATCCAGTCCCGGCCGGTGATGCCGAAATCGAACAGCCCCTGCTCGACGTAGGTGGGGATCTCCTGCGGCCGGAGGAACCGCACTCGCTCGATCCGCGGGTCGTCGATCACCGCGTGATAGTCGCGGTCGGACGAGCGGCGCACCGTCAGGTCGGCGGCATCGAACAGCTCCAGCGTCGCACGCTCAAGCGACCCCTTCGGTATCACCAGTGAAAGCACGGCGAGCCGCCCTCCGCATCCGCGGCTGCGCGCCGCGTCCCCTGGGTTGCGACTTTACCGTCAGCCGCCGGCGAGCCCTGGCTCTACCCGTGCCCGCATGGCTGGCCTGGACAGCGCCGCACTAGCCTCCGTGGCGCCAGCCCCGCTGAGTCCGACGGCAGATGCGGCCCTAGGCTGCTTGCACACCTCGCTTGCGAGTGCTGGCGGCGAACACTGTGCGGAGGGGGCAGCTCATGGCCGAGTCGGCTGACGTCCTGGTGGTCGGCGCCGGATTCGCCGGGCTGACAGCTGCCCGCGAGGTAGCTGCTGCGGGCCGTTCGGTGCTGGTCCTGGAGGCCAGGGACCGGGTCGGGGGCAGGGTCGTCAGCGAGGAGATCGGCGACGGCAAGATCGTCGAAATGGGCGGTCAGTGGGCCGGCCCAGGACAGGACCGGCTCTATCAGGTCGCGGCCGACCTCGGGGTCGCCACGTTTCCTACCTATGACAAAGGCAGGAAGGTCCTGCACTTCAACGGGAAGCGGGGCACATACTCCGGCGCTATCCCGCGCATCAACCCGCTGGTGCTGGCCGACATCGGGCGGGCGCAGGCCAAGCTGGAGGCGCTGGCGAAGAAGGTGCCGCTGGACGAGCCGTGGACCGCCGCCGGGGCCGAGAGGCTTGACGGCCAGACCTTTGAGAGCTGGGCACGGCGCAACACCGCGAGCAAGGGAGCCAGGACCCTGCTGGCGCTTGGCGCGGAGGCCGTGTTCGCGGCCGAGCCAGGCGACCTGTCGATGCTGCACGTGCTGTTCTACTCGCACTCGGGCGGGTCGTTCCAGCGGCTGATCGACACCACCGGCGGGGCGCAGCAGGACCGGTTCGTGGGCGGCTCGGCGCTGGTCACGCAGCGGCTAGCCGCCAGCCTCGGCGACGTCGTCCGGCTGAACGCGCCGGTCAGCCGGATCGCGGTGAGCGGCGACACGGTGACGCTGACGACGCCAGGCGGCCAGTTCACCGGCCGCCAGGTCATCGTCACCGCCCCGCCGCTGCTGGCCGGGCGCATCGAGTACGAGCCCGCCCTGCCGCCGCAGCGCGAGCAGCTCACCCAGCGCGCGCCGATGGGCTCGGTCATCAAGTGCCAGGTCATCTACGACGAGCCGTTCTGGCGCAAGGACGGCCTGTGCGGCCAGGCGACCGGCGACGGCGAGGGCTCGCGCGTGGTCTTTGACAACTCCCCGCCGGACGGCTCCCCCGGCATCCTGCTGGCCTTCCTCGAAGGTGACGAGGCACGCAGGCTGGGCCGCGAGACGGCGGCGGCGCGGCGCCGCGTCGTCATCGAGTCCCTGGTCCGCTACTTCGGGCCGCGGGCCGCCCAGCCGGAGAACTACCTGGAGCGTGACTGGCAGCAGGAAAAGTGGTCAGGCGGCTGCTACGGCACACTGTTCGGGCCGAACGTGTGGACCCGTTACGGGCATGCGCTGCGCGAGCCGACCGGGCCGATCCACTGGGCAGGCACCGAGACCTCGCCGGTCTGGGCCGGCTACATGGACGGTGCGATCAGGTCCGGCGAGCGCGCCGCGGCCGAGGTGCTGGCCGAACTGCCGGGCAGCAACCTCACCGCGTAGCGGCAAGGCTCCGGTGCTAGCGGCGCTGCTTGGGCCGCGAGGCTTAGCGCTACGCCGGGCCTGACGCTCCGGCGCGGCCAGCCGTGATGCCACCGGACCGGGCAGGAGGCACTTCTTCCCCGGCTAAGAGGCGGCGGTCGCCGGCACCGGCGCCGGCGCGCGGCGGCGCAGCCAGATCGCGGCCAGCGCCGCAGCGAATCCCGCCGCCGCGGTCGCATACCACCCGTGCCGGAATGCCGTCAGCTCCCCGGTCGCGCTGTGGGGGCTGCCGAGCACCGCTATCAGCATCGCCACCCCGATCGCGAAGCCGACCTGACGCAGCATGTTGACCACCGCCGAGCCGGTGGCGAAGGACGGCGGCGGCAGCGAGGCGGCCGCCGTCGACATCAACGACGGCAGGGTGAGCCCGACGCCGATGCCGGTGACGATCACGCCGGGCAGCAGCTTCAGGTAGTCCGGGTTCAGCTGAACCACGAGCGCCAGCCAGATGATCCCGGCCGAGAAGACAGTGGCGCCCAGGCCGATGACGATGCCGGGCCCGTATCTGGCCAGCAGCCGCCCGGTCACCAGGAACGTGAACAGCGGCACCATCAGCGGGCCGGGCGCGAGGCCGAGACCGGCGTGCAGCGCCGACCAGTCCCACACGTCCTGCATCCACAGCACGACCGAGAGCAGCATCGCCCCGAACGAGACAGAGAAAAGTAGCGTCGCGGCCGAGGCGCCGGAGAACGCGCGGACCCGGAACAGGCCGGGATCGATCAGCGGGTTGTGGTGGCGCAGGCAGTGCAGCACGAACAGGCCGAGCACGACCAGCGCGCCCGCGAGTACTCCCACCGTCGCGGCCGAGCCCCAGCCCCAGCTGCCGCCCCGTACCAGGCCGAGCGTCAGCCCGCCCACTCCGGCCGTCACCAGGAGCGCCGACAGCGCGTCAGGCCGCGGTCCTGGATGGCCAGCCACGTCCGGCAGCCGCCGCCACCCTGCCACGAGCGCGGCCACGCCGATGGGCACGTTCACCAGGAACACCCAGCGCCAGCTCGCCGCCACCAGCAGGCCGCCTATCACCGGCCCGAGCGCCGCCGCCATGCCGCCTGCGGCGGTCCAGGCTCGCACCGCGCCCGCGCGGCGCTGCTCCGGATAGCTCGCGAGCACCAGCCCGAGCGAGGTTGGCGTCAGCAGCGCGGCACCCGCCGCCTGCACCAGCCGGAACGCGATCAGCATGGGCACGCTGGCGGCTGCGCCGCAGGCCGCCGACCCGGCGGTGAAGATGGCGACGCCAATCAGGAAGCCGGTCTTGCGGTTGCGCTGGTCTGCGAGGCGGCCGGCCAGCACCAGGAGGGCGGCGTAGATGATCGCGTACCCGTTCAGCACCCAGGACAGCGTGCCGAGACTCGATTCGTGCAGGTCGCGCGCGATTTGCGGCAGGGCGACATTGACGATGAACAGGTCCAGGCTGGCCATGACGACACCGGCGCAGACGATCACGAGTGTCTGGGCGGGAGTGGCGTTCCCCGTCCTCCTGGCGGTTGTCCGCTGACTTAGCAAACTCATAGCCAGACCTTAACTGGCTGGCTTATGTCAACGCAAGTCAGATAGACTAGGTGGCATGTCTGCGATACCCAGGCCCGAGCACGCGGTGCGGCTGACCGGCACGCTGAGCCCCCGCGGGCAGTGGCAGGCCACGGCGTGCTCCGTCGCGCGGGCGCTGGACGTGGTCAGCAGCAAGTCGGCGCTGCTGATCCTGCGCGAGGCGTTCTACGGCACCACCAGGTTCGACGACTTTGCCGCCCGGGTGGGCATCAGCGAGCCTGTCGCGGCCGCGAGACTGCGCGAGCTCGTGGCGGCCGGGCTGCTCGCACGCGAGCCGTACCGCGAGCCAGGGCAGCGCACCAGGCTGGCCTACCGGCTGACGGACAAGGGCGCCGAGCTGCTCCCGGTCCTGGTTGCGCTCATGCAGTGGGGCGACAGATGGCTGCAGCCGGACGGGCCGCCGGTCGCGCTCCGGCACGCGAACTGCGGCGAGGACGTGCATGCTGAGCTGCGCTGCGCCGCCGGCCACCAGATTTCTGAGCCTGAGATCGACCTGACCAGGACAGCCCGGACCGCCTCTGAGCCAGACACCGACCACACCAGGCCCGCCAGGACCGTCTCTGAGCCAGACATCGACCTCACTGAGCCGGCCCCAGGCCGGACCGCCGCCCAGCCGCAGCCGTCAACCTGACCCAGGCCGCCCTGGTGCTCGTAGAGCGCCGTGGCAAGGGGCTGAGCGCGACATTGTGTGAGTTGCAGTCATTTTCGCGCCGGTAATGCGGTAGTTCGTCCTCCTGAAACTGCACAATGTCGCTTTCAGCCGGCACCACGAGCAGTTTTCATGGACTAGGGCGCTGGGTGCGGCAGGCCGGCGGCATCGCCGAGAGTTTCAGGGCTGGGACGCGCTGCGCCGTCGAGCGCCCATGGCTAACACCACAGGCCGGGGGTAGTAGACCTGCACTATGAGCGGGGCGGAGCAGAATTCGGGCGGCGGCAAGGCGCGGGGAAAGTCGGGAAAGCGGGCAAAGCCGGCCGAGTTGGTACGCAAGATCGACAAGGCCCAGCAGAACAGGCCCTACCTCGCCGTCGCCGCGGGCACTTACAAGAAGTTCAGCGACGATCAGGCGGGCAACCTCGCGGCGCTGATCGCCTACTACGCGTTCGCCTCGGTCTTCCCGCTGCTGCTCGTCGCCTACAGCATCCTCGGCATCATCGCGGCGACCAGTGCCACCCTCGGCAAGCACCTGACCTCGGCTCTTGAGAAGTACCCGCTCGTCGGCACCTACCTCAGCCACGAGATACATCACGGGATCACCAGGCAGGGCGTCGCGCTGGTCGTCGGCATCCTGTTCACGCTGTACAGCGCGCGCGGCATCGCGACCGCGATGCAGAACGCCATGAACACCGTGTGGGGCGTGCCGCAGTACCAGCGGCCCGGCTTCGGGCCTGGCCTGCTGCGCAGCCTCGGGCTGGTGGCGCTGATCGGGCCGGGCGAGATCATCACGATCGCACTGTCCAGCATCGCCGGCAGCGGCACCGGTCACCTGGGCGGCGCCTGGGCGAAGCTCGCGGCTGTGGTCGTCTCGCTGCTGCTGAACATCGTCCTGTTCTATTTCGGCTTCCGGCTCGCGACCGCCGGCGAGGTGAATCCGCGCGACATGCGCCTCGGCGCGGTTCTCGCCGCTGTCGCCTGGCAGATCCTGCAGTTCATCGGCGGCACCATCGTCGGCCATGCCACCAACTCGGCCTACGGCGTGTTCGGCGTCGTGCTTGGCCTGCTCGCCTTCTTCTACCTGCAGGCGCAGCTCACCCTGTACGTAGTCGAGCTCGACGTCGTCAGGGCCAGGAAGCTCTGGCCGCGCGCGCTCGCGCCGCCGCCGCTGGCCGACGCCGACATGCGCGCCTACGAGCTGTACGCGCGCTCAAGCCAGCGCAGGCCGGAACTGGAGATCGAGGTCAGCCAGAAAGCCACCGCGGCGGGCACTGGCGACGCGCAAAAGCCGCAGTAGGCTGCGATCGCACGCGCGTGCCGCGGCCCGGCCACCGGGGCCGTTCCCGGCGGCACCTCGGCAGGGAGCTGCACATGCCTCTGTTCGCCAACCAGCCGCCCGATCAGGTCGCGACCTGGGAGCCGGAAGCCGCCGACACGCGGCTGGCGCATACCGCGGGCGCCGACCCGGCAGGCGTATTCACCTCCGACCTGTCGGTGTCGGAGTACGTGCTTCTCGGCGAGGCCGGATTCGAGCCGCTCGGCTTCGTGGTCGGGTCATCGATCTACCACGTCGGGCTGCAGATCGGCCGCTGGGGCCAGAACATGGAGCTGCAGGTCCTCACGCAGGCGATGTACAGCGCCAGGGAACTGGCAATGTCGCGGATGCGAGCCGAGGCCGACCACCTGGACGCAGACGGCATCGTCGGCGTGCAGCTGCGGATGCAGATGTACGCATGGGGACAGGATGTCCTGGAGTTCGTCGCGACCGGCACCGCGGTGCGCGCGCTCGCCGGGCATGGCGGTCACCGCGCGCCCGACGGCCGCGCCTTCACCTCTGACCTGTCGGCGCAGGATTTCTTCCGGCTGCTGGCAGCCGGATCCGTCCCGGTGGCGTTCGTCCTCGGCACCTGCGTCTACCACATCGCGCACCAGAGCATCATGCAGACCATGCGGCAGGCCTACCGCAACCAGGAGATGCAGCGCTTCACCGAGGGCGTGTACGAGGCCCGCGAGCTTGCCCTGGTGCGGATGCAGTCCGAGGCCGCGACCGCGCAGGCCTCCGGCATCGTCGGGGTCACCGTCGAGGTCAAGAACCATGTCTGGGGCGAGCACGCGACGGAGTTCCTGGCTACCGGCACCGCGGTCCGCCGGCTTTCTGACGAGCACCGGCTGCCGGAGACATCGCCGCATCCCACCTTCACCCTCGGCCTAGACAGCTGACAGCCCGCCCGCCGCGTCGCGCGGTGCCCGGCGCTGGCTAGCTTGCCGCGCTGACCCGCTCCAGCGCCGGCCGCCGGGCCTGCCTGGCCGTCAGGCCGCCGCGCGAGCCACCCGGCTGCAGCACGTCCGTGTCGACAAGCAAAGCGGCGAGCGCCGCCGCTACCGCCAGCACGACAGCGCAGCCCACCGCCGCCATTTTGAAGCCATGATCGAAACGGGCGGGCTGGTGGTAGCTCGCAGCCCCGAGACCCACGGCGGCCGGAAGCGCGGCAACAGCGAGCAGGCCCGCAGCCCGTGCGACAGCATTGTTCACGCCGCTCGCCACGCCAGCATGCCGGACGTCGGCGCTGGCCAGCACGGTCGCCGTCAGCGGTGCCACGGTGAGCGACGCGCCGAGCCCGTAGATCACCACGGCCGGCAGCACGTCGGTCAGGTACCGCGCGTGCGGCCCGATCCTGGCCATCAGCAGCATGCCGGCCGCACAGCCGCTGATTCCGATCGCCATCGGCAGCTTGGGACCGATCCGCTGGGCCAGCGCGCCGGCCGGGGATGAGAGCGCGAGCATGATCAGCGTGACCGGCAGCAGCGCCGAGCCGGCCCGCAGCGGCGAGAAGCCAGCGACCACCTGCAACTGGAGCACCAGCAGGAAGATCAGGCCGCTGAACGCCCCGTACACCAGGAACGTGATCACGTTGATCGAGCGGAACTGACGGCTCGCGAACACGTCAGGCGGAAGCATCGGCGCGGTCGCGCCGCCGGACCGCGACCGCTTCTGCTCGATCCGCCAGAAAGCGCCCGCGGCGAGCATGCCGAGGAGCCCGGCGATCAGCGGCCCGGCGTGCAGGAGCCCCGCGTGCAGAAGCCCCGCGTGCAGAAGCCCCGCGTGCAGGAGCCCGGCATGCACTGCGCCTGAAGTGGCCGGCCCGGGCCGGCCGGCTGCCTGGGCCGGCCCCTCGATCAGCGCGTACGCGATGCCCGCCAGGGCGACCGCGGCAAGCACTGCGCCCGCGACGTCGAAACGGCCGCTCGCCGCCTCATCCCTGCTCTCCGGCACGCGCGCGAGCGTCACGGCCACGACGACCGACGCGAGCGGCAGGTTCAGCAGGAATACCCACCGCCAGCCCGCCGTCTGGACCAGCCAGCCGCCAAGCACTGGTCCCGCGGCCGAGGCCACCCCGGCAAGCCCCGTCCAGGCTCCGACTGCGCGCGCCCGGTCCTGCGGCACGAACGTGGCCTGGATGATGGCAAGCGAGCCCGGCGTCAGCAGCGCGCCGCCGGCTCCCTGCAGGACGCGCGCGGTGATCAGGACGCCGATGTCAGGGGCGAGCCCGCACAGCGCCGAGGCCAGGGCGAACCAGGCGACGCCGGCGATGAAGACCCGGCGGCGGCCGGTGCGGTCGCCAAGCGAGCCGCCGAGCAGGATCAGGCATGCCAGGGTCAGCGTGTACGCGGTGACGGTCCACTGAAGCCCGGCAAGCGAGGCGCCTAGATGCCTGCCGATCGTCGGCAGCGCCACGTTGACCACGGTCATGTCGATCATCACCAGGCTGCTTCCGAGCACCGTGGCCAGCAGGATCCAGCGACCTGAGCGGCTGGCCAGCCGCACTTGCGCCGGCAGCGGCAGCACCGGGTACTCCGATGCCTCAGCGCAGCTCCTGGTCACCCGGCGATCGTCTCACCGCCCTCTGACACTGGCGACGGACGCCATGGCATGCGGCGGCCGGGTCGGGCAGTCGCGGTCAGGTGGCGCAACTGCAGCCCGGACACTCACGCAGAGCCGGAGTAATAAGCCAGGCCCGCCGCTGCCAGATTCCGTGCCGGATCCAGGCGGCTTCCCCGGCCCTGCCGGCGGCTGCGGATTCGCACCGGTCCCGGGCCCCTGCTGCGAGCCGGACGCACGGCGGCCCGCAGTCTGAGATGCGCCAGGGGTACCGCTCGCGGTCGTCGACCGAACCCCGGCCGGACGCGGTTCCTCATCGGCCGCCGTCTGCGAGATCGCGGACTGAGCCCGGAACTGCCCGAACCGCCAGGTGCCGCCGACCTCGGCGAACGCGGCCGGCTCCAGCATCATCAGCAGGCCAGCCCCGAGCACCGCGCCGATCAGGGGCGCGATGAGGAAGAGCCACAGCTGGCTCAGCGCCGCGCCGCCGCCAACGATCGCCGGGCCGAAACTGCGCGCCGGGTTCACCGAGGCGCCGTCGATCGGGATGGCCACCAGGTTCATGACGGCCAGGGTGATGCCGATGGCACCGCCGGCCACCGCTATGTTGGCATGCTTGACGGTCACGCTGAGGTAGATCATCACGAATACTGCCGTGATGATCACCTCCGTCAGGAACGCGCCGCCGCCCGAGATATGCAGCAGCGAGAGGCTGCCGTATCCGTTGGCGCCGAGGCCAATCCTGGACCGGAAATAGAACGGCGAGGCATGCATCACCCACAGCAGCAGCAGCGCCCCGATGAGGGCCCCGACGAGCTGCGCGATCCAGTAGGCGACCGCGTCGATGATGCTGATCCGGTTGGTGAGGTACGCGCCGAGCGTGACCGCGGGATTGACATGGCAACCGGAGATCGGGCCGATGAACGCCACCAGCGCGATCAGCACCAGGCCGAACGCCAGGGCAGTGGTGATCACTCCGGCGGCCACGCTGCTGCCGAAGGCGCGGAAGCCGAACGTGACCGTCGCTACGCCAGCGCCGAAGAACACCAGCGCGGCAGTGCCGAACAGCTCAGCCGCCGCCTGGCGGGTGATGACGGAGTCCAGCGTCATGGTCCGGCCAGCCCGCGGCTCCCCGGCCTCAGTGCTAGATCTGAGCGCCATCGTCGCACCCCCCTGTCTGCGCCCTCACGGAGCCTTGCCGGTGGGTATCCCCACTATCCGGATGCACAAAGCTACTTAGAGTGATCGAAGGGAACAGCGGCGGGGCGCTGGCCGGCCCGGCAGACGCTAGAGCGGCGGCCAGGAATGAACCGGCTGATTCGCCGCCATTCGCTCCATATAGCCCTGAGTCATCCGGGCCAGTGCACTGCGCCGGTCGGCCTGGCCGTGATCAAGGCCATGAACCGTCTCCACCTGCCACGTCGCGCCGGTGCGGCTGGACAGGCAGCGCTGCTCGATGATGCCGAGCAGCCGATCAGCATCGGCAGTCCTGACGCCCCACTGCCGTAGCCCTTCCCAGGCCTGCGGCAGCAGACGGCGCAGCGTCAGCTCGGTGACCGGGATCTCGCCAACGCCGGGCCAGTAGACCCGGGCGTCGATGCCGTGCCTGGCGCAGGCCACCAGGTTCTCGGCCGCGGCAGCGAACGACATCCTTGTCCAGACCGGGCGCTCGGTATCTGCCAGTGCCCGGACGACGCCGTAATAAAAGGCCGCATTCGCGACGACGTCAGCGACCGTCGGGCCAGCCGGCAGCACCCTGTTCTCCACGCGCAGGTGCGGGCGGCCGTCGGAGACGGCGTAGACCGGCCGGTTCCACCGGTAGACGGTGCCGTTGTGCAGGGTCAGCTCCGCGAGCTGCGGTGCCTCGCCGTTGTCGAGCGCGGCCTCGGGATCCTCGTCCTCGCGCAGCGGGAGCAGCGCGGGGAAGTACCGCAGGTTCTCCTCGAACAGGTCGAAGACAGAGGTGATCCACCGCTCCCCGAACCACACTCGCGGCCGGACGCCCTGCCGCTTCAGCTCCTCGGGCCTCGTATCGGTGACCTGCTCGAATAGCGGGATCCTGGTCTCGCGCCACAGCTCACGCCCGAAAAGGAAAGGCGAGTTGGCGGCCAGCGCCACCTGGATGCCGGCCACCGCCTGGGCCGCGTTCCAGTAATTGCTGAAGGACTCCGGACTGACCTGCAGGTGGAACTGCACGCTGGTGCACGCAGCCTCCGGCATGATCGTGTCGACATGCGTCAGGAGCCGCTCTGGCCCATCGATGCAGATCCGCATGTCCTCGCCCCTGGCAGCGATCATCTGGTCGTTGAGCAGGCGGAAGCGCGGGTTCGACGACATCGCCGAGGTGGTGACGTCGAGCTGGCGCACCGTCGGCAGGATGCCGATCATCACCATCCGGCTCCCTGTGCTCTGCGCACAGTCGGCCGCGTACTCGAGCTTGCGCAGCAGGCTGGCCTCAAGCGTGCTCAGTCCGTCGCCGCTGAGCTGCCGGGGCGGGATGTTGATCTCCAGGTTGAACCGGCCAAGCTCGGCTGCCCAGATCGGATCGGCGATGGCCTCCAGCACCCTGGTGCTCGTCATGGCCGGCAGGCAGTCCTCGTCGACCAGGTTGAGCTCCATTTCCACGCCCACCTGATGGGGCTCC
Organism: Streptosporangiaceae bacterium; assembly: GCA_035621915.1. GTDB lineage: Bacteria > Actinomycetota > Actinomycetes > Streptosporangiales > Streptosporangiaceae > JAJYUU01. Next base: position 23,662 of record DASPWG010000276.1, read on the forward strand.
GTGTCGAACCTGGACTCGCGCAGCATCCGGGCAAGCACATCAAGGCACTGCCGCACTTTTTCACGGTAAGCGCGCCGGTCCTGATGGCTGACGATCATGGCCGGGACATCCCTGCCCATCAAAACCCTCCACGTACTGCGCCTGGGCGGAGACTCGGTTCCACATTCGCACGTAACGCGGCATCTGAACAGGCTCGAATGCCCGCCTCCGGGCACTTACGGCAGGGTCGGCCTGCGGCGCTTCGAGAGGTCAACGGCACGAGAAAGGTTTATTTACCAGCACCTGACACTATGAAAGTTAATGTTCCAGTCTTATTCAATACATCTCCTGAAAAAGCACCCCGCTCCGCGACGCCTTCACTCCAGCCGCAGGTCCCCGGTCAGGTACCGGTCCAGGGTCGGCCCGATGACCGCGCTCAGCTCCTCGTGGCTGGCCGAGGCCACCGGCCCGAACTGCAGCACGTACCGTGTGATCGCCAGACCCAGCATCTGGCTTCCCACCATTGCGGCCCGAAACGCGACGTCTCCGGCGCCAGCCTCGTCCGCCACGCTGGCCAGCGGGGTGAGAATCGCCTCAGTGATGAACTCGCGCAGCATCGCGGCCGCATGCTCGCTCGTCATGGCCGAGCGCAGCAGGCCGCGGAAGGCGTCGCCCACCGCCGGGCTTTCCCAGATCGCCAGCGCCGACCTCACCATGTGCTCCCCTGCGCTGCGTCCCGGCGGCCTGACGCCGTCGGCCAGTGCGGCCCTGATCGTCTCGCTCGGGATGAAGGGAAGCCGCATCGCGGCGGCGAACAGGTGCTCCTTGTTGCCATAGAAGTGATGCACGAGCGCGGGATCCACGCCCGCTCCCGCCGCGATCCCGCGGATCGTCGCCCCCTCGTAGCCGTGCTCGGAGAACTGCTGCCTGGCCGAGCCGAGGATCGCCTCGCGGGTGCCGCTATCCCCCGCCCGCCTGCCGGTGCGCGTCCTCCTGCGCGCCTGCCCGCCCGCTGCCGGCGGGCTCATGCCGGGACCTGGTGGTTCGAGGCAAGCTCGAAGAACCGCTCCTCGAGCGTCGCCGGGGCCTGCACCAGCCGCGTCGTCGCCAGGCTGGCGTCCGCCGGTCCGGCAGCAGCGGCGCGCAGCGCCGCCGCCACTGCGGCCGGCGGGGCTCCAGGCACCCGCAGCGCCCGGCCGGCCAGCGAGGCCGGCAGTCCCGCTGCGGCCAGCCGGCTGAATGCGGCCGCCCAGGCATCGGTCTGGACCACCGTCACCCGCGCGCCGCCGATGATCTGGCTCGCCGTCCCGGACGCGACGACCTGCCCGGCCGCCATGACGACCAGCCTGTCGCACTCTCCTGCCTCCTCCATGTAATGAGTAGACACCAGCACGCCAGCGCCGGCTGCTGCCGCCTGCGCGATGGTGTCCCACAGGCGAGCCCGGCCGAGCGGGTCCACTCCCGAGGTGGGCTCGTCCAGGATGAGCAGGTCGGGCTCGTGCGAGAGCGCCTGCGCGAATGCCAGCCGGCGCTGCAGGCCGAGCGGCAGCAGGCCGACCGGGGTGCCCGCCAGGCGCCGGATGTCGTCGGGCAGCGCAGGCGGCTGGCTGCCGAAGATGCCGGCGGCGAACGCGAGGTTCTCGGAGGCGGTCAGGTCGTCGTAGAGCCCGAGTCCCTGTGGCACGTAGCCAATCCGGCGCCTGCTTTCGCGCGATGGCGGCCCGCCGAGGAGCGCGACCCGTCCCCGCGAGGCACGCTGCAGCCCGAGCAGCATCCGGATCAGGGTCGTCTTGCCTGCCCCGTTCGCGCCGAGCAGGCCGACGATCTCGCCAGGACGCACCTGAATGCTGACCTCGCGCACTGCGATGAAGTCGCCAAACCGGCACGTGACGCCCGCGCACTCGGCCAGCGGCGCGGCACCGCCGTGCCCGGGCTGCCGGGCGCTGGCGTGCCCGGCCCGGCGGCTGGCACCGGGATTATCCGCGCCTGCGGCACTGGGCCCGGCTGCCGCTGACAGTGCGGCCGCGCCGGGAACCGCATCCGCCGATGCTGTCTCCGCCAGCTCGCGCTCCAGGGCGGCGACCGTGACGGCGTCCTGCAGGTCGGCGTCGACTGGCCTGCCTGCTGGGTGCAGTTCAGCGGGACCGCCAGGCGGGCTCCAGGCCCGCCAGCCGCCGCCGCGACGCCAGGCGAGCCGGGCCGCCTGGCCGTCCGGCCGCTCGGCGACGGCGCGCACCGATCCGGGCATGGCCGCGACGATCTGCTCGGGCGTTCCGGCCGCGAGCTGCCGGCCGGCCTGCAGGGCCAGTACCGAGCCGGCCCGCCCGGCGTCGTCAAGGTAGCTGGTCGCCAGCACCACGGCGGCGCCGTCGGCGGCCGCCCTGGTGATCAGCCACCACAGGCCCGATCTGCTGACCGGGTCCACGCCTGTGCTCGGCTCGTCGAGTATCAGCAGGGCAGGCTGGTGCAGCATGGCCGCTATCACGCCGAGCTTCTGCCGCATCCCGCCGGACAGCTGCCCGGCCTGCCGGTCCGCGACGGCCGCGAGCCCGGCTGCCTCGAGCAGGTCGGCCGCGCGCTGTGCCGCCGCGGGCCCGCGCTGGCCGTAGACCGCCGCACGGAACGCGAGGTTCTCCGCGACGGTCAGGTCCGGATACATTCCGGACGTCGCCGGGAAGTAGCCCGTGGCCATCGCACCTGGCCTGGTGACAGTCCCGCTGTCCGGGGCCAGCCCGCCCGCCAGGCAGCGCAGCAGCGTCGTCTTGCCCGCTCCGTCGCCGCCGACTACTGCGGTCACCACGCCGGGCTCGGCCAGCAGCGTCACGTCGTCAAGGGCCACGACGCTGCCGTAGCGCAGGCCTAGCCGGCGCGCTCCCCACGGCCCTGCGGTCGTGCGCGTCATGCCCGCTCGTCCCCGGTGACTCCGGCGAGCGCAGGGCTCGCCGCGCGCCGGTCAGCGGCCGGAGCGGGCGCCAGGTAACTGCGGAACCGCAGGATGGCCAGGCTCAGCAGGACCAGCCCGAGCACGGCCATGAACGTGAACGGCTGCCACAGCGCGGCGATCGGCTCGGCCCGCAGCATCACGCCGCGGGATATCTCGTTGAAGTAGGTCAGCGGGAGCAGGTAGGAGATCCAGCGCACGCCAGCGGCGATGGAGCTGAGCGGGAAGATCAGGCCGGACAGCAGTACCTGCGGCAGCATCGTCATCACGGCAAGCTGGATGGCCTGGGCCTGATTCTGCGAGACCGTGCTGATCAGCACCCCGATGCCGAGCGTTACGAACAGGAAAAGCAGCGCGCCGAGCCCGAAGACCAGCGGCGAGCCGCGAAACGGCACCCTGAAGACGCCGATGCCGACCGCGAGCACTATCACCAGGTCCACCGCTGCCACGGCGAAGTACGGCACGATCTTGCCCAGATACACGTCACGCGGCCGCAGCGGCATGACGGCAAGCTGCTCCAGCGTGCCGGACTGGCGTTCCCTGACCACGCCCAGGCTGGTGATGATGGTGCCGACGAAGACCAGCACCACGCCGGCCAGGCCGGGGATCATGATGTCGGACGTGGACAGGGCCGGGTTGTACAGGATGGTCACCTCGGGCCGGGCCGCGCCGAGCCGAGCGCCTGAGCTGCTCAGCCTGGATAGTGCCGCCAGCGTCGCCTGCGCCGTGAAGAGCTGCGTGCCGTCGATCAGGACCTGCGGCCGCGCGCTCCCGGTCAGCACTGCGACGGCCGCGTGGCCGTCGCGCAACTGGTCCTGCGCCCAGGTCCGGCCCTGGCCTGGCTGGGTGCTGGTCACGTGAAACGGCGCGGGCAGCGCCCGGCCGACCGCGGCTGCCTCGGGCCCGGCCGCCGCGACTGGGATCGAAGTGACATTGAAGCTGGCGGCGTAGCCGAGCACGACGAGCAAGATGACCGGCATCGCGACCATCATGGCCAGCGTCCGCCGGTCCCGCCGCAGCTGGCGGAACTCCTTGACGATCATCGCCCACATCACGGCCTCCAGTTTTCAACGTGCGTTGAATTCTACGGCTGTTGAATTATTCTGGTCAAGACCTCCGGGCGGGGCGGCGGGTGCTGCGGAGCCATCGGCTCGCGCCTGATTGCAGTCAGGCAACGCGGCGTTACTCGCTGTCAGGGCCTGTTTCTGATCAGATGGGCTCATGGCCGTGACTCGCCACACGGGCCGGTGGACGCTGGAGGACAGGTTCGCCTCGCCCTGGCACTACCTGCCGGTTGAGGTTCCGCCCGGCGCCTGCGCGCTCCGGGTGGAACTCGAGTACGAGCGCTCGGGCGCGGTCATGGACCTTGGCTGCTTCGGACCCGCCGGCTTTCGCGGCTGGTCTGGCGGTGCCAGGCGGGCCTTCGTCATCACGCCGGACGGCGCCACGCCTGGCTACCTGCCAGGCGAGCCCGAGGCTGGCACGTGGCAGGTCATCATCGGCCTGCACCGGGTCCCGGCCGGCGGAGCTGAGTACACCGTCACCGCTGACGTTTCCTGCACGCCGGGCGAGCTGCTGCCCGCCACTCCCCCGGAGCCGATGCCGCCGTTAGCGGAGCGGCCGGGGCCGCGTCTGCTGCCCGCCGCCGACGGCTATCAGTGGCTGGCCGGGGACCTGCACGCCCACACTGTGCACTCCGACGGCGCGATGACAGTGCCGGAGCTGGCGCGGTTCGCGGCCGGACGCGGGCTCGACTTCCTCGCAGTCACCGACCACAACACCGTCAGCCAGCACAGCGAGCTGCGGCCGGCCAGCGCCGTGCACGGCATCGCGCTGATTCCCGGCCAGGAGGTCACGACCGAGGCCGGGCATGCCAACGCCCTTGGCAGCATGGGATGGATCGACTTCCGCGAGCCCGCCGACACCTGGCTGGAGGCAGCCGAGCAGGCGGGCGGGCTGCTGTCCATCAATCACCCCATCGGCGGCCAGGTGAGCTGGGCCGCTCCGATGAAGCGGCGGCCGCCGCTGATCGAGGTCTGGCACTGGAGCTGGCTGGACACCCGATGGACCACGCCGCTTGGCTGGTGGCAGGCGTGGGACCCGGCCGCGATCCCGGTCGGCGGCAGCGACTGGCACCGGCCGGGCTCGGATGCGCCGCCCGGATCGCCAACCACCTGGGTAGCCGCGGAGTGCGCTGAGCCCGAGGCAATCTTGCAGGCGATCGCGGCGGGGCGGACCGCGATCTCGGCCAGCCGGGACGGGCCGGTGCTGCTGCGGGTCGGCGACGAGTTCATTGCCAGCGAGGCTGACGGGCTGATCCTGGTCGGCCCCGGCGGGCCGAAGGCCCGGATCCGCTGGCAGCTCGCCAAGTTCCCGGCGGGGGACGGCCCGCACCGGATCGTCGACCTCACTGGCGCGACTGTCGCACTGGCCCGCTAGCCAGCTCAGGCAGCCGCCGGTGGGCGGGCGCTCGCGCCCGCCCACCGGCGGCATCCCACGACGATCCGGCTGGCGCTTTCTGGGGCTAGCCGGAGGCGTCCCCCCGACTGTCCCCTTAGTGCGCCGCCACGGCCGGCGCGGCCGTGCGCAGGCGGCGCCAGCCCGGCAGCCCGCGCGCCCCCGCCGCCACGCCGACGGCAATCAGGACCTGGATGGCCAGGACCCAGATGAAGCCGGTGCGCACGCCGACCCCGTCCCCTGCCATCGTCAGGAACATGCTGCCCAGGGTGGCCACGCCGAGCGCTAGCGCCGACTGCTGCGTCGTGGTGAGGACGCCGCTGCCCGCTCCGGCGGCCGCAGCCGGGACATCCGACAGGACCACCCCGAACAGCGGGCTCATCAGCAGGCCCTGGCCGAAGCCGGCGATAACCATGCCGGGCGCCAGCGACAGCAAGGACAGCCCGTGCCAGCCGAGGTACACGGTAATGGCGAGGATCGTCAGCCCGGTCGCCTGCAGAAGCCCGCCGGCTGCCAGGACCTTAGCGCCGTACCGCGCGAGCAGCCGGGACGTCGACAGCGAGGCGAGCAGGAAGGCGGCGGCCATCGGCACCAGGCCCGCGCCCGCGGTCAGCGCGCTGTCATGCAGCCCCTGCTGGACCAGCAGCGCGTAGCAGAACATGAACGCCCCGAACCCGGCGAAGAACGGCAGGGCAAGCAGCAGTCCGCGGCGCATGGAGGCGTGCCGCAGCAGCGATGGCGGTACCAGCGGAGTGTGGCCCGCCCGCTCGCGCCGCCGCTCGGCGATCGCGAAGCCGGTCGCCGAGAACGGTGCCGCTGCCAGCAGCGCGATAGTCCAGTCCGGCCAGCCCAGCGTCCTGCCCTCGGTCAGCGGGATGAGGATCGCGAGCACCGTGGTGCCGAGCAGGATCGTGCCGGGCCCGTCGATGCGGGCGGCATTGCCGTGCCGGGTGTCCGGGACGTACCGCCTGGCCAGGATCAGGCCCGCAAGCCCGATCGGGACGTTCACCAGGAAGATCGGGCGCCAGCCAGTTCCGTCGATGTTGGCGGAGACCAGCAGGCCACCGAGGACCTGGCCGAGCACGGCAGCCAGGCCGCCGGTAGCCCCGTAGCGGCCAAGCGCCCTGGCCCGGTGCTGTCCCGTCGTCGTCGACTGGATGGTCGCAAGTACCTGCGGCACCATCAGCGCGGCCGAGGCGCCCTGCGCGATCCGGCCGGCAACGAGCGCAACCGCGTCCGGCGCGAGGCCGCAGGCGAGGGAAGTGAGGGTGAAGGCGGCCATGCCGATCAGGAACAGCCGCTTGCGGCCGATGCTGTCGCCGAGCCGGCCGCCGAGCACCAGCAGCAGGGCGTAGGCCGTCGCGTAGCCGGAGACGACCAGTTCCAGCAGTGGCTGGCTGGCCCGCAGGTCGGAGTCGATGGTGGGCAGTGCCACGTTGACGATGAAGAAGTCGACCATCGGCAGCAGGACGCCCACGAGGATGACCGTCAGGCCCATCGGGGTGAGCGCCTGTGCGGCGGCGCGCGCGGGCTGACCGCCGGCCGCGTTCCGCGCCGAGTCGGCCGCTTCGAGCGCCGCCGCCGCGGCCTGCTCCGCGGGCTGGGCGGCCTGCTCGGCAGGCTGTGCTGTGTTGAGTGTGGAAGGCATGTATCGATCATGCCGACTCTGAATAGCCAGGTACTAGAGCCCAGTTATACTGGTACTGACGCTACCTGGCAATCGGATTGGTAATAAGGCATCATGGTATCCATGAGCACGCAGGCCGTGGAAAATCGCCAGCAGACTGCACCCGCGGACGGGTCTCACGCTCCGCACGATACGGCGGGGTACCGACAAAACGGGGCCGCCCGCGAGCCGGACGCCGATCTCGCGCCCAGGCAGGCCCCAGCGAAGGCCGGCCCCGCGCCTGACGGCGCTGCCGCTCCGGAGGCTGACCACGAGCACGCCTGGGGCGAGCAGCAGCCCGCCGACCGCCGCCAGGAGCTGGCGAGCCGGCGACGGGAGCTGGCTGACTTCCTGCGGAGCCGGCGGGAGCGGATCGCGCCCGAGCAGGTTGGCCTGCCGCCTGCCTCCCGCCGCCGCACGCCGGGGCTGCGCCGCGAGGAGGTGGCGACACTCGCCGGGGTTGGAGTCACCTGGTACACCTGGCTAGAGCAGGGCCGCGACATCAACGTCTCGACGCAGGTGCTCGACGCCGTCGCCCGGACCCTGCTGCTCGACCCGCATGAGCGCGCGCACCTGTTCCGGCTGGCAGATGCGCCAGAAGGCAATGTCCAGCGCGAGTGCGCGGCGCTGACGCCGACCGCCCAGGTGCTGCTCGACAAGCTTGAGCCGTTCCCCGCCTGCGTCCGCAACGCCCGCTACGACATCCTCGCCTACAACCCGGCCTTCGACCGGCTGATGGGACCGCTGGCCGAGCTGCCGTTCGACGAGCGCAACTCGCTGTGGCGGCTGTTCACCAGCCCCGCGTGCCGAGCCGCCACCCTCGACTGGGAGGAAGGAACGCGCCGGATGGTGGCCGAGTACCGGGCGGCCATGGCCGAGCACGTCGCAGAGCCAGCCTGGAAGTGCCTGGTGTCCCGGCTGTCGAAGGCCTCGCCGGAGTTCGCCGAACTGTGGGAGCGGCACGAGGTTGCCAGCCCGGAGAACCTCACCAAGCGCTTCCTGCATCCCGAGGTAGGGCTGCTCAAGCTGAACTACACCCACCTCTGGCTAGGGCGGCGGCTCGGCACCCGGCTGACGACCTACACTCCGGCCGACGAGCAGACCCACGAGCGCCTGCGCGAGCTGCAGCGGCTCAGCCCGGTCGCTGCCTGAGCAACCACTGGGCAACCTCGCTCCGGGCCGGCCGACCGCATGGTCGGTTCGCGGCCTGTCCTGGCATACTCGCTGCCACATGGCTAACGGGGCGAAAGGACGCCGATGGAACCGCAGTCGCGCTGGGGAATGACGTTGCCGCTGACTGGCGTGCCGCTGGCCGCGCAGCGGGACCTGGTGGCGTCGCTGCCCGACCTTGGCTACACCGACGCCTGGTCAGCCGAGCTGGCCGGGATCGACGCTTTCACCCCGCTTACGCTGGCCTCGCAATGGGCACCCCAGCTCCGCCTTGGCACCGCGATCGTAGGCATCTACACCCGCGCGCCGGTCGCGCTGGCGGTCTCGGCTGGCACCCTGGCGGCGCTCGCGCCTGGCCGGTTCGTCATGGGCATCGGCACGTCCTCGAAGGTTGCCGTGGAGCAGTGGAACGGCATCCCGTTCGACAAGCCCTACGAGCGCTCGCGCGACATGCTCAGGTTCCTGCGCGAGGCGCTGGCCGGCGCCAAGGTCAGCCACGACTACGAGACCTTTTCCGTGCACGGATTCCGCCTCGAGCCGGCACCCGAGGTGCCGCCTGCCCTGGCCCTGGCCGCGCTGCGGCCCGGCATGGTGCGGCTGGCGGCCGCCGAGGCGGGCATCGCCATCACCAACTGGCTGTCGCCTGCTGACGTGCCGAAGGTCCGCGGCGTGGCAGGCCAGGACTGCGAGCTCGTCGCGCGAATCTTTGTCTGCCCGACTACCGACCAGGCGACCGCCCGTTATATCGGCAGGCGCGCCGTCGCCGCCTACCTGACCGTGCCGGTCTACGCGGCCTTCCACGAGTGGCTCGGCCGCGGGGAGCTGATCGCGCCGATGCTGGCCGCCTGGAACTCCGGCAATCGCAAGGGCGCGCTCGACGCGATCCCCGACGAGCTGGTCGACGACCTGGTGATCCACGGCTCGCTGGAGCACTGCAGGGAACGCGTGGCCCAGTACCACGCGGCCGGCCTGGACACCCCGGTGATCTCGATCCTGCCCACGCCGGGGCTGGACCTGGCCGAGGCCGTCCGCAAGCTCGGGCGCGCCTAGCCGGCGCAGCCCGCCGCCAGATCCGCCGAGGTGAGTACGATGATCATGCCTATAACCATGATCATCGTACTCACCGGCACAGCGGGCAGGCGTGGCGGCGGCGGACGGCACGACCGGGGGATCACCAGCTGCCGGGCAGCGGGCTTCCATACCAGGACTCGATGATCCGGTGCGCGATCGATACCGGCGGCGGGAGCCGGATCTCTCCGCTGGCGATGGCCGCGGCGAGGTCGGCGCGGCTGAACCAGCGCGCCTCGGCGATCTCCTGCGTGTCCACCGTGATCTCCTGCCCTCCGTCGGCTTCCGCGCGGAAGCCGAGCATCAGGCTCTGCGGCATCGGCCACGGCTGGCTGCCGAGATACCAGACTGCCCCGACCTCGATGGCTGTCTCCTCGCGGACCTCGCGGGCCACGGCCTGCTCGGCCGACTCTCCGGCCTCCACGAACCCGGCCAGTATCGAGACGCGGCGCTCGGGCCACAGGACGTTGCGCGCGAGCAGGCAGCGATCGTCGGCGTCGGTGACCAGCACGATCATGGCAGGATCCACGCGCGGGAAGTGCTCGCTGCTGTCGACGGGACACCTGCGGGCATGGCCGGACGCGAACGGCTCGGTGACGGCGCCGCAGCGCGGGCAGTGCGTGAACGTCTCGTGCCAGTTCGCCACCGCGACCGCGTGCGTCAGCAGCCCGGCGTCAGTGTCCGAGAGCAGCGGCCCGACCTCACGCAGGTAGGCGGGACGGATGCCGCGCGCGGCCTGGCCGGCGCTCGGCTCGGGAAGCGGCCCGTTCACGCCGAAGTAGGCGATGCCGTCGTCCAGGCCAAGCAGGAACCTGATGCCGTCGGGAGCCTGGCCTGGAGCCAGGAACACCAGGCTGGCCTGCCCGTCGCCGACGTCGGCCAGCGCGCGTCCCTCCTGCACCACAACCACCCTGGTACCGGGATCGGCCCACGCCGCATCCAGCCAGGCCTGGTCGAAGCGCAGGTGGGCGGCGCGATCGACAACCGACCGCGCCAGCGCCAGCCCGGTAAGCTCCGGCCCGCCGATGTGCCCGGTCACCGGCGCGTCCTCGGCCGGGCTCGCCGCGGTGCTCACCTGCCGGCCGTCAGCTCGCCGGCTGCGGCGAACTCGTCCCACAGGTACGCCGCAGCCTGCGCCTCCTTGAGCAGCAGGTCCATGCTGACCCGCTCGTTCGGCGCGTGCATGCGGTCAGAGCCAAGGCCAATGCCGACGAACACCAGCGGGGCCCCGAGTATCTCGGCCAGGTCCGCCTCGGGACCGCTGCCGCCCTCCCTGGTGAACAGGATCTCGGTGCCGAACACCCGCTGCAGCGCGCGCAGGCCGGCCCGCACGCCCGGCGAGTCCACCGGCGAGAAGCTCGGCCGCACGCCCTGGCCGTCGGAGGTGACGCTCACCTGAATGCCGGCCGGGGTGTGCTCGCGCACGTACTGGCGCAGCCCGGCGATGACGTCGGCAGGCTCCTGATCGGCCACCAGCCGGAACGACACCTTGGCATTCGCGCGGGCCGGGACGACGGTCTTGCCCCCGGATCCGGTGTGGCCGCCCCACATGCCGTTGACCTCGGCGGTCGGCCGGGTCCAGACCCGCTCCAGCGTGCTGTAGCCGGCCTCGCCGTAGGTGGCGCGGCTGTTGCCTGCCTCGGCCAGCCAGGCCTGCTCGTCGAACGGGAGCCTGGCTATCAGGTCGCTCTCGGTCTGCGACAGCGGCAGCACGCGGTCGTAGAAGCCAGGCAGCGTCACCCGGCCCTCGTCGTCGTGCAGCCCGGACACCAGGTCGGCCAGGACATGCAGCGGGTTCGGCACCGCGCCGCCGAAGGAGCCCGAGTGCACGTCCCGCTCCGGGCCTCGCAGGCTGATCTCGGCGTCCACCAGGCCGCGCATTCCCACGCACATCGAGGGCACGTCGGCAGCCCACATGGTGGTGTCGCAGATCACGATGGCATCGCAGCCGAGCCTGTCGCGCTGGCCGCGCAGCAGATCGGCGAAGTGCGGCGAGCCGGACTCCTCCTCGCCCTCGACCAGCACCTTGAGCGTGACCGGCGGCGCGGTCGCACCGGAGGCGGCCAGGGCAGCGCCGATGCCGAACGCGTAGGCGAGCACCTGACCCTTGTCGTCGGAGGCACCGCGGGCGAGCAGCAGGCCGTCGCGCTGGACGGGCTCGAACGGCGGGCTGTCCCACTCCTCGAGCGGCTCGACGGGCTGCACGTCGTGGTGGCCGTAGATCAGCACCACCGGCGCCTGCGGATCTTGCGCCGGCCACTCGGCGTATACCGCGGGCAGTCCCGGCGAGCCAGGCTCGCCTGTCGGCCACACCTCGGCCACGGGGAATCCCGTTTCCAGCAAATAGGTCTTGAGCCACTCCGCGGACCTGGCGACGTCGGCATGCCGGGCCGGGTCGGCGGAGATGGACGGTATGCTCAGCCACTCGCCGAGCGAGGCGAAGAACTCGGCCGCGTGCTCATCGATGTACTGGCGGGCGTCCATGGGGCTCCTTCGCGGTCGGTTCTCGGGTGCGGGCTGACGCGCCATGATGGGCGCGTGGTCACGATCGTAGTAGCGGGCCCGCAGGCGTCGGGGAAGACGACTCTGGCGCTGGCGCTTGGCCGCGCGCTCGACGTGCCGGTTTTCTCCCGCGATCCGCTGGTCACCGCGCTGCTGGCCGGCTATCCCAGGCATATCAGGCGCCTGCTGCGCGGCCGGGCTGCCCGGGCGGGCCTGCGGCTGCAGACCATGCTGCTGGCCGGGCAGCTGCAGGCCGGCCAGTCGGCCGTCCTCGAGTGCGTCGCGCCGGCGCAGGCCAGGCGCGCGTGGCGCGAGCTGACGCAGGCCGCGGGCGGGCGTTACCTCGCGGTGGAGTGCATGTGCTCCGACGCTGCCGTGCACGAGGTGAGGCTCCGGGCACGCCGTGCAGCGGCGGGCGGGCGCGGGATCAGCTGGCGGCAGGCCCGCGCCACCATGCGGCGCTACCAGCCGGATCCGCAGCCGGACTTCGTGGCCGACGCCGTGGTCCCGGTTGCCGAGCTGACCGCGGCGATCGCCGCGCTGCTGGCCGCTGACGGGGCTGGCTACGATGGCCAGGACCGCACCGCCGGGACAGGCCAGGCGGGGACAGAAAGGGCGGACCAGCGTCCGCCAGGCGAGGAGCTGTGATGATCGTCGCGTTCTCCGTCACCCCGCTCGGAGTCGGCGAGGACGTTGCCGAGTACGTCGCCGACGCGGTGCGCGTGGTCAGGGCCAGCGGGCTGCCGAACCGGACCGATGCCATGTTCACCTCGGTCGAGGGCGACTGGGACGAGGTGATGGCCGTCGTCAAGGGCGCGGTCGACGCGGTCGCCGCGCGGGCGCCGCGGGTGAGCGTCACGCTCAAGGCCGACATCCGCCCCGGCGTGACCGGCGGGCTGGAGTCCAAGGTCGCCTCGGTGGAGCGCCACCTCGCCGCCGGGTAGTGCACGCAGCGGGGTGAACCGGGTAGTCACCCGCGTTCGCCTGCAAGCCAGCTAAGAAAGTACTTGCCTTCTGGGAAAGCGAGAGGTTTACTTTCCTCGTAGGCAAGTAATTTCTTAGCTGGGATGAGACTGGAGAGGGTCATGCATGACGAACTGGGCCCCGCCGAGGCCGCCGAGGCGCTCGCCGAGATCCGCGCGCGCCAGCAGCAGGTCATCGATGTCGCTACTGTCCCCGCGTGGTACTGGTGGGCCGTAGGTGCACTGATGGTGGTCCTCGCCGTTGGCGTCGACAACCGCACCCCGCTCGCGCTCGGCGTCACCATCCCGGTCTTCGTGATCGGCCTGCTGGCAGCCACCGGCGTCGCGGTACGCGGCCAGGTCCGGGCCGCCAGGCTGCGCAACGGACTGCTGGACGGCCGCGGTGTCGCGGCGATCCTGGGCTTCACGGCACTGATCGTCGGATGCACGCTGGGCATCGCATTCGCGCTGCGCGCGGCTGGCGTGCCCTACCCGGCGACGCTGGCCTGCACTGCGGGCGGCCTGGCGATGGGAACCGGCGGCCCGGTCCTCATGCGCGCGCTTAACCGGATCATGCTCGGCAATCGAGCAGGCTTGCCGCGATGAGCGCAGCCAGGTTCGACGAGCTGATCCACGCACCTACCCGGCTCGCGATCGTGTCCTTGCTAGCTGCCTCGGAGTGGGCCGATTTCAAGTTCATCCGCGACACGATCGGGATGTCGGACTCTGCCCTGTCCAAGCAGCTCGCCACGCTGGAGCAGTCCGGCTACCTGGAAATCCGGCGCGGCTTCGTCGGCAAGCGGCCGCGCACGTCAGCGCGGCTGACATCGGCCGGGCGCCGCGCGTTCGAGGAGCACGTGGCCGCGCTGCAGGAGATGGTGCAGCGCTCGGGAGCCAGCATCGTGCCCCGCTGACCCGCAAGCGATCTAGATGGGGTTCTCGGGGTGGTGGAAGTCCCACTCCTGCAGCGCGGCCACCGCGAGCCAGTCGAGCCCCTGGCCGACCTCCGCCTCGACGCCGTGCGCAAGTGCCGCCACCGCCAGCGCGGCGGCGTAGCCATCGACTTCGTCCGCTTCCTCGCTTTTGCCCTCGAACGCCCGGACCAGCATGTCCTTGGCTGCGCTCGCCCGCGCAGGCGAGTGCGCGTATGAGTTCGCGAGATGCGAGATGGCCCGGCGGACGACACGCTCCGCAATGCCGTCGCTCATGGCCACACGTCGTTCGGTCACCGGTGCCCTCCCATCCTCCGACCCCGGCATCCTACCCAGTGGCGCTTAGAGATCCTGCAGGCCGCGCTCCGTGCTGGCTGGGCGCGCCGTGGCGGGCGGGGAACAATGGGAGGGCAATCGCGGCTGGGTCCGCCCGGAGGACACATGCACCTAGCTGCCCGCCAGCCGAGGGAGACCCATGCCAGCCGCGCAGATCCGTCACCCGCTCTTCGCTCGCGTCTACGCACGGCTGAGCGCGGGCATGGAGCACGCGGGCGTTGGCGAGCACCGGGAGAAACTGCTCGCCGGGCTGTCCGGCGCGGTGCTCGAGGTCGGCGCTGGCAACGGGCTGAACTTCGGCCACTACCCCGAGTCGGTCAGCAGCGTGCTGGCCGTGGAGCCGGAACCGTACCTGCGCGGCATCGCCGAGCGCAAGGCTGCCCGGTCGCCGGTGCTGATCACGGTGCGCGACGGCACGGCCGAACGGCTTCCGGCCGCGGACGGCACGTTCGATGCGGTCGTGGCCTCGCTCATGCTGTGCTCGGTACCAGACCAGGCGCGGGCACTGGGCGAGATGCACCGGGTGCTGCGCCCCGGCGGCGAGCTGCGCTTCATGGAGCACGTCGCGGCGCAGTCGCCGGGTCAGCGGCGCATCCAGCGGCTGGCCGACGCCACCATCTGGCCAGCGTGCTTCGGCGGCTGCCACGCCGGCCGGGACACGGTGGCCGCGATCAGCGCGGCAGGATTCCGCGTCACCGAGCTCAATCGCTACCGGCTGCCCGAGTCGCGGCTGCCCTGGCCGACCACGCCGCACGCCCGCGGGGTGGCGGTCAGGGCGTGACCAGTCCTGCGTCGATGAGAGCGGCAAGCCCGGCGGCGTCGAGGAGATCGGCAGGGCGCACCGTCGCATCGTCCCGCACGTAGTAGAACGCCGCGCGCACCGTGTCCACGCCCACCCCGGCCAGCGCCGCCCAGGCCAGCCGGTAGGCCGCCAGCTGCACGGCGACCGCCTGCTTCTCGGCCGCAGAGGCCGGCTGCCGCCCGGTCTTCCAGTCCACCACGTCATATCCGCCGCGCGGATCGTCGGCGAAGACCGCGTCGATCCGGCCGCGCACGAGCCGGTCACCGACCACCGTCTCGAACGCCACCTCCACCTCCGACGGCCACCGGCGCGCCCACTCGCCTGCCTCGAACGCCGCCTTCAGCTCGGCCAGCTCGGGGTCGTCCGCTGTCGCCTGCCGGTCGTCGGCCGCGCCGGGCAGGTCGTCGGCGTCGATCAGCTGCGCCTGGCCGAACCGCTCCTCCAGCCACAGATGGAAGGCAGTCCCGCGGCTGGCCTGCGGCGCCGGCGGGCGTGGCATCGGCCGCCGCACCTGCTGCGCCAGCCCGGCCGGGTCCCTCGCCAGCGTCACGAGCGCCGACACCGGCAGCCGCCGCGGCAGGCCGACGAGGACGGCCTGACCGGCCTGGCGCCGCTCCCGCTCGGCAAGCAGCAGGTCGGTGTCCCGCTCCCACGCCGACATCAGCTGCGCGTACGGATCAGCCACGTCAGCGAATGGCAGCTCCTCCTGGGTCATCGCCTTCATGACGGAAACGGGATCGCCCCCAGCCGGTCCCCCGCGCATGGCCGCGGCCTGGCCGGGGCCGGCGCCGGAACGGGCCCGGCGGGAGGCCGGCCTTGACCTGCCGGCCGGCGTCCCTGGCGGGCCAGCCGCGGCAAGCTCGCGGCTCGCGGCGTCCACCATTGCCGCTGCCTCGCGTATCGCGTCATGCCTGGCGCCGGCCGCTGCCGCGGCCGGCCAGATCGCCGTGGCCGGCTCGGCCAGCGCCGGGTTCACCGCATCTGGCTCCGGCTCGGGGTGCCATATGTCCACCTCGCCCGCGCCGTCCTCGCACGCCGCCCGCACGTCGGCCAGGAACTGCGAGGGCCCGAGCCGGGACGGCCCGTCGGCCCACCAGTAGCCGCTGCAGCCGAGGAAGTAGGACGCCCTGGTGGCGGCCACGTAAGCCAGCCGGCGCTCCTCGGCCAGATCCCGCGCCGCGCACGCGGTACCGAATGCGGCCAGCTGCGGCGGCGTGAGCCCGTCCAGCGCGGGCAGGTCCGCGGCATCGCCCCTGAGGCTGAACGGCACCAGCCTGGCGTTGTCGGTCCACCGGGTCGAGACCCGCGGCCTGGCGGGGAACAGGTGCCGCTGCGGGCCGTCGGCCAGGCCGGGCACGAACACAGCCGGCCACTGCAGCCCCTTGGCCGCGTGCACGGTGGCGAGCTTCACCGAGTCGGTCTCGCCGACCTGCCCGGCCTCCAGCCCGAACTCCTCGCTCTCGGCGGCGGCGAGGTAAGCCAGGAACGCGCCGAGCGTCGGCTCCTGCGCGTCACCCGCAAACGCCGCCGCGGCGTCGGCGAACGCGTCCAGGTCGGCGCGCGCGGCCGCCGGGTCGGCGCCCGGCCTGGACGCTACCTCGATGTCCAGCCCCAGCGTTCGCTCGACCTCTGTCACCAGCTCGGCCAGCGGCCGGGCGGTGTGCCCGCGCAGCGCGCGCAGCTCGGCGCCGAGCGCCGCCAGCCTGGCGTATCCGGCGAAGGAGTAGGCCGCCGCGCTGCCGAGATCATCCAGTGCCTCCACCAGGCTGCCGGGATCCCTGGTGAGGTCCCTGAACACGTCGTCGACGACCGCGCCGTCGCGCGCTGCGGCCGTGTCACCCTGGCCGGCGCTGGCCAGGGAACGCGCCCGGCGGCCGAGGGCGACCAGGTCAGCGGGCCCGATCCGGCACCGCGGGGACGTCAGCAGCCGCGCGAGCGCGCCGGACGCGGTCGGGTCGTGCAGGACCTGCAAGGTGGCCACGATGTCGGCGACCTCGGGGACGGTGAGCAGGCCGCCGAGCCCGACGACCTCCACCGGCACGCCGCGCGCCTCGAGCGCTGCCCGCACTACCGCGAACTGGCTGCGCTTGCGGCACAGCACCGCAATGTCACGCGGCCTGACCCGCTCCTGGCCGCCGTCGGGCCAGGGCCGGCCGTCGGGTGCCAGGCCAGGCGCCAGGTCCAGCAGGCCCGACACCTGGTCGGCAACCCACGCCGCTTCCGCGGCCGCCGACTCCAGCAGACCGCATCGCACCTGGCCGCGGCCGGCCCGGCCGGGCGGCGCGACGAGCAGGGGCACGTCCGGCGCCGCCGCGCGCAGTTCCTCCTGGATCCTGCCCGCCGCGGCGAGCACGCGGCCGGTGTTCCGGAAACTGGTGGACAGCAGCTGGACGGCGGCTGGGCTGCCGTGGCTGTCCCGGAAGTCGGCGGGGAACCTGCGCAGGTTGCCGGCGCTGGCCCCGCGCCAGCCGTAGATCGACTGGCATGGATCGCCGACTGCCGTGACCGGGTGGCCGGTCCCGAACAGCGCGCGCAGCAGCACGAGCTGCGCGTGCGAGGTGTCCTGGTACTCATCCAGGAGCACCACCTGGTAACGCGCCCGCTCGGCCTGGCCCACCGCCGGATGGCGGGTGGCGATCCGGGCGGCGATCGCCATCTGGTCGCCGTAGTCGATCACCTCCCGGGCGGCCTTGGCCGCCGCGTAGCCGGCGACCAGCGGGAGCATCTGCTCGCGGGCCCGCTGCGTCTTCAGCACATCCGTGACTGCCCTGGGAGCCTTGCCCTGCAGGGCCGCGGCGGCCTGGTCGACCCAGCGGCCGGCGGCAGTCACGTCGCCCGGCCCGCGCAGGTGCTCCGACAGCTCCCCGGCCAGCGAGAGCACGGCCTCGGTCACCGTCGCCGGTGTCCACTCGGTGGCGTCCATCGGGCCGTCGTAGGCGCCGACGACCCTGGCGGCGAGCTGCCAGCAGACCGCCGGGGTGATCAGCCGCAGCGACGGCTCCAGGCCCTCGCGCAGCGCGTGATCGCCCACCAGACGTCCGGCGTAGGCGTGGTAGGTCGAGATGACCGGCTCGCCGCCGAGCGCCTCCTGGGCATCGGCGCCGTCCGTGCCCGCGGCCGCGGTGCGCGCACCGGGCCCGAGCCCGCCGTTCTCCGGGCGCACGCCCTGGGCCGACGGCGAACTGCCGGACGCCGGGTCCGTTGCCGGCCAGGCCAACGGCAGCCCGGCCCGGCGCAGGCCGTCCAGCCGGACCCGCACCCGCTCGGCCAGCTCCGCCGCGGCCTTGCGGGTGAAGGTCAGGCCCAGCACCCGCTCCGGTGCCACGAGCTGGTTGGCGACCAGCCAGACCAGCCGCGCGGCCATGGTCTCGCTCTTGCCTGACCCGGCGCCGGCGATGACGGCCACCGGCTGCAGCGGCGCGCCGATCACCGCGGCCTGCTCCGCCGTGGGCTGCGGGGCGCCGAGCATCCGGGCCAGCTGCGCCGGGCTGTAGCGGACCTGCGGGGTGCTCACGGCGTCACCTGCCCGCCCCGCTCGTCGACCGGGCACGAGGACGCCACCGGGCAGACCCGGCAGCCGGGGTTGGCCGTGGCGGTGAAAACCGGCCCGGCCATCCCCTCGGCGACGGTCTCGACCAGCCGCTGCGCCCACTGCGGATCGGAATCCTGGCGCAGGCTGCGCTGCGCCTGGACGCGCACGCTGGCGCTGAGCGCCGCCTTGCCCACCTGGACCAGCTCGGCGCCGCCCGGCTCGGTCAGGCCAAGCTCCTCGAAGGCACCCAGCAGGACCGCGAGCTGGTACACGCCGAGCTGCGGGTTGCGGTCCAGGTCACCGTCGGACGGCTTCGTCCCGGTCTTGAGATCCACGACGACCGCGGCGCCGTCCTCGTCACGCTCGAGCCGGTCCACGCGGCCGGTAATCGTGATGTCGCCGATGCGCGCCCGCAGTTCGTGCTCCACCGCGACCAGGTCACGGGGATTGTTCTGGTGCCAGGCAAGGAACTTGCGCACCATCTGCTCGGCCTGCCTGCGCTGCCGGGCGCTGTACCAGGAGCTGCCGAAGTCCAGGTGCTGCCACAGCTCGTCGATGCGCTTGGCAATCTCGCCATCGTCGGCTCCGTCTCCCGCCAGCGCCGCTGCCGCGTGGATCACAATGCCCAGGTGCTGGGCGGTGCCCGGTGCTCCGGCTCCGACCGCGGCCTCCAGCAGCCACCGCAGCCCGCACCGGGTGAAGGACTCCATCCGCGAGGGGGAGATGCTCAGCACGGGCAGCCGCTCGCCTGCCGCGGTCAGCTCGGTGAGCGCGTACCAGTGCCGGGGGCTGGCGCCGCGTACTCCGGCGGCGGCCAGCCTGGCGAGCTGCGCCGCGGCGGCCGAGCGGACCTGCCGCGGCAGGCTGGCGTCGGCCGCTGCCCTGCGCAGGTCGGCCGTCAGGGCAGGCAACGACAGCCACCTGTGTCCGCTGAGGCTGACGTGCTCGATGTCGATGTCATCGCCGGCTAGCTCGGCCAG
The DNA here is from genome assembly GCA_035621915.1 of Streptosporangiaceae bacterium. GTDB lineage: Bacteria > Actinomycetota > Actinomycetes > Streptosporangiales > Streptosporangiaceae > JAJYUU01. The sequence continues at coordinate 42,989 of DASPWG010000276.1, forward strand.
GAACCTCGAGGGGCGTTCCTCGGTGTCGTCGGCGCCGACCGCCGTCACCATCAGCGCCGTGCGGGCCCTGGTCACCGCGACGTAGAAGAGGCGGCGCTCCTCGGCCAGGAGCCTGGCACTGGCCGCGAGCGCGGCGCTGTCGGCAGCGCCTGCGTCGCGCCCGGCGATCACGTCGACGAGCTCGTCCATGCCGAGCAGGGAGCCTCGCTGGCGCAGGTCGGGCCACGTTCCTTCCTGAACGCCGGCCACCACGACCAGGTCCCATTCCAGGCCCTTGGACTTATGCGCGGTCAGCACGGCGACGCTGTCGCCGCGGGGCGCTCGCGCGGCGAGCGTGTCCCCGGCGATCTCCTGGCCGGACAGGCTGTCGAGAAACAGCAGCGCCGACCCCTGGGGCAGCCGGGCCGTGAACCTGGCTGCCGCGTCGAACAGCGCCACCACGGCGTCCAGGTCGGAGTCCGCGACTGCCCCGCGGCTGCCACCTGCGGCGCTGGCCGCCTGCCACCGCGCGGCAAGCCCGGAGGCTTCCCAGACTGCCCACAGCACGTCGTGCGGCGTACCGCTGCCCGCCGCGGCCCGCGCGGTGTCCAGCAGCCTGGCGATCCGGCGGGCCGCGCGCAGCGCCGCGCCGATCGCCCCGTGCTCCTCGTGCGCGGCACCCCGCTCACGGCGCTGGCCGGCGAGCTCGCCAGCGCCCGCCCCGTCGTCGCCCGTCCGCAGCGGCGCGGCCAGCTCAGGATCGCCGCTCCAGGACGGCCAGCCGGCCTGAACCAGCTCACGCGGATCACGCAGCGCGGCGGCCAGCGGCTCCTCGGCAGGCGGCTGGCCGGCGGCCCGGGCGGCCGCCTGCAGCACCCGGCGCAGCCGGCGCAGGCCGAGCGCGTCAGTGCCGCCAAGCGGCCCGGTCAGCAGCTCGACGGCCGCCTGCTCGTCCAGCGTCTCCGGCCGGACCGCGCAGCCGATCAGCAGCAGCAGCGGGCGGGTGGCAGGCTCGGCGGCGAACGGCAGCTCGTCTCCGGCCACCGCCACTGGCACCCCGGCCGCCGTCAGCGCCCGCTGCAGCACCGGGACCTGGCGGACGGCCGACCGAACCAGCACGGCCATCTGCGACCAGGGAACGCCGTCCATCAGGTGCGCCCGGCGCAGCGTGTCGGCGATCAGCGCCGCTTCCTGGCTGGCACTGCCAGCGATGACGATCCTGGCCGCGCCGGGGCTGGCTGACGCGACCGCCCGCAGCGCCCGGTGGTCGCGCGCATCGCCCCGGCCGAGCCCGACCGGCAGCCTGACCGCGATGCGCCGCGACGCCGCCAGCAGCTCCGGCCCGCTTCGGCGGCACGTCCGCAGCGCCGCGACCGCCGCCGGGCTCCCGTCCGGTGCTCGGAAGGCGCCGGCGAACCTCCGGATCGCATCCACGTCGGCGCCGCGGAACGCGTAGATGGACTGGTCCGGATCGCCGACCGCGACCAGCTCGCGGCCATCGCCGGCGAGCTGGACCAGGAGCTCCTCCTGGGCCGGGTCGGTGTCCTGGTACTCATCCACGAACACCACGTCGTAGGCGTCGCGCTCGCGCGCTCGCACTGCGCCGCGGCGCAGCAGAGTGCCGGCGATCCTGACGATCTCGGCGTAGTCGTAAGCCGGCACCGGTGCGAGGTCGAACCTGGCCGCGTACGAATCAAGGAACCGGCCCGCAGCCTGCCAGTCGTCACGCCGGTGCAGGCGGCCGAGCTCTGCCAGGCCGTGGCCGTCGAGGCCCCGCTCGGCGGCGCGCAGCAGGAAGTCGCGCAGCTCCACCGCGAACCCCCTGGTGCCGACCGCGGCGCGCAGCCGCTCTGGCCAGCCGGAGCTCCCGTCGCTCGCCTCGCCGCGCAGCAGCCTGCGAACCTCAAGCAGCTGCTCAGGGCCGGAAAGCAGGCTCGGAGGCTGCTCGCCTGCCAGCACGAACTCACGGCGGACCAGGGCGAATGCATAGCTGTGGAAGGTCATGGCCAGCGGCTGCCGCAGGGTGCGATCAAGCCGCAGCGCGATGCGCTCGCGCAGTTCCTCGGCCGCCTTGCGGCTGAAGGTGAGGACCAGGATGCGGGCGGGGTCGATGCCGCGGCGCGCGACCCGATCCACCACCGACTCGACGATGGTCGTCGTCTTGCCGGTGCCCGGCCCGGCCAGCACGAGCAGCGGGCCGCCGGCATGCGCCACGACCCGCTGCTGCGCGGCATCAAGGTCAGGCGCGGCGGGTGCTGCCTGCCCGGCTTCCCGGACGAGGCGGTACGCGGGCTGTGCGGTTTCCATCTCGCGATGCATTCCAGCAGACGGCAGTGACAACGGCGGCGCTAACGCGGTCAATTGGCCGGGCAGCCGGTCCTAGCCTGGCAAAACGCGCGGGCCGGCGGTCAGGCCTCCGTCCGCCTCGCGCGGCGCATGTCGATTCTCGGCGACCCGTCCGCGGCCGGGTATCGCAGCGGCGTGCCCTCGGCCCTGTAGTGCGCCAGCGCCGCGCGCTCATGCCCGGCCAGCAGCGAGCCATCAGCGTGCACCACGCGCCACCAGGCCACCGCGCCGCCCCACAGGGCCAGTACCCGGCCGACCTGCCGCGGCCCGCCCTGGCCGAGGAACTCGGCTATGTCGCCGTACGACATGACCTGCCCCGGCGGGATCGAGTCGACGACGTCAAGTACCTGCGCTGCGTAGTCGTCTGCCTCGTCGGCGCCGGCCAGCCGCGCCCGCGTCAACTCTCGTCCCCGCCAGCCGCCGCCGTCTCGCCCTCCGGCCGCCCGCGCGGCGCCGCGTGCCGCCCGGCCGGCCCAGTCGCGATCCGGGGCATGACCGGACCAGCCCGCGGCTCGGCCGCCATCGCCGTGTCGGCACGCCCGAGATCGCGCAGCGCGAAGACGCGTGAGACCGCCATGCCCACCACCAGCAGGCTGATCGCCCCGAGCAGGCAGTAGATCGCCAGCAATGCCCGGCCGCGCGGCGTCACCGGCGGCGCGGGGATGGCCGCCGTGCCGCCGCCGAAGTGAGCACCAGCCGGCACGCCGGCGGGCGGGCGGTCAGCCCCGAGCCGGGACGCCACGGTCATGGCCGCGCCCGCGTTGACCTCCCCGAAGCCGACCTGATCGTCATACCCGCCCGCAGGCCTGCTGGCCGGCGTTGTGCTGCTGGTGATTGCCGAGATCACCTCGGCATCGGTCAGCGCCGGGTACTTGGCCTTGATCAGCGCCGCGACGCCTGCGGTCAGCGCGCACGCCGGGCTGGTCCCGGTGACCAGCCAGTACTTTCCGTCCCGGCCCTGCGCGGGCACCAGCGAACCGGGGGCGGCGACCTGAACAGACAGGTTGTTGCTGGAATAGGAGGCAGGCTGGCCGCCCTGCGAGACGGCCGCGACGCTGAGCACTCCCGGGTAGTCGGCGGGGAACGAGTAAGGAGCCTGCCCGGCGGTCTTCGGGCTGGCAAGGACCTCGGAGTTCCCGGCTGAGGCGACTACCACGACGTTATGGTCATAGGCGTCCTGGAGAGCTTCCCGGACGATCTCGCTCTGCAGGCTGTAGCCCAGCGACATGCTGATCACGCTGGCGCCGTGACTGACCGCATAGCGGATGGCACTGGCAAGCTCGCCCTGGCTCTGGCTCGCCGACTCGTGCTCGTAGGCCGCGTAGTTCGGGTCGCCCTTGTCGGTGATCACCCTGATCGACAGCACCCTGGCCTTGGGCGCGACGCCGATGATGCCGCTGCCGCCGCCTGCGTGGCCGTGTCCGACGATCAGCGATGCCATCCACGTGCCGTGCACTCCCCAGTTCGGGTTCGCCGGCGACGTGTGCACGCCCGTCAGGTCGGGGCCGGTGATCACCGAGCCGACGAGATCGGAGACGTCCGGGTCGACGCCGCTGTCGATGACAGCCACGACGACGCCCTGGCCCTGGGTGACCGCCCAGGCAGGCTGGACGTTCAGCGCGTCGAGAACCCACATCTGGCTCTGCCTGACCGCATCCGCGCCGGCCGGCGGTGCCAGCAGCACCGCGGAGCCCAGCAGGCCGGCCAGCAAGGCAGTGAGGCCGGCCAGCCGGCGCCTGAGAGGGCCGGCCTGGCGGGGCAGGAAGGCCGGGCGAGGCCGGCCCCGACGACGGCGAGCGGCGGCTAGCATCCGGGCGTACCAGGGCACCTGGGCACGGGCGGCCGCACGCCGATGTGCCTCGCGATCGAGTCGGCCAGCCCTTGTGCCAGGCTGGTCATCTCCTGGTCGTAGTAGGAGTCGCTACTCAGCTGCAGGTGCGGCCTGCCGTCGGTGAAGGCGGCCACTGACATGACCACGTAAGGGCCGTCCCAGACCGCGACGCTGAGCTGCCGCTGCCTGTCGTGGAATCTCGCGGCCTCGGTGCCTGGTACCGGGAAGGGCTCGACCGACAGCGCCAGGCCGCGGTCAGCCTCCATCAGCCGCCGCCAGGTCACGGATGCGAGCGTGATATCGGGCAGTACCGCGACTCCGAGGGTCACGACCATGCTCTGCGAGGCATCCGCGTAGGTAGCGCGCAGTACCGCGATGCAGCGACCCGCCGCCAGGACCCGTGCCGCCGCGGCGGTGACATCGGTGCTGCAGTTGCCCTGCGGGGCGATGCCGAGCCTGCTCGCGCTCAGCTGCAGGTTCTGGGTCGCGTAGAGCGCCTGGGCCGGTACCTGGTACACGATCGCGGCGGGGAAGATCTGCCCGGCTGAGTCCGCGCGCCACCGCCTGGACATCTCCCATGTCATGATCTGCTGCTGCTGCGCCGCCGAGAACTGGCGCGGCAGCACCTCGTGGGCGGCGCCCGCTGCCCCTGCTGCCAGCCCGAGCAGTCCCACAGTCAGGACTGCGATGACCGCCACCCATGACCGCCGGCGCTGACGCCCTGGCTCAGGCTGGCCGGGCAAATCTGGGCCGCTGTCGGTCGGCTCCGGCTGCCACGTCACACCGGAAGCCTACGGCCTGACTGAGCGCTCTGGTGCCTGTCAGGCAGCGCGCCCCAGGCGACCGGGGCGGGTCAGTAGCTGGGCAGGCTCGGATCGACCTGGTTCACCCAGGCCAGCACGCCGCCGCCAACGTGGACCGCGTCAGAGAAGCCTGCGTTCTTCACCACGGCAAGGCACTCCGAACTGCGCGCGCCGCTCTTGCAGTGCAGCACGACGCGCTTGTCCTGCGGCAGGCGCTCCAGAGCGGCACCGGTGAGGAACTGGTCCTTGGGGATCAGGACAGAGCCGGGAATCGACACGATCTCGTACTCGTTGGGCTCCCGCACGTCCACCAGGAAGATGTCGTCACCCTCGTCCAGCATCCGCTTCAGCTCGGTCGCGGTGATAGTCGACCCGGATGCGGCCTGCTGCGCGTCCTCGGACACCACGCCGCAGAACGCGTCGTAATCGATCAGCTCAGTGATCGTCGGGTTCTTGCCGCAGATCACGCACTCAGGGTCCTTGCGGACCCGGACCGTCCGGTAGCTCATCTCCAGGGCGTCGTAGATCATCAGCCGGCCCGCCAGGCTATCGCCCACGCCGGTGATGAGCTTGATCGCCTCGGTGACCTGGATCGAGCCGATGGAGGCGCACAGGACGCCAAGGACGCCGCCCTCCGCGCACGAGGGCACCATGCCCGGTGGCGGCGGGTCCGGGTACAGGCAGCGGTAGCACGGACCGTGCTCGGCCCAGAACACGCTGGCCTGGCCATCAAACCGGAAGATCGAGCCCCAGACGTAAGGCTTGCCGAGCAGCACGCAGGCGTCGTTCACCAGGTACCGGGTGGCAAAATTATCCGTACCATCCACTATCAGGTCGAACTGAGAGAAGATCTCCATCGCGTTGTCGACGCTGAGCGCCTCCTCGAAGAGCACCACGTTGACGTAGGGGTTGACTTCCCTGACGCTGTCCCTGGCTGACTCGGCCTTGGGCCGCCCCACGTCGGACTGACCGTGGATGATCTGCCGCTGCAGGTTGGACTCGTCGACTACGTCGAAGTCGATGATGCCGAGCGTGCCCACGCCCGCCGCCGCCAGGTAGAGCAGGGCAGGCGAGCCCAGGCCGCCGGCGCCAACGCACAGCACCTTTGCGTTCTTCAGCCGCTTCTGCCCGGTCATTCCGATCTCCGGGATGATCAGGTGCCGGGAGTAGCGCCTGACCTCATCAACGGTCAGGTCTGCGGCCGGCTCCACGAGTGGTGGCAATGACACTGCGATCTCCAGGTGGGGCCCAGGCTGGCCTGAGCCCTAGCTCTTCGGACCCGGCGTGGCCGGCGTCCGCGGTCTTCGTGGGTGCGCGGGGCTGCTTCCCCGTGTCTAGCAAGAACCAGCCAGGCAGCGCAGGCATTCCGGTGCCGGAAATGTCACACGGACCGAGTACAACTCCAGACATGCAGCCGAACCCGCCTCCCGGATTACCCTCGCACACACTCCAGGCGCCCGCCAGGTCCGGTGCCCCGGCACTGCCCGCGGAGCGCTCCGCAGCCAGGCCGGGCCCGTTACCGGATCCGGCCGCCATCCGGCAGGTGCCGGTTCCCGACGCCGCGCCACCCTACGACGGCGAGGACGCTGGCTTGCCGGGCGCCGCAAGCTGCCTGCCCGGCGGGCCGCCGGCGGGGCCGCCAGACCAGGCCGATACGCCTCGAAGACAGCCAGAAGTGGCCGGCTGGTCAGCCAGGGCCGCGCCAGGCCCTGGCGGCTGGCCTGGCCAGTTCGCGCAGGCGCTGGCCGAGGCACTGGCCGGATCCAGGCCCGCGCAGCAGCTCACCCCGTGGACAACCGAGCAGGCCAGGAAGCGGATCCGCCAGCTCGGCCCGCTGCTGGCGACGGGCCAGCGGCCGCGCCTGCGCCGGCTCATGACCTCGGCGCCCGCCTGCGACGTGCTGGAGCTCACCGCCGTCGTGGGATTCGGCCCGCGGGTGCGAGTCCTGGCGCTGCGGCTGGAACGCATCGAGGAACCTGGTGAGCACTGGCGCTGCACGGAGATCGAGTCGGCCTGAGCCGCGCCGCCGTGACGGCGGCGCGGCTGGCACCAGGGAACCATGGCGGGCCGGCTCACTGCCGGCCAGGCACCGCGTCCCCCGGCCGGCCACCTGCGACCGCGAAGCGGCGGCCGGCGGGTCGCGGATGGCTGCCGCGTTTCCTTCCTAATCAGCGGCTACGAGGATCACCGTGGCACTGCTTGAACTTGCGGCCTGAGCCGCAGGGGCACGGCGCGTTCCTGCCCACGTTGGCGTACTCTGCAGCCGCGCCGGCCGTCGTGGTCTTGTGCTCTGCCTGCCCGGTGGCGTCCTCGTTCGGCGCGCTGTAGCTCAGCTGCCCGGTGCGCCTGGGGCGCGACAGGCCGCGCGCCAGCGCGGGCGGCAGTGCGTCGCCCTCATCCGCCCCGGCGCCGACCGGCTGCGGAGCGGGCTGCCCCGGCTGACGCCGCTGCGGCTGCTGGCGATGCTGCGGCTGGTGACGGGGCTGGGCCTGGTGACGGGGCTGGGCCGGCTGGGCCGGCTGGACCGGCGCCTGCCGGACCGGGGGTTGCACCACCGCGAACCCGCCAGCCGCCGGCGCGGCTCCGTCCTCCTCGATGATCGGGTCCACCTGCTGCTGCACCTGCAGGTTGAACATCGTCTCGACGGACTCTTCCTTGATCCCGTCCATCATCGCGGTGAACATGTCGTAGCCCTCGCGCTGATACTCGATCAGCGGGTCGCGCTGCCCGTAACCGCGCAGGCTGACGCCCTCACGCAGGTAGTCCATCTCGTACAGGTGCTCCCGCCACTTGCGGTCAAGCACGGACAGCACCACCCGGCGCTCGAACTCGCGCATCACATCGGGTGTCAAGTCCTCCTCACGGCGCTCGTACGCCGTGTGGGCGTCGGCCTGCACCGTCGCGGTGATCAGCTCCCTGCTCAGGTGCGACCGTTCGCCCTCGGCGTCCTCGAGCAGCCCGACCACGGTGATGGCGATCGGGTACAGCTGCCGCAGCGCCCGCCATAGCTTGTCGAGGTCCCACTCCTCAGGGAAGCCGTCGGCCGTCTCGCCCCTCACGTAGTCGGCGCTGACGTCATCGACCATGCCGAGTATCTGCTCCTTGAGGTCGGCGCCCTCCAGCACGCTGCGCCGCTCGTCGTAGACGACCTTGCGCTGGCGGTTCATCACGTCGTCGTACTTGAGCACGTCCTTGCGGATCTCGAAGTTCAGCGACTCGACGTTCGACTGGGCGGACCGAATCGCCCGGCTGACCGGCTTGGACTCAAGCGGCATGTCCGGTGGCGTCTTGAGCAGCTGCATGAGGTGCGCGATCTTGTCGCCGTTGAACCTGACCATCAGGTCGTCCTCGAGGGACAGGTAGAACCGCGACTCGCCGGGGTCGCCCTGACGGCCGGACCGGCCGCGTAGCTGGTTGTCGATCCGGCGCGCCTCGTGCCGTTCGGTGCCGAGCACGTACAGGCCGCCAAGTTCCACGACCTCCTCGTGCTCCTCGGCCACGGCCTTGCGGGCCTTTTCCACCGCGCCGGGCCAGGCGGCCTCGAAGTCCTCGGGCGTGTCCACCGGCGACAGCCCGCGCTGGTGAAGCTGCTGGTCAGCCAGGAACTCCGGGTTCCCGCCGAGCATGATGTCGGTGCCGCGGCCCGCCATGTTGGTGGCGACCGTCACCGCGCCCCTGTGGCCCGCCCGCGCCACGATCGCGGCCTCACGCTCGTGGTACTTGGCGTTCAGCACCTCGTGCGGGACACCCTTGCGCTTGAGCTGCCTGGACACCAGCTCTGATTTCTCCACGCTGGTGGTGCCGACCAGGACCGGCTGGCCCTTGTGGTGGCGCTCCACGATGTCCTCGACCAGGGCATCCCACTTGGCTTCCTCGGTCTGGTACACCAGGTCCGGCTGGTCGGTCCTGATCATCGGCATGTTGGTCGGGATGGGCACCACGCCGAGCTTGTAGGTCTGGTGGAACTCGTTGGCCTCGGTCAGCGCCGTGCCGGTCATGCCCGACAGCTTCTCGTAGAGCCGGAAGTAGTTCTGCAGCGTGATCGT
>DASPWG010000277.1:0-2279 GCA_035621915.1 Streptosporangiaceae bacterium
TACACCGGCGTGCGCGGGCAGACGACACTTCCGTGCCTCGCGACGGCAGCGGACCATGACCTGATCCGCTGGTCGCGCAGCGATGCGAACCCGGTGATCGCCAGCTGGCCACCAGAGCCAGGGGTACTGGCGTTCCGCGACCATACGGCGTGGCGGGCAGGCGCGACCTGGTACCAGGTAATAGGCGGCGGCCTGGCGGGCTCCGGCGGTGCGCTCTTCTTGTACCGGTCGCAGGACCTGCGGCGCTGGCAGTACGCGGGGGTCTTCTTGTCGGCAGCCGACCACGGCCTGCCTGGCCAGATCTGGGAATGCCCCGACGTGTTCACGCTGGACGGCACGGCCGTGGTGATCGTCTCGGTGATCGACGCCGACGGCCCTGCGGGCGCGATCTGGATCACCGGGGAGATCACCGGCGACAGGTTCGCTCCCCGGTCAACCGGCCGGTGCGACGGCGGCGACCGCTACTACGCGCCGCAGTCGCTGGCGCTCGCCGACGGCCGCCGGATCGGGATCGGCTGGCTGCGCGAGAGCCTCGACGAGCTGACCGGCCGGGACCGCAGCCGGGTCGGGGTCATGTCCCTCCCCCGCGAGTTGTACCTGGAAGACCAGATGCTGCGATGCCGCCCTGCGCGCGAACTCGGCGGCGCCCGCGGCGAGCAGCTTCCGATCCAGGCATTTGCGGGAAACGGGATGCTACCGGTGAAGCTCGCCGCCCGGGCGCAGTCAGCGGCCGAGATACTCCTGACACCGGCACGCGCCGAGGCCGGCGCCATCGTGCTGCGCCTGCGCGGAATTGACTGTGACGACGTCGAGATCCAGGTCGGCCACGGCTTCATCGCGGTGCACGAGGGGGAGCGGCCGCTCACCACGCACCTGCCCGTCAGCGCGCCGGCGGCCTCCCCGGTCCCGGCAGGGCCCGTCAGCGTCTACTACGACGCGGGCATCCTGGAGGTCTATGCTCCGAATGCCACGCCGACGGCTGTCATCTGCAATCGGGACGGGCGCTACGACGGTGTCGCGGCTGACCTCCGCCCGGCGCCAGGCGCGCGGCCGGGGGCGGCTAGCATCACCGGATGGTCGTCCGGGTGAGTGCTTCAGCCCGCGGGCTTTCCGGTCATCAGCCACGCGGTGGTGTCGGGAGGTAGCAGGCCGCCATCGACAGGACCGCTAGCCACCATGACGTTCCCGGCCGGCAGCGGAACGGGCACGGCCCCGAAGTTGGTCACGGACTGCCAGCCACCCGGACGGCTGAAGTGCAGGACCTGCCCGTCTGCCACCGGCATCCAGCAGAGGCTTTCGGCAGCCCGCAGCCGGTGCCGCAAGCCGAGCGCCTGCCGGTACATCGTGAGGGTGGATGCCGGGTCGCGCTCCTGCGCCTGGACGCTGAGCGGCCCGAACCACGCTGGCTGCGGCAGGTGCGCCGCGGCGCCGCTGAACCCGAAGGACGGGCCCTCGGCCGTCCACGGCAGCGGGACTCGGCATCCGTCCCGGCCCTTTTCCGCGCCGCCGGACCGCTGGAAGGCCGGGTCCTGGATGCGCTCGGCGGGAATGTCGGCGACCTCGTGCAGGCCGAGTTCCTCGCCCTGGTACAGGTACGCCGATCCAGGCAGCGCCAGCATCAGCAGCGTGGCCGCGCGAGCGCGCCGCAGCCCGAGTTCGCGGTCGAGGTCATGCAAGGTGCCGTTGCTGAGCAACCAGGCCTTGGCGTTGGCGGAAATGCGGACGTCGTCCTCGGGTGGCAGCGCGTAGCGGCTGGCGTGCCGGACCACATCGTGGTTGGACAGCACCCACGTGGTCGACGCACCGTGGCGCTGGGCGTCGGCAAGGCTGTCGGTGATGACGTGCCGGAACTCCCCCGCGCTCCAGTTGGCCTCCAGCAGGTCGAAGTTGAAGGCCTGGCCGAGGCCGGAGGGGCTGGCGTACCGCGGCCGGCGGGACCGGTGCACCCACGCCTCGGCCACGCCAGCGCGCGGCGGGTCGTATTCGTTGAACACCTGCCGCCATTCGGCATAGATGTCGTGCACCTCATCCCGGTCCCAGAGTGGATGGGTACCTGGCTCGCCCGGCCACTCCGCGGCCGGATGCCGCCCGGCAGACAGCGCACGCAGCGGCTCGGCCAGGTCCTTGGCCAGGCCGTGCGCCACGTCCACCCGGAAGCCGTCGACGCCGCGGTCGGACCAGAACCGCAGCGTGGTCAGGAAATCGTCACGCACCTCGCGGTTCTGCCAGTTGAGGTCGGGCTGCTCGGCGGCGAACAGGTGCAGGTACCACTGGCCGTC
>DASPWG010000278.1:0-2643 GCA_035621915.1 Streptosporangiaceae bacterium
TCTGCCGGGGCGCTCGCCGTACTGCCCGGTACGGCGATGTGATCCTCCAGGTTCCCGAGCCGGGCGCGTATCTCCCATGGGCGGTGGCCCTGGCCGCTCTGGCGGCGCAACTCGTCGGCGACCACAAGCAGTTCGACGGGCAGGCCAGCGCCCTGCTGGCCCGCCGTTCCGACCACGACCGCCGCGGCCTCCAGGGCATGAGCGGTGCATCCGATGTTGCCGTACGACGCGAAAATCTCGATCGCGTCGGTGATGAAACCCGCAGCCTGGGCGAATTCTCCCGACTCGAACGCGATGATGCCGCGCCCCTCAGCGTTGTGGGCGACACCTATCGGGGCTCCCACCCGCCGCAGCAAAGCATCGGCCTCGCCGGCCATCTCCTTCGCCGCGGCGAGGTTGGCGCTGCGCAGCGAGGCCACCCAAAGGGAGTAGCCGAGTCCCATCTCGTCGTGCTCCTGGCGGAAGCTGGCTACCACCTCGCCGATGAGACGGTCGACCTCGGCCAGTTGCCCGGCGCCCCAGGCCGAGTGCGCTCGGATGTAGCGCGCCCAGGCGGCGAGCCGCGGCAGCCCTGCCGCCTGGAAATGCTGGGTCGCGTTGGCGCCTGCCTGGAGCGCTGGCGGCCAGTCGTTCTGCTCGAAGGCAAGGTTGCTGACCGCGGCCCAGGCGTGGCCCGCCGCCGCGTCGTCGAGCTGTCCCGCCGGGTCGGCCTGGCTCAGCTGCTTGAGGATCTCGGCTCTCCTGTCCCCCCGGTGGTGGGTCAGCGGCACCATGCTGGCGATGCGCAGCGCCGCGCGGTGCTGCCCGTGCGCAGCGGCCCAGTCCATCGCGGCGCGGTAGGTGACGGCGTTAATCGTCGCCGCTCGCAGGGCGTCGTCCTGGGCCGGCGTGCGAATGACCGACTCGAGTTCCTCGATACCAGACATCGCCCAGCCGAGCAGCCGCTGCTGGAACCGGGCCGCGTCGCCGCGCTCGGTCAGCCGGTCCCGCCCGTACTGGCGCAGCATCTCCAGCAGCTGGTACCGCAACCCGTCAGGGGCGTTCACCGTAGCCACCAGGGACTTGCCGACCAGGCGGGACACGATGTCGAGGACATCGGGCTCGTCGACGGGCGGATCTGACACCACAGCCTCGGCCATCTCCAGGGTGAAATGGTCAGGGAACACCGCCAGCCGCGCCAGCACGTGCTGTTCCGGCTCGCTCAGCAGGTCATAGCTCCAGGCGACGACCGTCTCCAGGGTGCGCTGCCTGGGGATCTCGGCGCGGCCCCCGGCGGTCAGCCGCCAGAACTGGTCATCAAGCCGGGCCGCCAGCTGCGACAGCGACATGGCTCGCAGCCGGACCGCAGCCAGCTCGATGGCCAGCGGCAGACCGTCCAGGCGCCGGCACACCTGGACGACTGTCCCCAGATCCGCGTCATCCGGGCGGAACGACGGTGCCCCGGCCCGGGCCCGGGCCAGGAACAGCTGCACCGCATCGGACAGCGGCGCTAGAGCGGGATCGGCGGGGAGCGCGAGCGGCGGGGTCTGCATCGCGTGCTCGCCGCGCACGTCCAGGAACTCCCGGCTGGTCGCCAGGATGCGGAGCCGCCCGCAGGCCGGGAGCAGCCGCTGGCACAGTCCCCTGGCCGCGTTCACGACGTGCTCGCAGTTGTCCAGGATCAGCAGCAGGTCACGGTCCCCCAGCCAATTCGCGAGCGTATCCGCGATGGCCTCCCCCGCGACGTCGGAGACCCGCAGCACCCGGGCCACGGCTTCGGCCAGGCGCGTGCCGTCGCCGATGGCGGCCAGCGCGACGAACCAGACGCCGTCGGCGAACGCGGGCACCAGCGCCGCCGCGACCTCTAGGGCCAGCCTGGTCTTGCCGCTGCCCCCCGGGCCGGTCAGCGTCACCAGCCGATCGGCGCGGATCGCTTCGGCGATCTCGGCCAGCTCCATCTGCCGGCCGACGAAGGAGTCCACCGGGGCCGGCAGGTTGTTCGGCAGCGCGGACAGCGTCCGGGGCGCCGGGAACGACTCGGCCAGGCCAGCAGCCCGCAGCTGCAGCAGGCGGAACTCACCGACATCCTTCAGCCGGTGCCGGCCCAGATCCAGCGCGTCCGGATCTCCAGCCAGCCGCGCGGTTACCTCGGTGATGAGGATCTGCCCGCCATGCGCCGCCGCCGACACCCGGGCCGCGACGTGCACCGCCATCCCCACGTAACCATGGCCGGCCCGCTCGACCTCGCCGCAGTGTACGCCCATCCGGACGCGCACAGGCGCACCGGGCGGCCAGGTCTCCCCGAGGATCGCCCGCTGGCCGTCGACCGCAGCGGCCACCGCGGCGGTCGGCCTGCCGAACGCTACGAACAGGGCGTCACCCTCGGTCTCGACCACCACGCCGCCGTGGGCGGCGAACGCAGCAGCGAGCAGGTCACGGTGACGCCCGAGCACCGCCCCGTACTCCTCGCCGAGGCGTTCCAGCAGCCGGGTAGACCCCTCGATGTCTGTGAACAAGAGCGCGACGGTGCCTTGCGGCAGCGGCGCCGCACGGGTCATTGTCCGGCCGGCAGGAAGAACTCCAGCTGGATGTTGTCCGGGTCACGGAACACGATCACCGGACCGATCGGAGACTGAGCTATCGGCGTGAACGGGACGCCGGCCG
>DASPWG010000279.1:0-8221 GCA_035621915.1 Streptosporangiaceae bacterium
ACCTGCTGATCGGAGCAGACGCACAGGATGACCTTGAAGTCCGCGCCGGCCTGGTGGGCCAGGGTGCGCCAGCGGGTGCGATTGGCCTGGTCTTCCGTCGGGAAGTCGAGGATCGCCGACTGGCCGAGCGCCAGCTGCCGCACCGCTAGCGTCGTCAGCATCTCCGGGCCCATGTCCCACGCCGCGTCCATGTGGTAGCCGCCGAACGGAGTCAGCGAGCCGAGCAGCCAGTCGACGGCGAACACCGGGATGCCGAGCCGTCGGCCGACCGCGTCGGACAGCGTGCTCTTGCCGGTGCCCGGCACGCCGGAGAAGACCACAAGGCGCGTCCCGTCACCGGCGGCCCGCGCGAGCGGATACCCGGTGAAGTCCATCGGCAGCCGCGGCACCAGGTAGTCGGGCACCAGGCCAGACACGATCACCGAGGTGACGCGGTGCGGCGAGTCAGCCTCGACGGTGCACGCCACGACGGTGACGGTGCCAGCGTGATCGCGAATGCGCGCCCTGGCGGTCTGGCCGCGGATGTCGAGACCGACAAGGTCAAGCGGAGCGTGCGACGCGCTGAGCTCCCGGATCCTGGCGACGAGCCGCTCCGGCTGAATTCTGGCGGCAGCTTGCAGGCTGATGACATCAGCCGCGTCCTCGCCCCACGGTTCCTGCCCGTCGAGTCCAGCTAGCAGCCAGGTCAGCCTGGACATGGCCTCGTTCCGATGCAAAATGCGATCAGGCAGGGTCATGGCCGGCCTTGCACGGCCGTGGCGGCGAAGGCTACCCATCGCTCTGTCCGGGCCTCGCCAGGGCCGACCTGCGCGTAGGCCTTCGCCAGCACGCGCATCCGCTCGGGATAAGGCAGGCCGGGAAGGTAATTCCTGGTGAAGACGGGAACGGCGAGCCACGCACGCTGGACCTCCGGCGCCTCGGTGTAGCTCAGTTCCTCGACGCGCTCGATCTCGAACCCGGCCGCGCTGAGCCAGCCGCAGACAGCCTCCCGGCTCAGCCGCGGTCGCGCGCTCGTCGCCGATCGCGATCCGGCGGCCGGCGCCGTCCAGCCGTAGTCCCTGACCGCGATCGCCCGCATGGCAAGGGGAAGGTCGCCCAGTTCGTTGGGGTCGTCACGCTGCTCGAGGAAACCGGCCCCGATGTTGAAGGCGAAACGGCCTCCGGTCGCCAGCCCGCTGCGGACGGCCGTCGCTGTCGCGGCCAGATCGGTCTGCCAGATGGCCGAATTGCAGATGGCTACCTCGACCGGATCGGCAAGATGGTGATCGACCTCCTCGGCCGCGCCCTGGACCCACCGTACGCGGGGATCCTGGATGCACGCCGCAGCCTCCCTGAGCATGGCTGGCGACTTGTCCACGGCGACGACCCGGCCTGCTGGCCCGAGGACGGACAGGATTTCTCCCGTCGTGGCCCCGGTGCCGCATGCCAGGTCCAGCACCCTGGCCTCGCGGGCCGGGCTGGCCAGGGCTATCAGGTCACGGCTCGTATCCCGGTAGCCCGGGTACAGCCGCGCGAACTCGCCGTACCGCGCGGCGTTGTCGTCCTCGCCCCAGGCATCTACCGCGGCCGGCCCTGAACTGGGCATGTGCTCATCCCACCACACGCCGGCCGTTGCACGGCACGGCCCGACAGGCCGGGTGCTAGCCCGTCACCGAAGCCTGATCACGTTCGCGGTGATCAGTGCCGCCGCATCCGAGGCGAGGTAGGCGATCACCTCGGCGACCTCGGCCGGGCTGGCAATGTGGATGAGCTCCCGGCTGGCCGCGACCGCCTGCCGCACGGGGTCGGTCACCCAGCCGGTGTCGGTCACCGGCGGGTAGACCATGTTGGCGGTGACGCCGAACGGCGCAAGCTCCAGGGCCGCCGACATGGTGTAGTTCGTCTGGGCCGCCTTGGCCGCGCCGTAGGAGACCTCCTCGGGGAAGCCGAGATCGCCGCCGGAGGTGAGCCCGATGATGCGGCCCCACCCTGCGCCGCGCGCAATGTGACGCCTGGCGAACTCGCTGATCATCAGCGCCGCCGCCATCGCATCCACCCTGAACTGCTGCTCCCAGGTGACGGCGGTGACCGGCTGCAGCGACCTGCCGAGCCTGTCGGCCGGCTGCGGCGCGAAGGTGTCCGCCAGCCAGCCGGTCGCGTTGTTGACCAGGATGTCGACGGGCCCGAACTCGGCCTCGGCGGTGTCGAACAGCATCGCGGGCACGACAGGATCTGACTGATCAGCCTCCACCGCCGCCGCCATGCCGCCGCTGGCCCGGATCTCAGCAGCGACCGCCTCGCCGTCCCTGCCCCGGTGGTCGCGGTAGGCCTGCGGCGTGCCTGGATCGGCCGGATCGTCCAGGCGCAGGAAGGCACACAGGACCGCGCAGCCGCGGCCCGCCAGCGCCGCTGCTGTCGCCGCGCCGATGCCGTGATTGGCTCCGGTCACGATCGCGGTGTGCTCAGCCACAGTGCTGCCCCCTGTCTCAACTTAACCGAGCACATCCAGCAACCGCTCGGCCTGCCTGCGCGGCAGGTTGCCGCTGCTGCGGCGGGCGGCCGCGCGGGCCGGATCTGACAGCTTGAGTAGCCAGAACATGGCAGCCAGCCGGCGGAACTCGCGCACCCTGCCCAGCTCGGCGCTCGCCAGGTCGAACAGCGCCAGGAAGTCCTCGGCATCCAGGCCTGCCTCAGCCCACGCTGAGATGTGCTCGACCAGGATCGCCAGCTCGAACGCGCGGTCACTGATCCCGCAGTCCTCGAAGTCGACGATGCGGACCCGCGTCCCGTCGCACAGGAAGTTGGCAAGGTTCGGATCGCCGTGCCCCAGGATCATGGCGGGCTCGTCCGGCCCGCCAACGGCGCTGCCGGCGAGCCAGTCCGCGCCGGCCTGCAGGGCCGCGTCCACAACCGGGTCGGTGCCATGCCCCCGATGCGCAGCCAGTGACAGCCGGACCTGACCGGTGAACGAGCAGGGGCTGGGCGCGGACCCGATCGCCGCGCTGATCCGCACCGGCGGTACGGCGGCCCACAGCCATCCCAGCGCTTCCGCGAGCGCGTAGCGCTGCGCCGCGGACACGCGCGTCTCCCCTAGCGGCGCGCCCGGCAGCCAGGACATCTCGATGACAGCGGGATCGGCCAGCGGCTGCGCCCGGATCGGCGCGGGAGCCAGCCCGGGCGCGAACTCCGCCAGCAGTTCCAGGGCAGCCCACTCGCGCTCGGGCTCGCGGCGTTCCCGCGACCGGAACCTCTTGGTGACCACGCCGCGGCCGGCATCGACGCAGATCTCGTGCGTGCTTGCCACCTGAGGCTCCATGGCCTCATCATCGTGGCTCTGTGCCGCTGCGGCACGATGTCAAGCATGCCTGCCCCCCGCCGGTGTCAGCCCGGGCACGCTGCCCCAGAGAGGACGCTCGGATGCCGGACCAGATAGCGATCATCTCCGACGTGCACGGCAACGTCACCGCGCTGGAGGCAGTCCTGGCCGACATCAGGGCGCGCGGCATTACCAGGATCGTCAACCTCGGCGATGTCGTCGGGAAGGGCCCGCGCGGCTCGGATGCCATCAGGCTGACGCGCGCTGCCTGCGAGGTCAGCGTGCGCGGCAACTGGGACAGCTTCATCGCGCGAGACGCCAGGCTGCCGTTCGATATCGGCCAGTGGACCAGGGACAGCCTCTCCGACCACGATCTGGCCTGGCTGGCCGCGCTGCCCGGCACGTTCGAGCTGGTGATGAGCGGCAGGCGCATCCGGCTGTTCCATGCCTCGCAGGCCGGCGAGCACGTCCGGGTGCGGCGGCGCCACACGCCCGGGCAGTTCCGCGCCATGTTCACCAACACCGAGTTCACCGGCCCCTTCCTGGCCGGCGCCGCAGGCAGCGGAGCGACGCCCGACGTCGTTGGGTACGGCGACATTCACGCCGCCTACCTTGAGATGCGCGACGGCCTGACGCTGTTCAATGTCGGCGCCACCGGCAACCCGCTGGATGATCCGTGCGCTCCCTACGTGGTCCTGGAGGGCGCCGCCGGCAGCCAGGACCCGGCGCCGTTCTCGGTGCAGTTCACCCGCGTCCCCTACGACATCGAGGCGGAGATCGCTGTTGCCCGCAAGCTCGGCATGCCCGAGGCTGACGCCTACGCCGGCGAACTGCGCGACGGCATCTACCGTGGCGCCAGGAGCCAAACCGCACCGAGCAAGTCAACGCAGGCCCGGCCTCGGAGGTCGACGTGAAGGCGCTGGTGTTCCGGCACAGCCTCGCCCGCGAGGCGGCCTCGACCATCGCCGGGCGCGCGGACAGGCGCGCGTTCGTCTCCCGGCTGGCGCCGGTCCGCCTCGAGGACATCGATGAACTACCGCTTCCGGCCGACAACTGGGTGCGCGTGCAGACCGTCGTTTCCGGCCTATGCGGCTCTGACGTGAAGCAGATCCTGCTCAACGGCGCCCGCGACAACCCGCTGACCGCGCTTGTCTCTTTCCCGCACGTGCTCGGGCACGAGGCGGTAGGGCGGCACGCCGACACCGGGCAGCGGGTGGTGCTGAACCCGTGGCTGTCGTGCACGCCGCGCGGCATTGACCCGCCATGCGAGGCGTGCAAGGAGGGCCGCTACCCCTGGTGCCGGAACTTCCGCTCCGGCGACCTGCCCGTGTCCATCCACCTCGGTAACTGCGCGGCGGCCGCCGGCGCGCACGCGGAGCGCTTCGCGGCGCACCCCTGTCAGCTGTTCGCCATCCCTGACGCACTGTCGGACGACGCCGCGGTGCTGGCCGATCCGGTCAGCGTCTCGCTGCGCTCGATCCTGCTCGCGCCGCCCGCGGACGGCCAGCCGGTCCTGGTTTACGGATCGGGCACGCTCGCGTTCGCCGCGATCGCGCTGCTGCGGTACCTGTACCCGGCTGCGGAGGTCTGGGCGGTGACCCGCCCTGGGGCGAAAGCCGACCTCGCCGCCCGGCTCGGCGCTCATGCCGTGCTGTCGTCCAGGCCCGACGATCTCGTGGCCCAGGTCGCGCGCCGATCTGGCGCGACGCCGCTGACGCCGTGGAGCAGGCGCGACTGGCTCCAGGACGGGCCGGCCGTGGTCATCGACACGATCGGCTCTACGCAGACCGTCGAGACCTCACTGCGGCTGCTCGCGACCGGCGGGACGCTGGTCATCTCCGGCGTCGAGCCGCCCAGGCGCTTTGAGTGGACGCCGCTGTATTTCAAGGAGATCCGCGTCATCGGCTCGAACGGGTTCGGCATCGAGGAGGTGGCCGGCGTCAGCAAGCACGCGATGGAGCACTACTTCGACTTCGTGGCGGGCGGCCTGGACCTCACGCCGGTGATCACTCACCGCTTCCCGCTCGAGCAATGGGACAAGGCCGTGCTCACGGTGAAGAACTCCCGGCAGACGGGCGCGGTCAAGGTCCTCCTGGAGCCACCTCGCTGACGGCTTGGCCGGGCCGGAACGCTACCGCCACACCTCACGGTCGAGGAACTGCCCAAGCGCGGTCATCACGCGTGTGATCGTGGCGGCGGACGCTGACGGCTCGCCTGGCACCGCCATGCTGTGATCCGCTCCGTCCACCTCGACGACATGCGCCGTGACCGACCTCGCCACCTGGCCATCCCAGAGCGCGTCGGCGGTGCCGCCGGCCAGCAGGCACGGCGCGGCCGCCGCGCGCAGCGCGGAGACGGTCAGCTTGTCGGTCAGCACCGGCGTGAACCACACCATGGCCAGCCCTCTGCCGACGGCCAGCCGAGCCGCCAGCGAGCCAAGCGACTTGCCGATCACGACCGGTGCCGCCGCGCCGGACGTCACGACGTCGTCCAGAGCCTGGGCCACTTGCGCAGTCAGCCACGCCCGGAACGGGCCGGAGAACTGCGGGTTGGCCGACGGCCAGGCCGGCCAGTCGGCGTGCTCGCGCCCGGTCCAGGTGACCCGGCGGACGTCGCCGCCGCGGCTGGCGACTACGCGGCCCGCCGCTGCCAGCAGCGGGCTCTCACCATTGCGAGAGCCGCCGGGCAGCAGCACCGCAGTCCGGCCGGCCGCCACCGCCGGTTCTACAGGCTCCGCAGCAGCAGCACAACGAGCAGGGCGATCACCGCTACCAGGACGATTCCGACGATTATCAGTCCGACGTTGAGCGACTCGGTAAAAAGCCGGGCGTTGCGGTAGTCGCTCTCGGAGTGATGCCGCGGCGGCGGAGCCTTCCTGCGCAGCCGGAACTGCGCGAACGGATCATAGGGCCGCAGGATGCCCAGATTCTGCTGCGGCGGCGTCCGGCGTAGCCGGGGCCCTCTGCTCACGCCACCCTCCAGGGTGTTGCCGCGTGCTTGTTATTGCCACGATACGGCCATGATCTCCCCTCGGCCAGGTAATGACCATGCCGGCGACCCGGTCACCGCATCCGCGGCAGCTGCCAGTGCCTGCCTTTTTCGCCCGCCCCGGTGCGGTCTCGGTGACGGGCGCGACAGCCGACTCAGGCGACTGCTAGCCGCGCTGGTCGCCGCCGAAGCGCTCGTCGACCTGCTCGCCGGTCAGCCCGAAGTCGGCAAGCGAGTACCGGTGGGCGGGGCGGGCATCGCCGGCCGAGGCCTCGGCGTGCAGCGCCAGGACCGCGCCGGCGGCAGCAGCGCTGAACGGCAGGCCGAAGTGCGCGTACACCAACTCGACGGTGCCGATCGGATCGGCGGTGAAGTCGGCGTAGTCGACATCGAGGAACTGGGCCTGGCTGTACCGGGACCGCGCGGCCGCGAACTCCTCCAGGCCGCGCGCCCAAAGCTCCAGCTGCCCGGCGCCGATTACTTCGCCGCGGAACGTGTCCGACCAGCCTTCGGTCGCATGCGCGGCAAGGCTGCACATGGACCCGATGACCGCCCGCGGGGCCCGATGCGTCTGGATGACCAGCGCGTCCGGGTACACAGCCATGATCGCGTCCAGCGAGAACAGGTGGCTGGGGTTCTTCAGCACCCACCGCTTGCCCGGCTCGTTCAGCCCGATGAGCTGAAGGCAGCGCCGGTGCCGGCGGAACGGGCCGTTCCAGTCCTGGTGCGCAAGCCAGGCCGAGTAGGTCGGCAGCTGGGCCAGGCACTCGTAGGACACCGAGCGCAGCGTCTGGCGCAGTAGCTGCCAGCACTCCTCCACCGTGTCGGCCGCGATGTAGTGGACGCCCATGAACTCGGGATGCTCGACGTGGTGCTGCTCGTAGCCGGCCTGGATCGCCTGGAACAGGGGGTTGCCGGCCCACGTATCACGCGGCGGGCGCGGCTGCGGCATCTCAGCCAGCCACAGCTCCAGGCCCTGGTGACCAGGGTCGGCGGCCAGCAGCCTGTGCAGCGCCGTGGTCCCGCTGCGAGGCAGCCCGGTAACGAAGATCGGCCTTTGGATGGAAACGCCAGCATGCTCGGGATACTCCTGCCACGCCGCTTCGGCCAGCAGCCGCGCAGCCAGCGCTCCGCGCAGGCCGACACGGGCGACCTTGCTCCCGAGCGGGGTGAGCCCCGCGTCCCGCGCGTACGACTCCAGGATCACGGCCAGGCCGTCGGTATAGTCGTCCGGCCCGAAGTCCGACAGCCCGGTCAGCCGGCTCGCGGACTCGTGCAGGTCCTCGACCGTCCCGACATGAACGCGATCGGTGCCGGCCATTAATGGTGGTGGTACTCGCCGCAGTTGACGTCCAGGCACTGGCCGGTGATGCCGCGTGCTAGCGGCGAGGCCAGGAACAGCACCGCATCGGCGATCTCGTCCGGCTCCGGCAGCCTGAGCAGGTCAATGTTCTTCGCGGTCTCGGCGTAGATCTCGTCCGGGTCCACACCGCGCTTTTTCGCCAGGTAGCCGAAATACCACTTCAGCGACTCGCCCCAGATGTGGCCCGGGGCTACGGAGTTCACCCGGATGCCCTTCGGGCCCAGCTCCGTCGCGAGGCTCGACGCCATCGCCAGCAGCCCGGACTTGGCCATCTTGTACGGCCCCATGCCGAGCTGGGAGAACCTGATCACCATCGAGTTGACCACGACGACGGCGCCCCGCGTCTGCTCCAGCGCGGGGATGAACAGCCTGGTCATCCGCAGCGCGGAGATCACGTTGTTGCTGAAGCCCGCCTGGACCGCGTCCAGGTCCACATCCGCGAGGTTCTTGATCGGGGGCATTACCAGCGCGTTGTGGATGAGCGCGTCCACCTTGCCGAACTCGGCGACGGAAGCCTCGGCCAGGCGCTCCGCGTCCGCCTCGACCGTGATGTCGGTGGGTACCACCAGCGCGCG
>DASPWG010000280.1:0-9509 GCA_035621915.1 Streptosporangiaceae bacterium
CGGCTGGGCGTCGACGCTGTCGGTGTCGTCGTACTGGGCGCACCCGGCGCTGCTCGGCCGGTTCCCGGCGGCCGAGCTGGCATGGATGGCGCTGAGCCCGCTGGCGGCCGCCGGGCTGGTGATCGGCGTGGTCCTCGTGCTGCGCCGGCTGCGGCTGTCTCCCGGGCTGATGCGCTACCAGGCCCGGCTGGCCGCGGCGGCGAGCGTCGCGGCAGTGGCGTTCCTGGCCGGAGCGGCGAGCTGGGTGCTGGGCAGGTCGGCCGGTCCTGCCGCGTTCCGGCCCGGCCTGGTGAACGGAGCGGAGCTGCTAGTGATGGCAGCGGCGCTGGCGGTGGCCCTGCGGGCTGCCGCGGGCATCAGGCGCGCCCGGTTTGACCTGGAATAGTAAGGCTGACGCCGAGCCTGGCCCAGGGGTGAGTACTCCGGGTTTGGCTATAGCCAAACCCGGAGTACTCACCTTTAGTCGAAGTGGCGCTGCGAGGGCCAGATGGCCTGCCAGCTCGCGCGCAGCTGGCTGCAGATCCAGACCGGCGCGCCCTGCTCGTCGTCTTTGACGCCGACGTGGTTGTTCAGGAGAGTCGCCAGCTGCAGCGTCCCGCAGAATCCGAGGTCGCTGCGCGGGTAGCCGACCACGATGGCCGTGGTGGCCGAGGCCGGCGGCGGGCCCCAGTACCAGAACGACATGTGCCCGCTGTAGGCGGGCGGCAGGCCGTCCGCCGGCCCGAACCGGTCGACCGCGCCAGCCTCGCCGTAATTGCCGGTCAGGATCGTCGCGGCGGACTGCTGCGCGGGCGGCAGCGAGTGGTACACCGCGGCGATCTCGCGGACGAACGCTGGCCAGCCGATCGTCTCGCCGGCGTCGTAGTTGAGCGCGACGATCGGCGTGTCGTGCACGACCGACACCGGCAGCACCGGCAGCGTGACCGGGAGGGCAGCCAGGCTCAGCACCAGGCCCGCGATGACCAGGCCGCGGCGCGCCCTGCTGTGCGCGCGGCCGATCCAGTCGATCGCCGGCTGCGCGCCGGCGCCGAGCAGCACCGGAGCCATCCCGGCCAGGTAGTAGGGCTTGCCGCCGGTTGCCATGAACGCGACGGCGAGGACCGGATATGCCACGCCGACGGCCCGGCCCCAGCGCAGCGACTGGTCACGCAGCAGCCGCACCAGGCCAGTAATCCAGACCGGCGCGAAGTAGAGCGGGACCAGGACGAACTGCTGGGGAATGATCTGCCACCACGGGGCCGAGGTCCCTGACATGCCGGCCGCGATGGAGTGCGCCACCGCCAGCTCCGGCCAGCCATGGCTGGCCTGCCAGGCCAGATAGGGCGACCACATGGCCAGCGCGATGGCGCCGCCCGCGTAGAACCAGCCGGAACGGAACGGGGTCCGCGGACCGATCACCACCAGCCCCACTACGACCGCGAAGGCCAGGAACGCGACGAGGTCGGTGTCCATCAGCCCGATGCCGGTGACCAGCCCGGCAGTCAGCCACAGCCGCTGGTTCCCCGTGCGCAGGATGCGCACGAGCAGCCAGGTCAGCAGCGCCCAGGCCGGCAGGTCGAAGGCGGTAGTGCTGAGCAGGTGGCTGGATCCGAGGGTGACCGGAGCCACCGCGATCACGGCCGCCGCGAGCGCCTGCGCGGCCCTGCCGCCGCCGAACTCGCGGGTCAGCAAGGCGGTCAGCAGGACCAGCCCCGCGGCTGCAAGCACCGACGGCAGCCGCAGGACGACCAGCGATCCGGGTGCCAGGTCGGTCATGAGCCTGGCGATCAGCGGCACCAGCGGCGGCTGGTCGGGATAGCCCCAGGACAGGTGCTGCCCGCACGCCAGGAAGTACAGCTCGTCCCGGTGGTATCCGTACCGGCCCGCGTAGGCAGCCAGCAGCGCGGCGAGGGCGGCGGCGATGCCCGCAACCGGCCACCAGGCGAACCTTGGAAGCCGCGGCGTAACTGCCGTCGGTGCCGTAGACACCTGGGACGTTTCTGCCATAACACCCATGGTCCCGCTGGCCGGGGGTGTTAGCCACGCATTATCGCTGCGTGCCCACTGACCGGCCGGCGCTCCCGCGTCAGCCGAGCGCCAGCGGGTGCACTCCTGCGCTCGCCAGCGTGGCCTGGTCGGCTGCCGACAGCGGGACGCGGCCGGTCAGCCTGGCGATCAGGCCCGCCCGGTCGCAGCCGAGCCTGGCGGCCAGTGCCGCGGCGTCCGTGCCGTCAGGCAGCAGCAGTCGCTCCAGTACACCGGCCGCCTCGCCGGTGAGCCACGGTTGCCGGTCAAGGCCTACTGCCAGGTCCAGCCCGTGCACGCCGAGTTCCAGCACCCGCGTCACCGCGAAGTCGGTCAGCAGCATGAGGTCGCCGTGCCTGGTCCTGGCCCGCTGGTCACGCGGGGCTGCTTCCAGGATGGCGAGGTTGTGCTGGCAGGCCGCGATGAGCTGAGCGTGGATAGCCTCGGGCGTGCGCAGCCGATCGGCCAGGGCCGTGGCGACGTCGATCCGGTCGGCGTTCACCGCGGCCGAGAACCGCGCGTCCGGCCGGTAGTAGCCGGCGGCCGTCGCGAGCGGCGCTGCCGGGCTGGCGCCCGCGGCCGCCTGGACTGCCTGATCCACCCGGCCAGATGCGATCACGACGTGGCAGAGCAGGTCAGCGATGGTCCAGGGCGGGCACGGGCTCGGGCGGCGCAGGTCGGGCTCGGCGAGGCCAGCCGCCACGGCCCCGAGCGCGGCGGCCTCGGCGCGGAATGCCTCGGATGCCGGACTGGATGTCATGAATCGCACCATACGACACGGGAACGACCGGGCCCTCTGGGATACCACCACCGGCAGGTGACACTATCTGCTAGTGAGGCTGTCCAGACGACGGCCGCCTGAGGCGGCCCAGCTAGGGCCCCCGGCGTCGGACGACGGGCGGTCTGCGGGCTTCTCCGGCGTCGTCCTGGTCGAAGATCATCTTGCGCCACGGGTGCGGCTGCCCGCCGACATCCTGCGCTGCGTGACAGCCATCATCGAAATCGGACTGCTGGTCGGCCTCGCGCTCCTGGCCAGGGCTACCGCCACCGGGGTCGAGGTCGATGTGGTCTACGCCAGCAAGAAGCTGGCTACGGGAGTGACCACCCCGCTGTATTTCCTTGCCTCGCTGGCGCTGCTCATCCTGCCGGTGGTGCTGGCCGTCCGGCAGGTCTACCGAGGCCAGCTGGAGCGGCTTATCGAGGCCGCGGTCATCGGGCTGGCGGCGGCCGGCGTGGCGCTCGGCTGCGACACGCTGCTCCGGCTGCACGCGCTGGCGGAGCTTTCGAGCGGGCTGGCCAAGCACGGCGGACATGGGCTCGGCTCGCCGCTCGATGCGTACCTGGCCGGGCTGGTCGCCTACATCACCGTGATTGGCCTGGCCGGCCGGCCGCGCTGGCGGACCGCGTTCTGGCTCGCGATCGGCTTCTACTGTCTGGCCAGCGTGGCGTCGTCCAACGGCACCACCACGGTGCTGACGCTGCTGATCTCGCTGCTGATCGGACAGGCCGTCGGTTCAGGCCTGCGGTTCGCCGTCGGCACCCGTACCGAGCGGCCGACTGCCCTCCAGATCGCCGGGGCGTTGAGCGCGCTGACGACCCCGGTGACGGAGATCCGCCGAATTCCCGACCCGACTACGGACAACCGCCGTTATAGCGCCCTGCAGTGCGACGGCAGCACGCTGGACGTCACGGTGTTTGATCGCGACCAGCAGACCGCTGACGCCATCTACCGGGTCTGGCGGACGCTCCGGCTGCGCAGCCAGGTGTCACAGGTGACGCCGCTGACAGTCGAGCGGGCCGTCGACCACCGGGCATTGATGACCTACGCGGTGAAGGACGCGGGGGTGGGCACGCCGCGGCTGCGGGCGCTGCTGCGCGTCGGCCCGGAGGCAGCGGTGCTGGCCACCGACCACTGCCCCGGAGTCACGCTGGCGGACCTGCCGCAGCCGCCGACGGACGAGCAGCTCGCGCACGTCTTCAAGACGGTGCACAGGTTGCATGAGCACCGGGTGACACACCGTGCGCTTACCGCCGACCACATCCTGCTGACCACCAGCTCGGCTGCGGAGGTGATGCTGCTCGATCCTGGCGAGGGCGAGGTTGCCGCGACGGACTTGCAGGTCAGGCTTGACCTGGCACAGCTGACTGCCTCGCTGGCCCTGCTGGTCGGGCCGGAGCGCGCGGCCCGGGCGGCGAGGGAGCATCTCGGGGACACCCAGGTGGCCAGCCTGGTCCCGCTGCTCCAGCCGGTGGTCCTGCATCGCTCGACCAGGGCGGCGCTGCGACAGCACAAGGACGTGCTGCCCGCGCTGCGCAAGCGGCTGGTCGGCGGCGGTCCGGGCGCCGGGACGCCCGAGCAGCTTGAGCGCATCCGGCCGCGCACCGTCCTGACCCTCATCGCCAGCATCATCGCCGTGTACTACGTGCTGGGCGAACTCGGCCGGGTGAGCATCGCTCATACCCTGGCCAGCTCGGACTGGCGGTGGATGCTGATCGCGCTGGCGCTGTCGGCACTGACCTACGTGGGCGCGACGCTGTCGCTGTCTGGGTTCGTGCTGGAGCGGCTGAACCCGGCGCGGACGTTCCTGGCCCAGCTGGCCGGATCATTCGTCACGCTGGTGACCCCGGCGGCCGTCGGCGGCGCCGCGCTGAACATCCGCTACCTGCACAAGGCCGACGTCGAGCCCGCGGATGCCGCGGCAAGCGTCGGCGTCTCGCAGGTCTTCGCCTTCGCCGTGCACATCGTCCTGCTCGCCATCTTCGCCGCGCTGGCGAGCACGGTGCACCAGCGCAGTACCGCGACGCACTCGCTGCGGCCGCCGCTGTGGGTGTTCATCGCGATCGGCGTCCTGGCCGCGATCGTCCTGGTGGTACTGGCCTTCCCGGCCGGGCGACGGCTGGTGCGCTCGCGGATCGCGCCTGCCCTTGGCCAGGTGATCCCGCGGCTGCTGGACGTCGCCCAGCAGCCCGCCAAGCTGGCCGAGGGCGTCGGCGGCGCGTTCCTGCTGACCTTCGCCTACATTTTCTGCCTGGCCGCGGCGGTCAAGGCGGTCGGCGGCCACGCCGGGCTCCTGAGCATCGCCGTGGTCTACCTCACCGGTAGCGCGATCGGCTCTGCGGTGCCCACGCCCGGTGGCCTCGGTGCCGTCGAGGCCGCCCTGACGGCAGGGCTGACCGCGGTTGGCATGGCTGGCGGCGCGGCCTTCAGCGCGGTCATTCTCTTCCGGCTGCTCACCTTCTGGCTGCCAATCCCCATTGGCTGGGGTGCGCTGCACTACCTGCAGCGCAAGGACGCGCTGTGACTAGTGGACTGCCGGGGACAGCCGTAGCCTGGTCACCGAGTCCCCGCTCATGTTGGTGACCCAGACGGTGTTCCCGACTGCGGCGATGCCGGTCGGATCGTGGAAGCGGTACGCCTTGCCGGACAGAACCCGGATGAACGCGCCGGTGCCGGCGTTGATCTCCGTGACCGAGTTCCCGAGGGCGTTGGCGACCCAGAGGATCCCGCCGCACATCACTAGTGCCGCCGGGTTGTCCAGGCCGTACGGTCGCCCAGGCAGGACGCGCTCAAGCTGGCCGGTCCGCGCGCCGATCTCGGTGATGTTGTCCCCTTCCTCGTTGGCTACCCAGACATTCCCGCCCTGGGCGACCAGCGAGGTCGGGTCGTTGAGCCGGTAGCCAAAAGCCAGCGTGGCTACCCAGGCCCCGCTGGTTGCGTTCAGCACCGTGACCGAGTCGCCGCCCGAGTTCGCCACCCATAGCCGGCCGTCAGCGACTGCGAGCGCATATGGGTTGTCGAACCGGTAATGACCGCCACCGATAGTACGAATAAGGTGGCCGGTGGCTGCATTTATCTCGGTGAGCGAGTCAGTAGCGGCATCGGCTACCCACAGCCGCGTGCCGTAAAGCAGGAGCGCATAAGGGCTGGAGAATCCGTAACTTGACGGCAGGACGCGTATCAGGGCACCGGTAGACTCATTTATCTCTGTTACGGAGTTTGCCGGTACATTTGCCACCCAGACGTGACCGTTTCCGATCGCCAGGGCGTTGGGACCGTCGAATGCGTACCGGCCGGCGGGAAGGGTCAGGACAGCGCCGCCGACCGTGGCGGGCAGTCGGGTGACAGAGTCGCCCAGGACGTTCGTGACCCAGATGCCGCCGCCGGAGGCGATCGCGCTCGGGCCGTCGAAGGAGTACTTGTGTCCCCGGAATTCCCTTACCGATGGCAGGCTGGCCAGCACGGATGCCCCCGCGGCGCGGTGCGTCGCAGCCGCGCACCCGGTCTTGCCCGCGGCGCAGGTGCCGCGCCCGGACCCGTCGTTGCTGGTGGCGAATATCGTGACGATCGCAACCAGCGCGAGCGCCGCGCCCGCAATGACCGCGATCTGCGGGCGACCGACGCGCGGCCGCCGCGGCTGTGCTGAACTCTCATCCTGACTTACGGACTCCCTGACCCGGCGCGGGCGGCGCGGCTCTTTAAATGCGGGCGCGGCCGAATGGCGCGGCGTGTACCCGAAATTGACCATTAGATCTGCCTTTGCTGGTCCCCGTGATTCCCCCACTCGATTCAGCAGGATAGCGCCGATGAAGGAATGCTCGACGGATCACCCGTTGTTACAGGAGAAATAAGCCCGTCCGCGGTAAATCAGCGCCGCGGAAATTAGCCCAGCCGGGCGATGGCCAGCGCGGCGGCGAGCAGCACGACGCTCCAGGATGTCGCCCGCAGAGCGCGCTCGAGCGGGCGCAGCAGCAGGTCGGCATCGACCGCCAGCACGTCGCCGGTGCCGAGCGTGATGCTCCCGGTCACCGTCGCGGTCCTGCGGCGCAGCATCCGGGCGGGGGTGCTCAGGCTGCGCTGGGCCGCGGAGAGGCCGAAGGCGCCCGCCGCCGCCAGGACCGAGCTTGCCGACAGCGCCCCGGTCTGGGCCACGTACGCCGTCAGTAGCGGGAAGGCTCCCCATGCGGCCGCGAAGCCCGCGTCGGTGTGCACGATGCCGCCGAACAACTCGGCGTTGTAGGCGATCACCAGGAAGGGCCCGACGATCATGAACGGGATCAGCGGCCAGCCGACACGCAGCAGGCCAGCCACGCCAAGTCCGATCGCGCCAGCCAGGCCGACGACGGCCACGGCCACAAGCGCGGCGCTGGGTATGCGGGTGCGCAGCGGCCGGCCGTTCAGCTCGTCGAGCGCGTGCGCCGCCAGGCCGACAGCGAGGAAGAAGGCTGCCAGGGTGGCAAGCAGCGGGGTGAGCTGCATGCGCGGCGCGAGCGCCGCGCCGATAACGACATAGGACAGGTGCCAGGCGGTGTATGGCGGGTGCAGCAGCGTCCACCAGTCACGCCAGCCGCCGGACCGCGCGGCGTAGTAGGCGGGCCGCTGCGACCGTCGGGCCCCGGCGGCTGCCGCAGTCGCGTCGGCCTGCGGGCCGGGCGCGTCACGCGGCGACGGCTCAGCCACCCGCCCGGGTTCCCCACATCACCAGGCCGCCGCCCAGGCTCATGGCCGTCCAGCCGACGTCCTGCAGACCCGCCCGCTGCCAGGCCTGAACGGTCCAGTTCACCGGATACCTGCCGTAGTGACCAGCGATGCTCGGTCCGAGGAACCTGCCGACCTGATACCACTGCGGGCCGCCGGTCAGCAGGCCGCCAAGCGGAAGCGCCAGCGCGGTATACGCGCGCCACCAGAAGCGCCAGAAAGGGCTCGGCGGCAGCAGGAACTCCAGGCTCGCGATCACGCCCCCCGGCCGCACGACCCTGGCGAGCTCGGCCAGGGTGGCCTGCGGGTCGGCGACGTACCGCAGCAGGTAGCTGAACGTGAGCGCGTCGAAGGACGCATCAGGGAACGGCAGCTGCTCAGCCCGGCCGTTGACCAGTGCGACCTGGCCCGCGGCTCCCGCGGCAGCTACGTTGCGCGCGCCCTGCCTGAGCATCTGCTCGGTCAGGTCCAGGCCGACAACCCTGGCGTCCAGCCGGCGGGCCAGCTGCAGCGAGATTCCCGCAGTGCCGGCCGCGACGTCCAGGATCAGCTGGCCGTCGGACGGGGCTAAGTGACCGACCATCGCCCGCCGCCAGCGGCCGTTCTGGCCGAACGACAGCAGTTCGGCGAGGCGGTCGTAGCGGGCGGGGAGCGGTGCGAACAGCCGCTGGGCGAAGCCGTTGCGGCGGTCGGGCGGGGGAACCTGCACGACGCCTCCTCGGGGTCCGAAATCACCGTACGCCAGGACGGCTCGGTTCGCCCACCGGCATCAGTGACCGCTCCGCATAACACCTGAAACCTGTCGAGTTAGGTGAAAGACAATTCAGCACCGATGGGTGAACTACCTGGCTAACACCGCGTTATTTCCTCTATACCGAGACTTTACTATTTAGTGGTTTAATCATGACCATCGGTCACTATACGTTCGCGGCACCGAAGCAGCTTGGTGAATTAATAGTCTGTTGTATGAAAATTCATGTGATACCCGGTCGGATCTGTGCACGCTCAGTAACAGGGCCGCCTGGGGTCGCCTGAGCCGTCCGGTGCCTGCCGGAACTACGCAAACAGCCTGATAGCTCACCGAGCATGCATCCGATGGCAAAGGAGATCTATGGTACGTCGCTGGAGCATCCCCGTTCTGGCTGCAACGCTGGCGTTCGGTTCGATGCTTGCCATGGCAGGCACAGCATCCGCCGCAACGACGCGGCACGCCAACATCACCGCAGTCCGCCCTGGCGCCGCGGTACACGGATTCAGGCCGGGCGGCCTGGTCCATCTCATCGGCTCCCGGCACGCTGGCCGCAACGGCAAGGACACTGAGGCCGAGAGCACGAACTGGTCGGGATACGCGGCCACGGGCGCTGACGGCGCCTTCAGCAGCGTGTCCGCCACCTGGACGCAGCCAACCGCGACCTGCACCAAGTCGCAGGACCAGTACGCGGCGTTCTGGGTCGGCCTCGACGGCTACAGCAGTGACTCCGTCGAGCAGACCGGAACCGACTCCGACTGCGATGGCAAGACGCCGGACTACTACGGCTGGTACGAGATGTATCCGGCCGACCCGGTGTACTACACCAACACGGTCAAGCCAGGCGACAGCCTCAGCGCGTCGGTAACCTTCACCGGCACCGACACCTACACGCTGACGCTGACCGACTCCACGCAGGACTGGACCCAGACCCAGGTCATCGACGAGACCGGCCTGGACAGGTCCTCGGCCGAAGTAATCACCGAGGCGCCGTGCTGCACGAACAGTGGCGGGATCCTGCCGCTGTCCGACTTCGGCACCGTCACCTACGGCAGCTCGACCGCGAACGGCACCTCGCTCGGGAGCCAGAGCCCGACCGAGATCATCATGGTCGACAACTCCGGCCGCGACAAGGACTCGACCAGCGCGATCGGCAGTGGCGGCGGGTTCAGCAACACCTGGATCCGGTCTAGCTGAGGATCTCCGCAGCTAGCCATCAGTAAGACTCCGGTGCCCCGGCGGCCTCGCCTGCCGGGGCACCGGCCTGTCAGAGTGCCGTGA
>DASPWG010000281.1:0-91447 GCA_035621915.1 Streptosporangiaceae bacterium
CGCGTGGCGGGCAGCGGCGCGCGACGGGCCGCGGCATCCCAGCCCCAACGCCGGATGGTGCGAGGCAGCCTTCGCCGGCGCGCTCGGCGTCCGGCTCGGCGGAACGCTCAGCTACGAAGGCCGCGCCGAGGACCGGCCGGAACTCGGCAGCGGGCCGGGCCCGGAGGCCGCCGACATCGCCCGCGCCATCCGGCTTAGCCGCGCGGTCACCGCCGCTGCTGCAGCCCTGACGGCCGCCGTGGGGCTGGCCGGCGGGTGACTCACCGGCCAGCGTGACCGCCGCCGGGCTGATCGGGGGCAGCGGCCGGGGAGTCGGCCAGCCGGTCGACCGCCCTGGCCAGCGCGTCCAGCGCCGGCACCGCCGAGGCCAGGGCCCTCCGCTGCGGCGCCGGGAGCGTGGACAGGGCGATGTGCAGTACTGCGGCGTTGGTCGCCTGCCAGGTCAGGACCGCCTGCTGACCGGCTTCGGTCGCGGTCAGCTCGATCACGCGCCGGTCCCCCGCGGAGCCTGACCGGCTCACCATGCCCTGCGCGTTCAGTGCGTTGACGATGGTCGTCACGGTGTTCGGCCGCATGTGCAGCTGCCGCGCCAGCTGGCCGGGCCGCACGCCCGCCTGCTCGGTCACCGCGGACAGCACCTCGAGCTGCGCGACGGCGAGCCGGTTGGCCGGATCGGCGACGCGCGCGCCGCGCCGCAGCGCTCGGCGCAGGCGGGCTATGACCTCAGCGATGCCATCGGAACGGGCCGTCGCCGCCCGGTCCGCCATCGGCTCGCTGGAGTGTCCGGAGCTGGTCAATTGTCATCCCTAGTCCGCCGGCCGGTCAGGGTGGCCGCAATTGCCGCCACCGTCAGCGCTCCGATGGCCAGCAGCTCTCCCGCCCGCAGCGACGGCGCACCCACATGCAGCGCCAGGGTAACGACAGCGACCCCGAGCGCGGTACCAAACCCCCTGGTCATGTTGACCATTCCGCCCGCGGTGCCCGCCGCGGCTGGCGGCACGGCCGCCATGATCTCGGCGTTGTTCGCCGGGATGTAGCAGCCGAGGCCGATGCCTGCCAGCCCGAGCAGCGCCGGGACCGGCACGTCGACGGGGAGCGCGAGCGCAGCCACGCTCGCCGCCGCCAGCGCACCGCCGAACGTGCATCGCGTCCTGTTCAGCCAGCGCCCTGGCAGCAACCGCTCGCCGCCGGCCGCAGCGAGCCCGAAGCCGGCCGGCAGTGCCGTCAGCAGCAGCCCGGCCCGCAGCGCGCTCGCTCCGTGGGCTGCCTGGACCTGCGGGACCAGCACGAGCGGCCCGAACAGCACCAGGTAGGCGCACATGGCGCCGGCCAGCGCCGGGCCGAGCTTGGCGATCATCCGCAGGTCAAGCAGCGGGTCGGCCGCGCGCCGCTCCCACCAGCCCAGACCCGAAGCCGCCAGCGCCGCGGTGACTGTGCAGCAGGCTAGCCAGCGCAGGCCCTCCGACCCGGACAGCAGGGACAATGCCGCGAGCGTGCCGGTGGTCGCGAGCGCCAGCAGGAAGGCCCCCGCCGGATCCGGGCTGGCCTCTCGGTCCAGCGCCCGGCTGCGCGGCAGCAGGTACCGGCCGGCCACAACCGCCACCAGGCCCACGGGAACGTTGATGAAGAAGATCCAGCGCCAGCCGGCGCAGACCACTAGCAGTCCCCCGGCAACGGGCCCGAGCGCCAGGCCGACCGCCTGGGCGCTAGCCTGCACCCCCAGGGCAGCACGCCGCATCGGCGCGGTCACGCTGGTGGCGACCAGCGCGACGCTGTTGGCCTGCAGCAGCGCCGCCCCGGCCGCCTGCGCGACCCGCAGGGCGATCAGCGCGGACAGCGACGGAGCGAGGCCGCAGGCTGCTGAGGCCACGCTGAATACGACAAACCCAAGCAGGTAACTCAGCTTGCGCCCGTAGCGGTCCGACAGCCGGCCCGCGGGCACCAGCAGGCCGATGAGCACGAGCAGGTACGCCAGCGACACCCACTGGACAGCGGCCAGGCCGGCACCGAAATCCCGCTGCAGCGCCGGGAATGCCAGCGTGACCACGCTCGCGTCCAGCTGGCCCATGAAGGCGCCGAAGCATACCGTCCCGACTGCGAACCAAGGCGCCAGCGGATGGTCGCGCACAGCGGCCGGCCTGGCCGGCTCGCGCAGCATGGTCACGCTGCTGTCTCCCGAGTTATCTCTGTAACAGAACTACTTTTAGTTCTATCACAGAACTACTTGCTGGCTGGCCTGCCGCAGGGTGCCTTGCCAGATGCAGCGTGCCGCCGAGAACCTGCAGTCCCGGCCCGCTACGGTGTTGAAGCGTGGTCGACATAGATCCCTTCGCCCGCCTCGTGAACGCGGACCGTGGCCTGGCCGTGGTCGCACTGGCCCTGCCCGACGGGACAGCGCACGCCTCGGTTGTCAACGCCGGCGTCCTGCCGCACCCGATCACCGGGGCGCCAGCCGTCGGCGTCGTGGCCCGCGGTGACTCTCGCAAGCTGCGCTACCTGCGCGCCCATCCCCGTGCCACGATCGTGCTCCGCGCTGGCTGGCAGTGGTCGGCGGCCGAGGGCCCGGTGGAGCTGGCGGGCCCCGACGACCCGCTGCCCGGCATCGACGCCGAGCGGCTGCGGCTGCTGCTGCGCGAGATATTCACCGCGGCCGGCGGTACCCACGACGACTTCGACACCTACGACAGAGTGATGGCGCAAGAACGGCGCACCGCCATCCTGCTCACTCCGGCGCGGCTGTTCGGCAACGCGCCGCAGGCGTAACTCGTGCCGTCAGCCGCACCTGCGCCGCCGCGTGGTGCAGCCTGGGCACCGTTCCGGCACGAGGCATTCGCCGCCATGTGGGCCGGGCAGTTCGCCAGCAACATCGGCAGCTGGATGCAGACCGTCGGCGCGCAGTGGCTGATGCTGATGCTGACCGGCTCGGCCACCTACGTCGCGCTCGTGCAGACCGCCGCGAGCCTGCCCATCGTGCTGTTCGCGGTGCTGGCGGGCGCGATCGGCGATCTCGTCGACCGGCGCCGGTTCCTGCTGATCACGCAAACCCTGATGCTGCTCGCGGCCGCGGCGCTCGGCGTGCTCGCGCTGGCCGGCCTGGTGACGCCGTGGGTGCTGCTCGCGCTGATCTTCGCGGTCGGCACCGGGCAGGCGCTGACCTCGCCGACCTGGCAGACGCTGCAGCCGGAGCTGGTCCCGCCGGATGAGCGCCAGCAGGCCATCTCGTTCGGCTCGATCAACCAGAACCTTGCCCGCGCCATCGGCCCGGCCATCGGCGGCGTGATACTGGCAGCGACCAACGCCGGAACCGTCTTCCTCATCAACGCCGCGTCCTTCCTGGCCGTGGTCGGCGTGCTGCTCTGGTGGCGGGGCAGCAGGCGGCCACCCGACGCCCTGCCGCGCGAGCACGTCGCCGAGGCCATCCGGGCTGGCGGCCGCTACGTCGCAGCTAGCCCCGTGCTTCGGGTCATCCTGATCCGGGCATTCCTGTTCATCTTCTTCGCCAGCTCGATCTGGGCGCTGCTGCCCGTCGTCGCGCAGCACCGGCTGCACCTCGGCTCCGGCGGGTACGGACTACTGCTCGGCTGCGTCGGCGTCGGGGCGGCAGCGGGTGCCTTCGTGCTGCCCGCGCTGCGCGCCCGGCTGAGCGCTGGCGGCCTGCTGACGGCCGGCTCCCTTGCGCTGGCGGTCGTCGCGTTCATCCTCGGCTACGTGCCGGTCACCGCCGTCGTCGCGATCGTGCTGGCCTTCGGCGGCCTGGCGTGGATCGTTGCGCTGTCGACCCTGAGCTCGATGTATCAGCTCACGCTGCCGGGCTGGGTCAAGGCCCGCGGCATGTCCTTCTACCTGATCGTGTTCCAGGGCGGCAACGCCGTCGGCAGCGCGGTGCTGGGCATCACTGCCGAGCACGTCGGCCTCTCCACGACCTTGCTGGTCGCGACAGCGGCGCTCGCGCTCGGCCCGCTGGCCGGCCTGCGCCTGAAGTTCCGGCACATACCACCGCGAGAGCTGCAGCCGACCGGCGACTGGCCGACTCCGGTGCTCGCCACGGACGAGGAGCCGACCGGTCCGGTTCAGGTCACCCTGGACTACCGGGCGCTGCCTGGTAAGTCGGACGAGCTGCTGGCAGCGCTGCGGCGGACGAGGTTTGCCCGGCGCCGCACCGGCGCGACCAGCTGGCGGGTCTGGCAGAACGCGGCCGACCCGGACCAGATCCAGGAGCAGTTCACCGTGGCCTCATGGTCGGAGCACCTGCGCCAGCACGAGCGCATAACCCCCCACGACCAGCAGCGCTTTAACCATGCCCGCAGCCTCGCCGAGCCGGCTATGACCGTCACGCACTGGATCACCCCCGCCCCGACGCAGGCTGATCAGGCGCCCCCGCCGCCGGCGTCGGCTCAGCCTGCGTCCTGACCACCGTCGGCCCGCACCGGAAGCCGGACCTGGAACCTGGTATCCCCTGGCGCCGACTGCACGCGCAGGTCGCCGTGGTGCCTGGTGACCACGATCCGCCAGCAGATGTCCAGGCCAAGGCCAGTGCCCTGGCCCACGGGCTTGGTCGTGAAGAACGGCTCGAAGATCCGCTCCTGGATCTGCGCCGGGATGCCGGGACCGGTGTCGGCGATCTCGGCAAGCAGCATGTCACCGTCGGCGGCCGTCGTTATCGTGAGCGTGCCCGAACCCGCCATCGCGGCGATCGCGTTGTCGATCAGGTTCGTCCACACCTGGTTCAGCTCGGCCGGATAGCAAGGAATCCGCGGCAGCGCACGGTCGTACTGCTTGACGACCGTGACCTGCCCGATCTTGTCGGCGAGCATCACCAGCGTGCTATCAAGCAGTTCGTGCACGTCGGCGACCTGATAGGGGGCCCGGTCCAGCTGCGAGTACTGCCGAGCCGCGCCGACCAGGGCGGAGATCCTGCTGACCGAATCGGTGATCTCGGTCCGCAGCAGCTCAGACTCCACGATGTTGCCGAGCCAGCGCATCGGCGCCGCCAG
This sequence comes from Streptosporangiaceae bacterium, assembly GCA_035621915.1. Lineage (GTDB taxonomy): Bacteria > Actinomycetota > Actinomycetes > Streptosporangiales > Streptosporangiaceae > JAJYUU01. Next base: position 4,995 of record DASPWG010000281.1, read on the forward strand.
ATCGGCGCCACCCGCGGCGCCGATGGCGGCCGCCGCGCTGTCCAGCCATTCGGTGTCCAGGCCCGCCTGCACGAACGCGGAGGCAAGGTCCCAACCGTCCCGGACGCCATGATCTTGCAGCCAGTCACCGACCTCGTCTTCGCGGTCGCTGGCCTCTAGCGCGCTCAGCTCCGGCGCGTGCGCGACGCGCTCGGCGGCGTCGCCCTGCAGCTTGAGCAGGACCGCCAGCACCTCGCCATCGGATGGCCCGGCCGCGATCTCGGCCAGCCCGGTGCGCAACCCCACCGCACGCTCGCTCAGCGCCCTGGTGGCGCGCACAGCCGCAGCGGCCGGGTTGTTGAGCTCGTGCGTCAGGCCGGCGGACAACGACCCGAGCGCGAGCAGCCGCTCACGCTGACCGATGGCCTCCTGGGTGTTCTTGATGCCGAAGAACAGGCCCTCAAGCAGGTGCACGGCCATCGGAAACCAGTCGTGCATCAGCTGCGCGAACTTGGCAGCGTCCAGCACGAAGAACCGGCACGGCGTCACGGCGCGCATGGAGTTGTTGTAGACCTGCGGTACCCGGTCGCCCAGGTAGGCGAAGAACGCGCCGCCGTAGGCGCCGCGCATGTCGGTCCTGTTGACCTCAATGTCGTCGCCGCCGACTCGGCGCAGCAGCACGACCGTTCCCTCCAGCAGGACGTAAAAGCAGGTGGCAGGCTCGCCCTCGGCGTACAGCTGGCCCGCATCCACGCTGACGGTCCGGCCCTCGCGGCACAGCCAGCCCAGCTGCTCGGCTGTCAGCTTCTCGAACAGGAACAGCGTGCTGAGCTCGTCGGCGCTACACGGCTGGGTCACAGCATCTCCAGGTACCGGTGCACGAGCATGACCGCCATCGCGCCCTCGCCCACCGCGGAGGCGACCCGCTTGGCCGACTCCGAACGGACGTCACCGGCGGCGAATACGCCGGGGACGCTGGTCTCCAGGTGGTAGGGCGGACGGTCAAGCGGCCACTCCCGCGGCGGGTGTCCCTCGGTCAGCAGGTCAGGACCGGTCAGCACAAACCCGTGCTCGTCACGGCGCACCACGCCGGACAGCCAGTCGGTCAGCGGCGCGGCGCCGATGAACACGAACAGGTAGTGCGCGTCGACCGTCCGCTCCTGGCCGGTGGTGCTGTCGCGCAGCGTCAGCCGCTCCAGGTGGTCGGTGCCGTGCGCCGCGGCCACCTCGGTGCAGGTGTGCACCTTGATGGCCGGGATCGACTCGATCTGCTCGACCAGGTAGTACGACATCGACTTCGCCAGCGAGGACGCCCGGACCAGGATGTTCACCGACCGGCAGCCCTTGGACAGGTACACCGCGGCCTGCCCGGCGGAGTTCGCGCCGCCCACGATGTAGATGTCCTCGCCCGCGCAGCCCGCGGCCTCGGTCAGTGCCGAGCCGTAGTAGACGCCGCGCCCGGTGAGGTCGGCGATGCCCGGCGCGGTCAGCTGCCGGTAGGTGACGCCGGTCGCGAGGATGACGGCATGCGCGTCGATCGCGCTCCCGTCCCCGAACCTGATGGTCCTGGCTGGCCCGTTCACCTCCAGGCCGGTGACCTCACGGGCGGTCAGTAGCTCCGCGCCGAACTTGGCCGCCTGGCGGCGGGCCCGGCCGGTCAGCTGCGCTCCGGAAACGCCGTCGGGGAAGCCGAGGTAGTTCTCGATCCTGGACGACTGCCCGGCCTGGCCGCCGGTGGCGGTGCGCTCGACTAGCACGGTGCGCAAGCCCTCCGATGCACCGTAGACGGCTGAGCCAAGACCTGCGGGCCCGCCACCGATCACGACAAGGTCGTAGAAGTCTCGCGACGGCGTGGTGGCGAGGCCGACCCGGCTTGCCAGCTCCCCGTCGGAGGGCTGCACGAGAGAGGCCCCGTCGGGCGTGATGACCAGCGGAAGGCTGCGGTCATCGGTCCCGGCGGCGGCGAGCAGCCGCTGTCCTTCCGGCTCGTCGGAGCCGTACCAGCGGTAAGGCACCTGGTTGCGGGCAAGGAACTCGCGCACCTCGGACGAGCGCGCGGACCACCGGTGCCCGACGACCTTGGTCTCGGGCACCGGCCGGTGATCGGATGAAAGCCAGCCGTCCAGCAGCGCGTCCACCACCGGATAGAGCTTCTCCTCCGGCGGGTCCCATGGCTTGAGCAGGTAGTAGTCCAGGTCCACCACGTTGATCGCGTCGATCGCGGCGCCGGTGTCGGCGTACGCGGTCAGCAGCGCGCGGCGGGCACCCGGATAAATGTCCATCGCCTGCTCGAGGAACTCGATGCCGTTCATTTCCGGCATCCGGTAGTCGGCGAGGATCACCGCCACGAGCTGGCCGCGCAGCTTCAGCTCGCGCAGCGCGTCCAGCGCCGCGGCGCCCGACTCCGCCCGGACGATGCGGTACTGCTCGCCGAAGCGACGGCGCAGGTCACGGGCGACGGCACGGGACACTGCGACGTCGTCATCCACCGTGACGATGGCTGGATGCCTGACCTCAGGGTTCTCGGCCGGCGCGTCCGGCGCCGTCACCGGCGCTCGCTGCCGTTGCCGCCAAGCCTTGGAGCCTTCATAGGCTCATCGTAGATACGCCGGGGACGCGAAAGGGCCCGGCCCCGGGCGCTTTCCGCCCGGGACGCGACCCTCCCGTATTACCGGACCCGGCTGCTACAGGACCCGGGCCGCTACTGCCAGCGGTGGTGGTGCCGGTGAATGCAGTAGCACCGGTGGCTGTTCCACCACCACCACCAGCCGTTGTGGTGGTTGTGCCACCACCACGGCGGGCAGAAGTGCGGCGGAGGCAGCGGCGGCGGTGGAGGCTTCGGCGGGTAGTGACCCCAGTAGCTACCTGGCGGTGGACTGCCCCCCGGAGGCGACCCGTTTGCAGGCACGTGCCCCGTGGAAGCCAGTGCGGCAGCCCCGTAACGGGCAGCGTTATGGCCTGCGGTAGCGCAGCAGCGCGACCGGCGTGAAGATCACCAGCAGCAACGCCGACCAGGCCAGCGCCAGGCCGACGTCGCTGGTGCCGCCCGCGATCAGTGACCTGACCGCGTCCACCATCGGCGTGATCGGCTGGTACTTGGAGAACGGCTGCAGCCAGCCGGGCATGGACGTCGCCGGGACGTAGGCGCTGGAGATGAAGGCGAAGATGAATGCGATAAGCGACATGCCCTGCGCAGCCTGCGCGTTCGCCGCGAAGAGGCCCATGACTATGAAAACGACAGTGAACACGACGGCGTAGACCAGGCACAGGCCAAAGGCAGCCAGCCCGCCGGCCAGGCTCCCGTCCAGGCGGAACCCGAACGCGAAGCCGAGGGCGGCCGTGGTGGCAATCGACCAGATATTGGTGGTCGAGTCCGCGAGGGTCCGGCCCAGCACCAGGGACAGCCGCGGCACCGGCAGCGACAGCAGCCGGTCGGTGAACCCTGAGGCCTTGTCCTCGGCCACCGCCACCGCGATGCCGCCGCCCGTGAACAGCACGATGGTGGCCACGTACGCGGGAACCAGGAAGTCCACGTAGCTCACGGGCCCGGTGCGGATGGCGCCGCCGAAAACGTACCGGAAGCTGAACAGGAACAAGCCGGACTGCACGATGCTCATGACGGACAGGGCCGGCGTCCTGAAGTACTTCAGCAGCGCCCTGCGGGTCACCTGCATCGCGGCACCGGACAGCCCAGGCGCGCGGGCCGGGCGGACGATGACCTGGGTCATGCTCATGAGTGACTCCTCACGCCAGTCAGGGACAGGAAGACCTCGTCCAGCGTCGGCCGCCGAAGGCCGATCTCCTCGACAGCGATCCGCGCTGCCGCGAGCTCGCCAATCACCTGCGCGAGCTCTGCCGCGCCGCCAGCCGCCGGCCCGCGTGCCCTGCGCGCCGCAGGGTCCAGCCTGGGCTGCGCACCAGTGACCCGGAGCAGCACGTCACCTGCCGGGCCGAGCAGTGCCGCGTCGGCCACCGACACCTCGATGACGTCCTGGCCGATGCTGCCCTTGAGCGCACTCAGCGCCCCGGCAGCCACGGCCCTGCCGCGGTCGATGACGACGACCTGGTCGGCTAGCTCGTCGGCCTCCTCGAGGTAATGAGTGGTGAGCAGAATGGCGGTGCCGCCGGCGGACAGGCCGCGGACCGCATCCCACACCTCGCGACGACCGGCTGGATCCAGGCCCGTTGTCGGCTCGTCGAGCAGCAGCAGGCTCGGGGCGCCGACGAGGCTGGCCCCGAGATCAAGGCGGCGGCGCTGGCCGCCGGAGTACGTGCTGCTGCGCCGGTCCGCCACCTCACCCAGGCCTAGCTGGCCGATGGTCACATCCGCTGCCTGCCTGGCAGCTCGGCGCCCGTGGCCGAACAACCGGGCGGTCATCTCCAGGTTCTCCCGGCCGGTCATCGCCGGCTCGACGGCCGCGAACTGCCCGGCGAGCCCGATATCGCGGCGGACCCCGGCGGGATCGGCCGCCACGTCCCGGCCGAGGACCCGGAGCTGACCGCCGTCTGGCCGGACCAGTGTGGCGATGGTACGGACGAAGGTCGTCTTGCCAGCGCCGTTCGGTCCGAGCACGGCAAGAACCTGGCCGGGCGGGGCCATCAGGTCCAGCCCGTCCAGCGCCGTCACCTTGCCGAACCGCACAGTCAGCCCGCGCGCCTCGATCAGCGGCGCGCCCGGCGCAGGAGGCACTCCAGCCGCCCTCGCCGCGCCATCCGCCGGTGCCGCGCCCGCGCTTGTCTCCGTGGTCATCTCGCGTCCTTCCGTTGGGAGCAAACGCGATATTACTTGAATGCTAGTTGCCTGGCAACTTATTACTTAGAAACTAGTCGCGGTACAACTAATATACAGCGCTCGCCGCAGTCGCAGCAGGCCCGCAGACCGCAGGTTCACGCTGCTGCGACTAGTGCGCAGGAAACTAGTAGACTGAGCTCATGGAAACGGAGTTCCGGCCCTCGCCACTGGCGATGGCGGTACTGAGCCTCCTGCACACCGGGCCGCTGCACCCCTACGCCATGCAGCGGCTCATCAAGGCGTGGGGCAAGGACCGTGTCATCAACGTCGGCCAGCGGGCGAACCTCTATAAGACGATCAGGCGGCTCGAGGAAGCGGGCCTTATCGCGGTCCGGCAGACCGAGCGGGACCAGCGCTACCCCGAGCGCACTGTGTACGAGCTGACCGACGCTGGACGCCGGGCCGCGCCGGAGTGGATCGCGGACATGGTGGCGGTGCCGCGCAACGAGTTCCCGCAGGTCCCCGCCGCGCTGTCGTTCCTGATGCTGCTCGGCCCTGACCGCGCGCTGATCGCGCTGGAGCAGCGCGCCGCCGCACTGAATGCCAGCCTGCGGGACATCGAGTCAGGAATCGAGCAGTACTCGCCCGAGCTGCCGCGGGTCACGCTCATGGACGACGAGTACCAGCGGGCGATGATCACCGCCGAGCTCGGCTGGCTGAGTGGCGTCATCGATGACCTGCGATCCGGTGTCCTGACCTGGAGCTACGAGATGTTCGCGCAGGCTGCGGACTACTGGCCCGACATGACGGCACCGGCGGACCGGACAGCGCCTTGACCGTGCGCGGCCGGCTTGGCAGGGTCGGTTCCGTCGCAACGCCGCACTCGCAAGGGGGCTCCGATGTCGTCAGCGAGCCTGGAAGCTGCTTACGCCCCGTTCATCGCATCGCTGCTGGCCGGCGGATTCGGTCCGCCGCCCGATGGTGAGTGGCCCGCCGAGCTGGTGGCCGCGCATGTCGCCAGGAACAACGACCTCATAGCGAAGGTGGTGGAGCAGGTCGCGGCGGGCGAGCAGGTCGGGTACGACAACGCCGACGAAGTCGACGAGGTCAAGCTGGCCAGCTACGCCGCCGAGGCGGGCGGTGCGGCTGGGCTTGCTGGCGAGGTCGAGCGGTCCGCTGCCAGGCTTGAGCGCGCCAGGGACGCGCTCGGCAACCGAGCTGGGACGCTGGTGCACGTGGTCATCCGTGATCACGATCAGGTCGTCCAGGATGGGCCGATCCCCATCGGCCAGTTCATCGAGGGCAACGCCACTTTCCACCTCGACTTGCACCTGGAGCAGCTGAAGTCGCTTGAGCTGAGCAGCGAGAGCGGCCCGCCGGACGAATTCGACAGCTACCAACTCGTACTGCTCGAGCGGTCGCCCACCGCGCCGGAGCTCGACGAGGCCGCCGCTGCGGTTCTGCAGCGCCAGCACCTGGGCCACTTCGCCAAGATGAGGCGGGCCGGCCTGCTGATGGTGGCCGGGCCCGTCCGCGGCCACGAAGCGGTCGCGGGGATCTGCGTGTACCGGGCCCGCACGCCGGAGCGGGCGCGCGCACTGGCCGAGGATGACCCCGCCGTGCGGGCGGGCTGGTTCGTGGTGCGCGTCATGAGCTGGCTCACGCCGAAGGACGCGATCGGCTGGCCGTGACGAGGTCGGCGGTCAGCTCGCCAGGGTCGCGCGCGCCAGCGAGCGTCATCACGTGCTTCAGCTCGTCTGTGAGCGTGCTAAGCAGCCAGGTCACGCCCGCCGGCCCGCCGTTGCCGTCCGGGCCGCCGGCAGTCAGTGCCCAGATCACCGGCCGGCCCAGGAACACCGCATCCGCCCCAAGCGCGAGCGCCGCGAGCACGTGCTCGGCGCGGCGCAGCCCGCCGTCGACGTAGACCTCGGCGCCGGTTCCCGCCAGCGCTTCGGCGATCTCCGGCAGCGCGTCGGCGGTGGCCACGGCCTGATCCAGCTGACGGCCGCCGTGGTTGGAGACATACACGGCGGCAGCACCGGCCGCGACGGCCGCGACGGCGTCATCGGCGCGCAGCACGCCCTTCACCACCACGGGCAGGCCGGTGACCTCGTGCAGCCAGCCGATCGCGTCCGGGGTCAGGTCGGCTGCCTTGTCAAGGGCGCTTTCCGGCACGCCGGCGGCGTCGATGTTCGCGGCCACGAAGTCCTCAGGTACGACGTCCCAGACCGGCGGGCCGGCGTTCAGCTTGCGGCCGACCACCGGAGTATCGGCGGTCAGCACGACAGCGCCGGCGCCGGCATCGCACCCGCGCTGCAGCATGGCGGTGGTCAGGCCGCGGTCACGCAGCACGTACGCCTGCAGCCACCAGCGGGCTCCGGTCGCCGCGATGTCGGCGAAGGCGGAGCCGGAGTTGCTGGACACCAGCATCAGCGACCCGGCTGCCGCGGTCCCGCGGGCGGTGGCCACCTCGCCGCCCGGATGAGCCGCCCGCTGCAGTGTCGTCGGCGCTACCAGGATCGGGGTGGCTACCTCCTGCCCGAGCACCCGCGTGTCCGTCCGCACGCAGGAGACATCGCGCAGCACCCGCGGCCGCAGCCGGAGCCCGTCCCACGCGTGCGCCGCGACGCTCGCGGTCAGGCCGGCCGACGCGCCCTGGCTGAAGTATTCGCTGACCGCCGCCGGGAGCTTTGCGACAGCACGCGCACGCAGGTCGTCCAGGTCCATGTCTCCATGATCCGGCAAGCGCCGCGCGGCGGCTCATTGCGGAGCGCAGCTGCCATCCGCGCGTGGATAATCCAGCTACCCGAAGAGAGGGAACGACGTGAACTTCATCCTGGTCATGAGGAACGAGCGCGACGACCTTGTGGCGATAGGCCCGGTCGCCATCGAGTACCAGGCAGCGATGATCCGCGACGAACTCGAGGAGACTGCGGGCTGGACGACCGTCGGGATTGCCAGGGTGCTGACACAGGACCAGGCCCGTGCCCTCGCAGGCGGATAAATCAGTTGCCGCCACCGGACGCGGCGTGACAGCCTCGGGCACGTCCAGCCGCGCCGGCGGCTCGCTGAGCGGAAGGGAGGGACCAGATGACCTTCATGCTGCCCGCCCGCATTCCGTTCTCAGGGAGCCTCACCAGTGCCACGCTCTGCCTACCCGCGCCGCGGCAAGCGGCGGTTTGACGACGACGACCCCACCTTCCTTAAGCGCGACCGGCATCGCCTGTCGCTGCCGCCTCCCGATGCCGAGGCCTTCGGGCTGCCGGAGGGTGATCGCTGGTCCACCTGGGACCAGTCCGCGCCCTCCGAGCGAGGGCCGCGACCGTACCCGGAGTGGCTGGTCACCGACCTCGCGGCCGTAGACACCGAGATGGGCGTCCTCAAGACAGGCAAGGAGGCCGACGTCTTCCTGCTGCGCCGCGGCGTGCCTGGCCGGGATCGCTCGTGCCTGCTGGCCGCCAAGCGCTACCGGTCAGCCGAGCACCGGATGTTCCACCGCGACAGCGAGTACCTGGAGGGCAGGCGCGTCCGCGAGTCGCGCGCGAACCGGGCCATGGCCGCCAGGTCCGCGGCCGGGCTGGCGATGATCGCGGCGCAGTGGGCGGCCGCCGAGTTCGCGGCGCTCAGCCGGTTCCGGGCGGCCGGGCTGCCGGTCCCCTACCCCGTCCAGGTGGTGGGCACCGAGGTGGTGCTCGAATTCATCGGAGCGGCCGACGGCGTTGCTGCGCCGCGGCTGGCCGACACCAGGCCGGACCGCCGCGAGCTGGCTTCGCTGTGGGAGCAGCTGGTGGCGGCGGTCAGCATGCTGGCGAGCCTTGGCTACGCCCACGGTGACCTGTCCGCCTACAACCTGCTGGTGCACAGAGGGCAGCTCGTGGTGATCGACATGCCGCAGGTCGTGGATGTGATAGCCAACCCGCGTGGCGCGGCCTTCCTTGACCGCGACGCCGCGAACGTCGCCCGCTGGTTCACCGCACGCGGGCTAGCCGGCGGCTCGCCAGCGCCGGCCGAGCTTGCGGGGCTGCTGCGGCAGCAAGCAGGGCTGCGCTGATCAGTTCAGCCGGCGCTCGGTGGCCCACCTGGTGAGCTGGTGGCGGGTCGACAGCTGGAGCTTGCGCAGCACTGAGGAGACGTGGCTCTCGACGGTCTTGACCGAGATGAACAGCTCCCGTGCTATCTCCTTGTAGGTGTAGCCGCGGGCAATCAGCCGCAGCACTTCCCGCTCCCTGGTGGTGAGCTGGTCAAGCTCGGGATCGAACGTCGGCTGCAGGTCGGCCTGCCCGCTCGCGAACGCGTCGAGCACGAAGCCCGCGAGCCTGGGCGAGAACACGGCGTCGCCGGCCGCGACCCGCTGCACGGCGTCGATCAGCTCTGGGCCCGAGATGGTCTTGGTGACGTAGCCGCGCGCACCGGCCCGGATGACGGCGATTACATCCTCCGGCGCGTCCGACGCCGACAGCGCCAGGAACCTGACCTGCGGCAGCTCCGGCCTGACCGCCGCGACTACGGCCTGGCCGCCGCCGCCGGGCAGGTGCACGTCCAGCAGCACCACGTCTGGCACGCTCGCCGAGATTGCCGCGATCGCGGGGGCCACGTCCTCGGCCTCCCCCACCACCTCGACGTGACCGGCCAGCTCGGACCTGACGCCGGCCCGGAACATCGCGTGGTCATCCACGAGGAACACGCGCGGCTGGCCGGCCGCCGTCACGGCCGCCTCGCCGGCTGTCTCGGCATCGTCAGGCTGACCTCGGTCCCCTCGCCGGGAGCGCTGCGGACGGAGGCGGATCCGCCGCGCCGCGCCACCCTGGCACGCACCGACTCAGCGAGTCCCTTGCGGTCTGCCGGAACCGCGTCTGGGTCGAATCCGCAGCCGCGGTCGCGCACGTACACCGACACCGCGTCCGGCTCGACCTCGGCAAACAGGGACACCGTATCGGCACCCGACCATTTGGCTGCGTTCACCGTGGCCTCCCGTGCGGCGGCGAGCAGGGCGCCGAGTTCCTCGTCAAGCTCGCAGTCACCCACCGTGACAGCGTCCACGGTGATCCCGTGCCTGGCCTCGACATCCTGCTGTATCTGCCGGACGCCAGCTGCCACGCCGTCGGCCTGCAGCGAGCCGGGCTCCTTACCCTCGAACAGCCACGCGCGCAGCTCCCGCTCCTGAACCCTGGCAAGACGGACCACCTGATGCGGATCGCTCGCACGCCGCTGGATCAGGGCGAGCGTCTGCAGGACCGAGTCATGCACCCTGGCTGCCATGTCGGCACGCTCCTCGGCCCTGATCCTGGCCTGCCGCTCCTCGACAAGATCCCTGGCGATCCGCATCCACCACGGGCCGAGGACCACCGCTATAGCGCCGAGCAGCAGCACCACGCCGCCAAGGGGAACGAGCAGCTGCACCCTCTCATGTCCGACCAGCAGCATGGTGAGGCCCGCCGCCAGCAGGCCCGCGCCAACCGCGATCCGCGGCACGATACGACCCGGCTTCTGGCCCGCTACGTTGCCGAGCACCGGCTCGGCGAGTTGCTGCATGCGCTGCTGCTCGCCGGGCTCGCTGTTCCGCCAGATCAGGACGAGGCCGCAGGCGCTGATGACCAGCGGCCATGCCAGGGCATTGATCCACGGAATGTCCAGCGCCCCGACGCCGATCAGCACGGCGCCGAGCACGGTCGCCAGCGCCGCGGCCAGCCCGATGCCGCGCTTGTCGCTCGCCGCCCTGCTCGCGATGCTGCCGGTCTCGTTCGACGCCGGCAGCAGCAGCCAGGTGAGAACGTACGCAGCCAGTACATATCCGCTGGTCAGCAGGCTGATGACGGCGACCACGATCCGCAGCGCGGTCAGGTCGATGCCGGTCTTGGTGGACAGCCCGGCCAGCACGCCGCCGGCCAGGGCGCGATCGCGCTCGCGCCGCCACGGCAGCTTGCTGCCCGGTCCGGTCGCCACGCGCGCGAATAGCCGGTGCGCGCCGTGGCGATCCTGCTCAGCATCTGGCGCCGGCCGAGATTCCGGCGGCTCGACACCGCCGTGATATGGCGGAGCTGAGCCCTCTGGTCCAGCCATGAGCTCATCATCGCGCTGGTGCACCTGCGCAGGCTATCCGGAGAATCCCTGGTTGGCGACCGCGCGCATCAGGGTCGGATCGGGGTTCTTCCCGATCGCATAGCCGCAGCTCAGGCCGGGCAGCCGAGCGCGGTCGCGGTGCCGTCTGACGCGCGGGCCAGGCGCCAGCAAGCCGGCAGCTGCCCGTCGGTGTTACGCCGATACGCCTTGCGGGCGGGCTCGCTGGCTGCCAGAGTGCGGCAGGGGTCTTCCGTAAATGGAGGAGGTTGGGCGATGCCCGAGATGACGCGGTATGAGCATGGCGTTCCGTCCTGGGTGGACATCGGGACCCACGATCTGGCCGCCGGCGTGCGCTTCTACTCCGACCTGTTCGGCTGGGAAGGCCAGGACATGGGAGAAGAGGCCGGCCACTACACGATCGTCACCAAGGACGGCAAGCAGGTAGCGGCGATCTCGCCGGCCCAGGACCCGGGTCCGCCTCGATGGACTACCTACATCAACGTCGACGACGTGGACGAGGTCACCAGGAAGGCCGAGTCGGCTGGCGGCACGGTCCTCGTCGCTCCCATGGACGTCATGGGCGCGGGCCGGATGGCCATCTTCGCCGATACCACGGGCGCCATCATCGCGGCATGGCAGCCGGGCCAGCACCTCGGCGCCCAGCTGGTCAACGAGCCGGGCGCCTTCATCTGGAGCGAGCTGTCCAGCTCCGACGTAGCCAAGTCAAAGGCGTTCTACTCTGCGGTGTTCGGCTGGGACTGGGGCGGTGCAGACGAGTACGCCGAGGCTCAGGTAAGCGGGCGCACCATGGCCGGGCTGATGCCCAGGCCCGCCGACATACCCGCTGAGGTGCCCGACAACTGGCTTGTCTACTTCGGCACGCCGGACGTCGATGCCGACGTCAAGAGGGCGGCCGACCTGGGCGCGAGCCTGGTCTTCGGCCCGGCCGACATCCCTGGCACCGGCCGCTTCGCGGTCCTTACCGACCCGCAGGGAGCGGTGTTCGCACTGTTCCAGAGCTAGCGGCGACCACGTCAATGGCGACCAGGGCAGTGCGGACGCGCTGAGCCGCACGTCCAGGGTCGAATAGGGGTTGTCCCTGATGGCCTCGGCGCAGCCAGGCCCGCGATCCTTGAGTCATGAACGCACCCAGCGCCGACTCACCGAACATGCGCGTCGGCGACGCCGACCGGGCCGAGACTGCCGACCTGCTCGCCAGTCACTACGGCGCCGGGCGCCTTGACCGGGCCGAGCTGGACCAGCGTCTCGGCCAGGCCATGGAAGCCAAGACCAGGGCAGATCTGCTCGCGCTCGTCGCCGACCTACCGGAGCTGCAGCAAAAGGGCCTGCCGGACGCCGCCGACGGCCGGCCGCGGCCACCGCGGCTCCAGCCGCGCGCCCGCCGCCGGTCGCTGAGCCCGCTGCCAGGGGTCATCCTGATCCTCGTGCTGGTGCTGCTGTTCTTGCACGTCCCCGGCCTCTGGGTGCCCATCGCGGTGCTGGCGTGCCTGTGGCTGCTGCTGCGCCGGCGCCATCAGCACCCTTAAAGCCCGGACAGCGCGGCCAGGATCCGTTTTTCCGAGACGGGCACGGGGGTCCCGAGCACCTGCGCGAACAGGTTCACCCGCAGCTCCTCGATCAGCCACCGGACGGCGCGGGCGCCCTCCCGCCGTTCCGGCGGCAGGCTCGCGAGCACGCCCCGGTAGTCGGCCGTGACCCGGTGCACGGTCGCCATCCGCTCGGCGTCGCGTCCCTGCTCGCCTGGCAGCTTCTCCAGCCTGCGCACCATCGCGCGCAGGTACCTGACCAGGTCGGGCAGCCTGGCGGCGCCCGTGCTGGCAATGAAGCCCGGATAGATCAGCCCGCCGAGCTGGGAGCGCATGTCGGCGAAGGCCGGTGCCAGCGGCGGGCTGGGCTCGGCTGCCAGCCGGATCTCGACCTCGTGCGCCTCGGCCAGGACCTGAGCCGCGGTCTCGACCACCCGCGCCGCCCGCAGTGCGAGGTCGTCCCTGGCCGCCGCCAGCAGGCGCGCGAACCCGGCCGCGTCGTAGCCGGGGCCCCCCGCCTCGGTGATCAGCTGGTCGGCTGCGCACGCCGCGCAGTCGTCGAGCAGGGCGGCGGCGCTGCTGTAGGGGTGCCTGCTCATCGCCATCTTCGCCGCGACCGGCAGCCGCCCGGCAATCGACCGGACTCCGGAGGGGACCTGCAGCAGGATCAGCCGTCTGGTGCCCGCGAGCATGGCCCTGTCTGCCTCCGCCTCGGTCTGGAACACCCGGACGTCAACGCTGTCGCCGACGTCGGCCAGGGCCGGGTAGCCGGTCACCGTGCCGTTCGTGAAGACCCGCGGCAGCGTTCCGATCGTCCAGTCGTGCAGCCCGGTCCTGGCGATATCCGCTGCCGCGTCGGTCAGCACCGCCTGCAGCCTGGGCCGCAGCTCCCGGCGCAGCGCAGCCAGGTCCTTGCCGGTCGCCACCATCTTGCCTGCGTCCATCACCCGGTAAGTGACGCGCAGGTGCGCCGGAAGCCGGGACTCGTCGAAGTCCGACCGCTGCACCGGCACGCCCTCCAGGCGGGTGAGCTCCGCCGCGAGCGCGTCGAGCAGGTCGCCGTGCGGCTCACCCAGCCGGGCTACCACCGTCCTTGCGGTGTCCGGGGCAGGCACGAACAGGCGGCGCAGGTCCTTCGGCAGGCCGCGGATCAGCTCCGTCACCAGTTCGGTGCGCAGGCCAGGCACCTGCCATCCGAGATCAGGGCCGCTGCCCAGTGATGCCAGCGGCACGTCGACGGTCACGCCGTCCCCGGCCTCGCCCGGCGTGAAGGCGTACGACAGCGGGTACTCGTCCCAGCTTGCCGGATAAGCATCGGCGCTGACCTGCTCGGCCGCCGGGCCCACCAGGTCGTCCACGCTGAGGTTGAGCAGCTCGGGATCGGCTGCCCTTGCCTTCTTCCACCACGCGTCGAAATGCCGGGCCGAGGTCACCTCAGCCGGGATGCGCCGGTCGTAGAAGTCGAAGATGGCCTTGTCGTCGGCGACGATGCCGCGCCGCCTGGCCTTGTCCTCGAGCTCGGCTGCCTCGGCAAGCACCTGCTCGTTGTAGCCGAAGAACTTGTGGTGCGTCTGCCAGTCCCGCTCTACCAGCGCGCTGGTGATGAAGATGTCACGGGCCGCGGCGGGGTCGATCCGGCCGTAGTTCACCGGGCGGTCGGCGACGATCGGCAGGCCGTAGAGCGAGACCTTCTCGGTGGCCATGACCGCGCCGCGGCGAGCGTCCCACCGCGGCTCGGTGTAGCTGCGCCGCAGCAGGTGCCCGGCCAGCGGCTCGGCCCACTCCGGCTCGATCCTGGCCACGGTGCGCGCCCACAGCCTGGATGTCTCGACCAGTTCAGCTGCCATGACCCAGGACGGCGGCTTACGCGCCAGCGCCGAGTCGGGGAAGATCGCGAACCTGGCGCCGCGCGCGCCAGCGAACTCGACCGGTCCCCGGCGAGGGCGGGCGTCCCTGCCGTCTTGCATGCCGAGCTGCGACAGCAGTCCAGCCAGCAGCGACTGGTGGACCCGGTCGGCGAGGTCGGCGGTGTACCTGCCCTGCTGCTGGCGTTCCCCGCGGTCCGAGCCGGGCCTGACCACGGCGTCGCCGCGCCCGACCACGACGCCGAAGTCCCTCGCGGCCAGGCGCAACTGCTCGTAGACGTCCTGCCACTCCCGCACCCGCAGGTAGTGCAGGTACTCGCGGCGGCACATCCGGCGGAACGCGGACCCGGACAGCACCCGTTGCTGCTCGCGCAGATAGTCCCACAGCGTGACGAACGCCAGGAAGTCCGAGCCGGGCTCGGCGAAACGGCGGTGCATCTGATCGGCCGCCTCGCGGGCGTCGGACGGGCGCTCGCGCGGATCCTGGATCGACAGCGCGGCGGTAATGACTAGGACCTCGCGGGCGCAGCCGTTCCGGCCAGACTCCAGGATCATCCGGCCGAGCCTCGGGTCGACCGGCAGATCGGCCAGCTTCCGGCCGAGCTGGGTGAGCCTGGTCCGGCCTGTCTGGGATCCAGGCGCGATCGCGCCGAGTTCCTCCAGCAGCCGCACGCCGTCGGTGACGTTCCTGGCGTCGGGCGGGTCGACGAAGGGAAAGTCGGCCACCGCGCCGAGATCCAGCGCGGCCATCCGCAGGATGACCGAGGCCAGGTTGGTGCGCAGGATCTCCGGGTCAGTGAACTCCGGCCGGGAGGCGAAGTCGTCCTCGCCGTACAGGCGGATGCAGATACCGTCCGACGTTCGCCCGCAGCGCCCGGTGCGCTGGCTCGCCGATGCCTGCGAGATCGCCTCGATCGGCAGCCGCTGCACCTTGGTGCGCTGGCTGTAGCGGGAGATGCGCGCTGTGCCTGGGTCGACCACGTACCGGATGCCTGGCACCGTCAGCGACGTCTCCGCCACGTTCGTAGCAAGCACCACCCGCCGCCCGCTGTGCGGCTGGAACACTCGGTACTGCTCGGCCGCGGACAGCCGGGCGAACAGCGGCAGCACCTCGATGCCGGCCACGTCGGCCAGCGCGTCGGCGGTGTCCCTGATCTCCCGCTCGCCGCTGAGGAAGACCAGGATGTCGCCAGGTCCCTCGCGCCGCAGTTCCTCGATCGCGTCGGTGATCGCCTGCACCTGGTCGCGAGGCTCGGCCTCGGGCTCGGCTGCGAGCGGCCGGTACCGTACCTCAACCGGATAGGTCCGGCCGGATACCTCCAGCACCGGGGCGTCCGCGAAATGCCGGCTGAAGCGCTCCGGGTCGATGGTGGCCGAGGTGATGATCACCTTGAGATCGGGGCGGCGCGGCAGCAGCTGCCTGAGGTAGCCGAGGATGAAGTCGATGTTCAGGCTGCGCTCGTGCGCCTCGTCGATGATCAGCGTGTCGTAGCGCAGCAGCAGCCGGTCGCGCTGCAACTCGGTCAGCAGGATGCCGTCCGTCATCACCTTGACGAGCGTCCCGTCGCTCGCGGTGTCGGCGAACCTGACCTTGTACCCGACGGCGGTCCCCAGCTCGGTGCCGAGTTCGGCGGCAATCCGCTCCGCGACCGTTCTGGCTGCGATGCGCCGCGGCTGGGTGTGCCCGATCTGGCCGGCCACGCCGCGGCCGAGTTCCAGGCAGATCTTCGGCAGCTGGGTGGTCTTGCCCGAGCCCGTCTCGCCCGCGATGATCACGACCTGATGCTCGGAGATCGCTGCCGCCAGCTCGTCCTTGCGCTGGCTCACCGGCAGCTGCGCCGGATAGGTCAGCACCGGGACCGCTGCCACCCGGGCCGCGAGCCGCACCGCCGCTGATTCCACCTCGGCGGCCAGCTCGGCGATCGCCCGCTCGCGTGCGGCCGGGTCGCGCAGCGACCCTGCCCGGTCGGCCATCCGCTCCAGCCGCCTGCGGTCGCGCAGCATCAGCTCAGGCAGGCGTGCCCGCAGCTGCGCGAGCGTAGGCATGACGGATTCTCCCAGGTAGCACGGCCTCCCAGTTAAGGATGGCGATGATGATCCCAGGCCGCTAACGCTTTTCCGGCCCCGTCGCTTCCCTACCAGCCGGCCAGGTGCTCCCTGCTGGCAAGGACCGCATCCAGCGCCGGGTCCTGGTTGCGCTGGTAGGACTCGAAGGTCGGCGGCGCGTATAGCTCGGGCGCGATCCAGGGGCGGTGGTCCATTGGCCAGGACGTCTGCCAGTACAGGTCCGCCGCGTTCACCAGGGTCTTGCTATAGGGCAGCTGGAACGGGATCGTCTCGCCGATGAAGTTGGGCCGCGAACCGGTCGGCTCGCCGACGAAGATCGCGTTCGTCTCGCGCTCGATCGCCGTGGCGGTGTTCTGCGCGGCCGAGAACGTGCCGCGCCCGATGATCACGTACAGGCAGCCCGGCTGGTTGATCTTCGTGCAGCCGATAAGCCGGTGCAGCAGCGGCTGGACCAGGTAGGTGTTCCCGCCGCCATTCCACCGCAGGTCGATGACGAGCTTGGTGACGTCATGGCTGTCGATGAAGGTGAACAGCCGGGCCGTGAAGTCGGCCAGTGATTCACGGGGCTGATCGCCGACGCCGTTGAACTGGAAGTACACGGCGCCAGAGTCCGGCAGGTACTCGAACCAGTACGGCAGGTCGCAGTTCCTGAGGTAAAGCGGCATAGGAGCGTCCACGGTGTCCGGCAGGCTGACCCATCCGGCTGGCCGCGGACGCGTGGGGCTGGGCGGCGGTGCGACCATGGGATAGTCATGCGGGCCGACCTCGACTGCCTTGACCGATACCGTCCTGGAGTCCGCGCCGAGTCGCAACCCCAGCGTGGCCTGGTCAGGCTCGCCGATCAGGCCCATGGCGTGCAGCAGCGGCGTCCACCGGAGCACCTCCGGTCCGATCCACCTGACCTGCTGGTCGTTGTCGCGGCTGATCAGTGGCTCCACCGCTGCGAGCACCTCGTCGGCAGGCCGCCCGTCGATGGTCAGCACCTGAGCGCCAAGGGTCTCGCGGTAGACCTCGGTAGCCGCGGTGATGAACAGGCCCTCGGCAAACAGGTAGAACTTGACCGGCAGGCCGAGGCCAGGCTTGCTCTGGTCGGGGATGGCAAACGCGTGCCCGTCGCCGAGCGGGCGCAGCAGCCGCAGCAGGCCGGCCAGGATCTGGAAGTCAGACAGCGCCGGCACGTCCTCGATCAGCCGCGCGATCTGGGCATCGAAGTCCGGTTCGGAAACCTCGGCGAACGGCGCGTAGGCCAGGCGCTTGACCTCGCGGGCGAAGAAGGCCACGTCGGCGCGCCACCCGTCGTCTCGCGTCATGCCTTCGGTGTCAAAGATGCCGAGCAGTTCCCGCACGGCCGGGTCGGAGCGCACCGGCTCCCAGTGCTCGTCGGTGCGCGGCCGGTCCAGGTCACGCAGCCCCAGGTCGATCGCCCGGCGCAGGCCGGTGACCGCGCCGTCGGTGTCACCACTCCGAAGGCGGCAGGTGGCGATCCGGTAGGCGACCTCGGCGGGGAAGACGGTCTCGAACGCCTCGGGGTGCCCGTCCTCGACATTCAGCGCGACCCGGCTCCAGACGCCGGCCCGCTCCGCCTGCTCGTAGGCGGCGATGGCCCCGGTAAAGTCGTCAAGCTCGTAGCGTGCCTCGGCCAGCCGGACCCAGTAGTAGCCGACGACCGGGTTCAGCTCAACGACACGCGCCCACAGGGCGGCGGCGGCCGACCACTTCCCCGCCGCCGGCCATTTCGCCGCGGTCTTGGCCTCGGCCTCGGCGAGCGTGCGCAAGAAATCGACCGAATCGGGCATTTCTCCTCCAGGGGGTTATTCAGCGGGCGGCAGCGTGGGCGCCACCGATGTCACGACGAAAAGCCTGACCTCGCGCGCGCCCGGCGGGCGGACGGCAGGGTCGAAGGCACGATCGGTATGGGTCTCCATCAGCCGCGATAGCTGCTCGCTCACCTCGCGCAGCTCGGCCGCCGTCATCCAGGTGGTCATGCCGGATAGCAGCGAAGCCTGCTGCCAGGGCTCGGGCTCGAGGCCGAGCCGCCGCAGCCGCTGCTTTATCCGCACCAGCTCGTGGTCAAGGAACGCCTCGGTCGCGGCTTCGGCCGCCAGCGTGCCTTCGGCATCCAGGCCCGCAGCCGACAGCACCTGGTGCCGGCTTATCAGCCGCCACGGCTTCTCCCTGCCTGGCTGATCAGGCACCAGCTCGATGTAGCCGTACTTGGCCAGGATGCCGAGGTGGTAGGAGCAGCTGGCCACGCTCTCCCCCAGCACCTGCGCGCACCGGGTTGCCGTGGCGGTCCCCTCGCTGCCGAGCAGGTCGATCAGGTGCCAGCGCAGCGGGTGCGCAAGCGCGCGCAGCGCCGTCGCGCTCTGACCATCCGCGTCACTCACGATCCTCAACATATCTTGCTCAAGATATGTTGCGCAAGATGTCTTGACTAGCACGTACGCCTGGTGAACGAGCCAGCGCGAGTCGATACTGGGAGCGCCAGCTCTTTGCGGGAGGCGTGGTGACAGAACAGACTGATCGGCCGGACGGCGGCGACTTCGCCGGCGCGCTTGACCTGCTGCTCGCCGATGGCGCGCTCGGGGTACTGCGCCGGCTCAGGCCCGATGGCGCCGGCCTCAGGCTGGCGCGCAGCCTGGCCGGCAAGCCGCAGCTGGTCGGCCTGCAGGGTGCAGCGCTCGCCGCGGAACTTGGCCAGATCCTGCTCGGCCGCTCGGAGCGCGTGCCGGACCGCAGGGACCGCCGCTTCGCCGACCCGGCGTGGTCCGCCAACCCGGTGCTACGGCGGGCCGTCCAGGCCTACCTGGCCACCAGCCAGGCCGCGGACGCGCTGCTGGCCGGGGCCGAGCTGGACTGGCGCGACAACGAGCGGCTGCGGTTCCTGCTGATGAACCTGACCGCGGCCGTGGCGCCCAGCAACAACCCGCTGCTCAGTCCCGTTGGCTTGAAGGCCGCGCTGGACAGCGGCGGCCTGAGCGCCGTCCGCGGGCTGCGCGCGCTCCTGCGCGACATCACCACGCCGCCGCGGGTGCCGGCGATGGTCGAGCCCGGCGCCTTCGAGGTCGGGCGGGACCTGGCGGTTACGCCGGGCTCTGTGGTCTTCCGCAACGAGATGTTCGAGCTGATCCAGTACCACGCGGCCACCGAGCGGGTGCACCGCTACCCGCTGCTGATCGTGCCGCCGATGATCAATAAGTACTACATCACCGACCTTGCGCCAGGCCGCAGCATGGTCGAGTACCTGACCAGCCAGGGACATCAGGTCTTCGCGATCAGCTGGCGCAACCCTGACGAGCGGCACCGGGACTGGAACCTGGACAGCTACGGCCAGGCCATTGTCACCGCGCTCGACGTCACCAGGTCGGTGACCAGGGCGGCCAAGGCCAGCATCTGCGCGCTCTGCTCGGGCGGCATCGTGTCGTCCATGGTCGCGGCGCACCTGAGCGCCATCGGCCAGCTTGACGGCGTCGCCAGCCTCTGCCTGGGCGTGACCGTGCTCGACCAGGCGCGGGCCGGCACCGCCGGAGCAATGATCAGCGAGGCGACCGCGAACGCGGCCATGGCGGCCTCGGCGGCCCGCGGCTACCTGGACGGCCGGTCGCTGGCCGAGGTGTTCGCCTGGCTGCGCCCCGACGACCTGATCTGGAACTACTGGGTGAGCAGCTACCTGCAGGGCAAGCCGCCGCCGCCGTTCGACATCCTGTACTGGAACGCGGACACCACCAGGCTGCCCGCGGCGCTGCACCGCGACTTCATCCGGCTGGCCCTCGGCAACTCGCTCACGATCCCGGACGCGGCCACGATGCTGGGCTCGCCCGTCGACCTGTCGAAGGTCGAGACCGACGCCTACGTGGTGGCGGGCATCGCCGACCACCTGTGCCCCTGGCAGTCGTGCTACCGCAGCACCGCGATGCTCGGCGGCCCGGTCACGTTCGTGCTGTCCACCAGCGGGCACATCGCGTCCATGGTGAACCCGCCGGACAACCCGAAGGCGAGCTTCCGTACCGCGGCGCAGAACCCGGCCGACCCGTCGCAGTGGCTGCAGTCCGCCGAGCAGGTCAGCGGCAGCTGGTGGCCGCACTACTCGGCGTGGCTGGCCGACCGCAGCGACGGGGAGAAGAAGAGCCGGGTCAGGGCCGGCAGCAAGGAGTACAGCGTGCTCTGTCCGGCGCCGGGAACGTATGTCTACGACCACTAGGGTGCGGGCCGTCGCTGTAGACGGCCAGGTGCTGCGCACCGCAGTCCGGCCCGGGCGCAAACGGGGCGCCCCGCTGCTGCTCATCAACGGCATCGGGGCGAGCCTGGAACTGCTCGCGCCGTTCGTCGAGAAGCTGCACCCGTCGATAGAGGTGATCAGCTTCGACGTCCCCGGGGTGGGCGGCTCACCGCTGCCGCCCGGCCCGTACCGGTTCACTGGTCTCAGCAGGCTCATCGCCGGACTGCTCACCGAGCTTGGTCACGAGCAGGCCGACGTGCTCGGCATTTCCTGGGGCGGCGCGGCGGCGCAGCATTTCGCGGCGGTGCAGCGGTCCCGCTGCCGTCGGCTCGTCCTGGTCAGCACCGCGACCGGCATGATCATGGTGCCTGCCAAGCCGACGGTGCTGGCGCACATGGTGACGCCGCGCCGCTACACCGACCGCGGCTACCTCAGGCAGATGGCGGGCGAGCTGTACGGCGGCAGCGCCAGGACCGACCCGGCCTCGGTGGTGGCCGCGATGAATGCGCACAACCGCGTCGGGTCACCGCGCGGCTACCTCTACCAGCTGTACGCCGGCCTCGGCTGGACCAGCGTGCCCTACCTGCCGCTGCTGCGGCAGCCCACCCTCATCATGTCCGGCGACGACGACCCGATCATTCCGCTCGCCAACGCCAGGCTGATGCACGGCCTTATCCGCGGCTCGCGGCTGCACGTGTTCCACGGCGGCCATCTGGGGCTGGTGACCGAGGCCAGCCAGCTCGCCCCGGTGGTCAGCGGGTTCCTGACCGAGCCGGCCTCATTACCGGTCAGCGAAGGGAGTGCCGGGCATGGATCTGGACGCCGACTTCTACGAACTTGAGGAACTGCTCGACGCCGACGGACGGCGCCAGCTGCTGGCGGTAAGGCAGTTCATGGAGAAGTCCGTCGCGCCCGTGATCAACCACTACTGGACCAGGGAAGAGTTCCCGCACGACCTCGTTCCCGACCTGGCGGCGCTGGGCATCGCCGGGCTGGCCTGCCAGGGATACGGCTGCCCGGGTGGCAGCAGCCTGCTCGACGGGATGATCGCGATGGAGCTGGCGCGGGTCGACGCCTCCATCGCGACGTTCATGGGCGTGCACGGCGGCCTGGCCATGGGCTCGATCTACCTGTGCGGCAGCGAGGAGCAGAAGCAGCGCTGGCTGCCGGCCATGGCCAGGATGGAGAAGATCGGGGCGTTCGCGCTGACCGAGCCCGACGTCGGCTCGGGCGTGGCCGGCGGCCTCACCACCACGGCCAGGCGCGACGGCGACGTGTGGGTGCTGAATGGCCAGAAGAAGTGGATCGGCAACGCCACCTTCGCCGATCACGTCATCGTCTGGGCGCGCGACGTCGACGGGAACCAGGTCAAGGGATTCGTCGTGCACAAGGGCGCCGAGGGCTTCTCGCCGGTCAAGATACGCGACAAGATCGCGCTGCGGGTGGTGCAGAACGCGCTCATCACGCTGGACAACGTGCGCGTTCCCGAGCAGGACCGGCTGCAGCTCGCCGACTCGTTCCGCGACACGGCCAAGGTGCTCAGGCTCACCAGGGCGGGCGTGGCCTGGCAGGCGACCGGCTGCGCGCGCGGCGCCTACGAGCACGCGCTGGCCTACGCCATCCAGCGCCGCCAGTTCGGCAAGCCGATCGCCTCGTTCCAGCTGGTCCAGGACCTGCTGGTGAAGATGCTCTCCAACGTCACGGCGTCGGCCTGCATGTGCATGCGGCTGTCGCAGCTGCAGGAGGAGGGCAAGGCGAAGGATCACCATTCCGCGATGGCCAAGGCGTTCTGCACGGTGCGCATGCGCGAGACCGCCGGCTACGCCCGCGAACTGCTCGGCGGCAACGGCATCCTGCTTGACTACCAGGTGGGCAGGTTCGTCGCGGACGCGGAGGCCATCTACTCCTACGAGGGCACCAGGGAGATCAACACGCTGATCGTCGGGAGGGCCATCACCGGCATCGGCGCCTTCGTCTGAGCCCCCGCGACCGCGGCTAAGACCCGCCGACGGCCGCCAGCCGCAGCATGGTCGCGCTGCCGAAGAAGACCGACGCCACCCGGCCATCGGGCAGCCGGCGGAACCGCACGCTCTCGCCTGAGTCGCGGAATCCAGGCCCGACGGTGAAGGTGTCGGCGTCGGCGTCCGGGCGCAGCGGCATGACCTGGTCAGGCACGTCGGACAGCACCATCACCAGCTCCCCGTCACGCCACTCGACCCGGCCAAGCCCGTCCATGCGCGGGAACGCGTACAAGCCGAGCAGCGGCTCGTAGTGCCCGGGCATGGGCGGCGGCGGCGCCAGCGCCGGTGCGCTCGCCGCCGCGATGCGGCGGGCCACGGCGCCGATCTCCATCGCCAGCGCCGGTGCGTCGGCGATCCCGTTCAGCAGTACCACGACGCCGACCTTCTGGTCGCGGTCGAAGCAGGCGTTGCTGGTGAAGCCGTGCAGGCCGCCGGAGTGCTGGATCCAGGTGACGTCATCCCTGCGGACCGCGTACCAGCTGATGCACCACGCCTTGGTCCACGTCTCGTCGCTGAGGTAGCGCGGCTTGTGCATCTCGCGCAGCGTCGTCGCGGCCAGCAGCGGAGAGTCCGCGGGCCGATCGGCGTGCGCGCGCAGCTGGAAACAGACCCATTTCGCAAGGTCGGCGGCGCTCGACCAGAGCCCGCCCTCGGCCCAGCAACCCGTCATCTCCGGCGCGAGCTCCAGCTCGTCGGAGAACGACCGGCCACCGTAGCCAGTCGCGCCGCGGTCACGATGAGCGTCGCCGAGCGGATCGAACACCGTGTCCGCCAGGCCAAGCGGGTCGAGTATCTCCCGGCGGACGTAGTCGGGATACGCCGTGCCGCCGGCCCGCGCCACGATCTCGCCGAGCAGCTGGTAGCCGAGGTTGGAGTACTTGGGCTGCAGGCTCGGCCCGATCGCGGCGCGGATCTCTGCCGCCCTGGCGAGGTTGGCGGCCGCGGAGCCCTCATAGACGGGCTCCAGGCTGGCCCAGTCGGTTTCCGGCGGCTCGCTGGTAAGCCCGGACTCGTGCGACAGCAGCCGCCTGATGGTGATGTGCCCGATGCCGGGCCCGGCCGCATCCAGCTCGGGCAGCCAGGCCTCGGCCGGGTCGTCCAGGTCCAGCTTGCCGGCGTCGCGCAGCTGCAGGATCGCCGTCCCGGTGAAGGTCTTGGTGATCGACGCGATCCGGTACAGGGTGTCCGGCCCGGCCGGCCGCTGCGTGCCCAGGTCAGCGAATCCGGCGCCGCCCGCCCACGCCAGCTCGTCGCCGTGCACCACGCTGGCCGCGGCCCCGTAGAGCCGGTTGTCCTTGACGAACGCGGCCAGCTTCGCCGCGTACTCGTCCGCCCCGGCCGCCACCGGCCTGCCCTGCTCGCTCATTGGTGCTCCCTTCCAGGGCGATATTGTCACAATGTTCCCGACTCGATCGCGGCAGCCACCCACGGGATCACCTCGTCCAGCATCTGCCCGAGCCCGGTGGCGGCCTCGAAGCCGAGCAGCCGCCTGGCCTTGGCCGTGGACGGCACCCGCCGCTGGACGTCGTGCGGGAACGGCTCATCGTGCACCAGCCGCGGCTCGCCACCCCTGATCCTGGACCAGATCAGCCCGGCCAGCTCGGTCACCGTGGTGCCGCGCGGCGAGGCAATGTTGAAGTCCTCGTTGAGCGCGGCCGGATGCTCCATCGCCGTGACGATCCCGGCCGCCACGTCGCCGCCGTAGGTGTAGTGCCGCAGCTGCTGCCCCGAGCCGAGCACGTGCAGCGGATCCTGGCCCTTGAGAACCTTCTGCACCAGATCGGGAACGACATGGCTCATAGCCAGGGCCACGTTCCCTGACATGATGTGCTCCTCGCCCAGTGCGCGGCTCTCGCCGACGCCGACGCAGTTGAACGGCCGCACGATCGTGTACGGCAGCCCGTACTGGTCGAAGGCCGCGGCGGCGAAGTACTCGACCGCGAGCTTGGAGAACCCGTACGCCGAGCGCGGCGGCGGGACCTGCAGCTGCTGCCCCTCGGATGACGGCCACGAAACCGCGCTCTCGTAGACCATCGAGGACGACACGAACGTGACCTTCGCCAGGTGCCCGTCCCGGTGCGCCGCGATCGCGGCGTCGCACGCCGCGGCGGTGATCCGCTCGTTCGCCGCGAGCAGGTCGTAGGGCCTGGCATGGAAGTAGGCGATGCCGCCGATCATCGCCGCGCAGGCGATGAAGTGGTCGCAGCCGGCCAGTAACCGGCGCAGCAGCGCGACGTCCCGCGCGTCACCCTCGAACAGCTCGTAGCCAGGCTCGCCGTCGAAGGACCTTCGCACCGGCCCGTACTTGGAGAAGTCATCGAGCCCGGCCACCGCGTAGCCGCGGTCCAGCAGCTCGGCGACCAGATATCCGCCGAGGAACCCGGCGGCGCCCGTCACCAGGACCCGCTGCACGCCCCTGCGCTCCCTTCCGGCCGGGCGACCCTGGCCAGGATCGCGGCGGCCCGCTCCGTCAGTGGCCCGGCTGGCACCTCGACCAGCTCGAAGCCAAGCTCACGGTAGGCCTGCTCGTGGACTTTCTCGAACGCCAGCGCGCCGGCCAGGCTGATCCGGCGCACCGCGGTCGGCGTGACGAAACCCTGGCCGCGGACGAAGAACACGGCCGGCTCGTAGATCCGCCGCACCCGGCGCAGTTCCGCCGCGAGCGGCGCTGGCAGCGGCCGCCCCAGGAACCTGGCCAGCGCGAGCGTGCACACCGGGGAGCGGTCGAAGAACACCAGACCGCGGCCCGGCGCCAGCCGCTGCCGGCTGACCTGCAGCGCCGTGATAGCCGCCAGGAAGCCGGGGCAGTCCTCAGGGTGCGGCTGCCCGAGCGCGTGGCCGTGCAGGATGACGTCGGTCGCGGCCTCCTCCACGACCGCATGGCCGGCCAGTTCCAGGGCGCGCAAGATGGCTGTCTTCCCGGCGCCGGGCGCACCGGTGAGCACGTAGCGTGGCATGCCGAATCTCCTTGAAGAGGAAACGTGCGGAGTCCGGCGGAATCCGGACTGGAGGATGCCCGGTGCTAGGCGGCGGGTCCGGCCGGCGCGCCGGCCGCGCTGACCGGGGCCGCAGCGGCCAGCCGGGCGGTCACCGCGATGACGGAATTGGCCAGCCGGGCGATGCCCCAGATCGCCGCGATGACGGCGACGGCCTCGACGGCGATGCGGACCGGGCCCGAGCCGACGTGCTCGTGGTAGATGAACAGTCCGAGCAGCGATCCCACCACCGGCTCGAGCACCGCGAACGCCGGCAGCGACGCGGCCAGGCCTGCCGCGCGATAGGCATTCTGCTGCAGCGTGAACGTCACGATACCCACCACGGCCAGCAGGTACAGCCTGGGGTCAGCGAACACGGCGAACCGGACTCTCGCCAGCTCGGTGACCACGGTCTTGGTCAGCGCGTCAAGCACCCCGGCGCCGATGCCGCCCGCGACGCTCAGCGTTATGGCGCGGTGCCCCGCGGTCACCCTGGCCGCCAGCAGGCAGCCAGCAACCGCGATGACGACGGCCCCGGCCGCGGCCAGCGACAGTACCCCGGTCCCGGCGGTCCGCTGGCCGCCGGATGGCTCGGCCGCGACCAGGAACACCGCCATCCCGGCGACCGCGGCAACCGCCGCGGTCCATTCCGAGTGCCGCAGCCAGCGGCCTTCCAGGCGAGCCGCCAGCAGCAGCGCGAACAGCAGGCCGGCCGGGAAGACCGGCTCGACCACGACCAGGCGGCCAAGGCCGAGCGCCGTCGCCTGCAGCCCGTACCCGGCGGCGACAGCCAGCAGGCTAGCCAGCCAGCGCCTGCTCTTCACCAGGTGCAGCAGCAGGCCGGGGTCCACCGCGGCGGAAGAAGAGGTGAGACGCGAGGCGGTCCGCTGCTGGATCACGGTGGCGACCGAGTAGCAGCCAGCCCCGAGAAAAGCGCACCCGATCGCAACAGGTTGCGCGAGTACGCCGGTCACAAGCAGGCACCTGCCCTCCTGGCCAGCCCCGGATCGCGGGTGCATGCGAAAGTCGACCAAAGATCTAAGCAGACAATGGCATACAGACCCGTCGATAGCTAGATCCGGTTGCTGGGGATTTGATCAGAGGTTCAGCGCCAGTTGCTGGGGGCTCTGCCCGGAATCCCGGCAGAGCCCCCAGGTTGTTACGGAACGCCGATGCCCGCCTGCACCGGGCCGACGTGCAGGTAGACCGCCTTCTTGTTGCGGCAGCCGGGGAAGTAGAAGCTGCCGACCAGTTGCTTGTGCGCCTGGCCTGGCGGGTAGACGGCGAGCCCGCCACCGGTCACCGCGTGGCAGCCGGGGATGATCCCTGGCTCGACGATGCCGAGCAGCGCGTGCGCGGTCTGGTTCTTGCGCAGCACGATCCGGCGCACGGGCATGGTCAGGCGCCCGGCGGCCGCGCCGAAGCTCGTGCCGGACTTGGTGGTACCGAAGACGCGCGGGTACCCGGACAGCCAGCAGGTGTGGCTGCCGAGGTTGGTGAACTCAACCGGGTAGTAGATCGTGCCGGCCGCGCCGCTTGGCGAGATCGCGAACCACACGTCGGTGTTGCTGGCGCTGCAGCGCGCGACCTGCGGGCTGGCTTGCCTCGCCTGCGCGATCGTCGGCAGCAGGGCCGCTGCCGAGCATGCCAGCGCCGCGGCGGCGATGACGAGCACCCGCACCCGCATGCCGGGACGGTTGAACAGCTGCATGGAAAGGTCCCCCCTGAGATACGACCGGGATCACCCGGACTGGGAACCAAGTATGGCGAGGAACGCCCGTTATTCTCGGTAACCGAGACGGCGCGGCGCGTAACTGGGTGCGATACCAGTTAACGCAGGTCGGGCAGCACATCGTCGCGCACGGCGGCCCACCGCAGGGCGTCGGCGATGCCCTCGGCGATGGAGTACCTGGCCCGCCAGCCGAGCAGCTCGGCGGCCCGGTCACTGCGCGTGTAGGCGCCAGCCGCGTCGCCCGGGCGGCGCGGCGCGTCGACGGCCGCGACCGGGACGTCCGAGACGCTGTTGAAGGCGGCGATCAGCTCCCTGACCGTGGTGCCACGGCCGGTGCCAATGTTGATGACGAACGAGTGTCGGTCGGTCATGACGCGGTCGAACGCGTCGAGCGCCGCCAGGTGCGCCTCGGCCAGGTCCCAGATGTGCAGGTAGTCCCTGATCCCCGTGCCGTCCCTGGTGGGGTAGTCGGTACCGGTGACACGGAACGGCTCGCCCGCCTGCATGGCCAGGACCAGCCGGCCGACCGCGTGGGTCGGCTCGCGCACCTGCAGCCCGGTGCGCAGCAGCGGGTCGGCGCCGATCGGGTTGAAGTAGCGCAGCGAGAGGATCCGCAGCGGCACGGCGGCCGCGATGTCGGCGAACATCTGCTCGCAGACGGCCTTGGTCCGCGCGTACGGGCTGAGCGGCCCGATCGGCGAGTCCTCGTCGACGCTCAGGTCCTCGCCCGGCGAGTAGATCGCCGCCGAGGAGCTGAACAGCATCCTCGTGCAGCCGTTGCGCACCAGGTGCTCAGCCATCTCCAGGCTCTTGGCGACGTTGGCGCGGTAATACCCGATCGGGTCGGTAACCGAGTCGGGCACCACGATCAGGGCCGCGCAGTGCACGACCGCGTAGATCTCGGGATGCTCGGCGAACACCTTGTCCACGAGCGCGCCGTCGGCGATGTCGCCCTCGTAGAAGATCCTGCCGGCGGTGAACTCACGCCGGCCGGTGACCAGGCTGTCCAGGATCACCGGGGTGATGCCGCGGTCGAGGCACGCCGATGCCATCGTGCTGCCGATGTACCCGGCGCCGCCGGTAATGAGGATCTTCGACCCGGTCTCCATGTGCTCCGTCCAGCTCGGGGTATCCGGCCCGGCCGCATGGGCACGGCTTCCCTAATCTACCTGTTCGCCCCGGTTACCAGTCCCGTCCGGGCTGGCGCGTCTCGGCGCCGGGTGCTCCACCAGCGCGATGACCCGGCTGGCCAGGAACCTGGCCGTGCGGACCGCCGTGCCGCCCCTGGTGACCTCGACTACTTCAATCAGGCCCCGGCGGTTGATTACCTCGACCCGCCTGCCCGCCCGGCTGGCCTTCACCTCGTAGGTCTTCGTGGTGCCGCCGGCGTCCACCACTATCTCAACCCGGTCGCCCTTCATGCCTGGAAGTCCGCTCTGAAGCTCATCTGCGCCTGCGCCTCCTCAACCTGGTCATACCCAGGAAAACCAGTTGCCGTGTGCGCCGGCCTGACTACTCTCAGGCCGATGACGCCCGAGCAACTCGCCGACGCCATCGCCGCTGCCGTGCGCGCTGAACTGGCAGGCCGCGGCCATCCGGAGCTGCCCGCCACCGTCGAGCTAGAGCGGCCGCGCAACCCCGAGCACGGCGACTACGCCTCCAACGTCGCGCTCCAGCTTGCGGCGGCGGCCGGGACGAGCCCGCGGGAACTGGCCAGCGCGATCGCCGCCAGGCTGGAAGCCGTGGCGGAGGTCGAGGTCGCCGGGCCAGGGTTCCTGAACTTCAGGATCCCGGCAGCCGGCGGCCTGCCTGCGCTGATCGCCGGGCAGGGCGCCGGGTACGGCGGCGGCACGGCCCTGGCCGGCCAGCGCATCAACCTGGAGTTCGTGTCCGCCAACCCGACCGGGCCGGTGACGCTCGGCAGCGCCAGGTGGGCCGCCGTCGGTGACGCGCTGGCGCGGCTGCTGCGCGGCCAGGGCGCAGTCGTGCAGACCGAGTACTACTTCAACGACGCCGGCGCGCAGATCGGCAAGTTCGCCGCCTCGCTGCTGGCTGCCGCGCGGCATGAGCCGGTTCCGGCCGACGGTTACCAGGGCGACTACATCGCCGAGATCGCGGCCGCGATCACCGCCCGCACCCCGGATGCCGCCCGTCGGCCGGACGCGCTTGAGGTCTTCCGCGCCGAGGGCGTGGCCCTCATGCTGGCCGAGATCAAGACCTCGCTGGCCGCCTTCGGCGTCGGCTTCGACACCTACTTCTCCGAGCAGACCCTCCATGACCGGAACGAGCTGGCGGCCGCGCTGGCCAGGCTGCGCGAGGTCGGCCACGTCTACGAGGCCGACGGTGCGACCTGGGTCGTAACCAGCGCCTTCGGCGACGACAAGGACCGGGTGTTCCGGCGCAGCGACGGGGCCTACTCCTACTTCGCCGCGGACTGCGCGTACTACCTCGACAAGCGCAGCCGCGGCGCCGGGCTGGTAATGATCATCCTGGGTGCCGACCACCACGGGTACGTGGGGCGGCTGCGGGCCATGGCGGCGTGCTTCGGCGACGATCCGGACGCCACCCTCGAGGTCCTCATCGGCCAGCTGGTGAGCCTGCTGCGTGACGGCCAGCCGGTCCGGCTCTCCAAGCGGGCCGGCAATGTCGTCACGCTGGGCGACCTGGTCGCCGCGATCGGGGTCGACGCGGCCAGGTACGCGCTGGCCAGGTACTCGATCGACTCGCCCATCGACATCGACCTGGACCTCTGGGCCCGGCGCAGCAGCGACAACCCGGTCTTCTACGTGCAGTACGCGCACGCCAGGATCTGCTCCCTGCTGCGGACCGCCGCGGCGGCCGGCCTGCCGCTCGGCAGCGGCTACGACCCGGCGCTGCTGCGCGGCGAGCAGGAGTCCGACCTGCTCAGGGACCTCGCAGACTTCCCCGCCGTGCTGGCCAGCGCGGCCAGCCTGCGCGAGCCGCACCGGGTCGCCAGGTACGCCGAGCGGCTGGCCGGCAGCTACCACCGGTTCTACGACGCGTGCCGGGTGCTGCCGCGGCCTGGCGAGGACATGGCCCCGGAGCTCAGCCTGGCCAGGCTGTGGCTGGCGGAGGCGACCAGGATCGTGCTGGCGAACGGCCTGCGGCTGCTCGGCGTCAGCGCGCCCGAGCAGATGTGACCCTGCTGGCCCGCCAGGCTGCCTCCGCGCGGCCCATCGGAGTCGACGGCGGGGCCAGCAGGAAAGGCCAGATCTCCTCGGCGATCGCGCGCCAGTTCGCGGTGGCGTGCATGTCGCCGAGCAGCGCGAACAGGCCCAGGTTGATCCGCTGCAGCACGACATAGGACTGCGGGATCCTGGCGTACTGCGCGACCGGGCTGCGCACGTCGAAGAACCTGCGCACCACGGCGGTGGCGTAGTCACTGGTCACCTCGACGGTCCTGGACTCGCGGATCAGCTGGTAGAACACCGCCAGGTGGTCGACTATCTGCTCGTCCGCCAGCGGCGCGCCCGGCACCAGGAAACCGGCCTGCTCCATGCTCGCGCGGAACTGCGCCGGGTCGCCGTTGACGCAGAGGTTGCGTGCCATGTGCATCAGCGGCAGCACGTCGGAGTCGGTGAAGTGCTTGACCATCCCGAAGTCGAGGAAGGTGACGCGGCCGCCGCCGTGGAACAGGTAGTTGCCGGGATGCGGGTCACCGTTGAAGGCGTGCATCTCGTACAGGCTGCGGAAGACGAACCGGTACATCGTCTCCCCCGCCAGGTTGCGCTCCTGCTGCGGCCAGTCCGCCAGCTCGGCGAAGCGCGCGCCGGTGACCAGCTCGCTGGTGACCACCCGGCGGGTCGACAGCTCGCCGACGATCGCGGGCACGGAAATCGTCGGGTGCCCGTCGAAGTAGTCGTGCAGCAGCGTCTGGTTCTCGGCCTCGCGCCGGTAGTCGAGCTCCTCGAGCACGCGCTCGCGCAGCTCGGCGATCAGGCCGTCCACATCCTGGCTGGGCGCGGTGATGCGCAGCATCCGGCGCAGCAGCGACACGTTGTCCAGGTCGGCGGCCATGGTCTCGGCGATGCCGGGATACTGCACCTTGACCGCGACCGCCTGGCCGTCTGCAGTGATCGCCCGGTGCACCTGGCCGATCGACGCGGCGGCGATCGGCTCGGGGTCCCACTGCGCGAACACCTCGGCAGGCGGCGCGCCGAGCTCCCGCTCGATCATGCCCGCGGCGAGCTCGGCGCTCATCGGCGGCACGCTGTCCTGCAGCCGGGCCAGGGTGCGGCGCACCGAGGGCGCCAGGCCATCGTCCACGTAGCTGGCCATCTGGCCGAGCTTGACCATGACGCCCTTCATCGTGCCGAGTGTGGCCAGCACGTCATCTGCGGTGCGCATGGCCAGGTCGTTGCGCAGCTGCTGGCGCTGCTCCCCGGCCGCGGCGAACAGCCTCGGCGCGTTGCCCGCGTACCTGATGCCGCCGCGCACTGCGAGCTGCGCGGTCGCGAGGCCGCGCTCGAACCGCAGCCGCCCTACCCGGCGCCGGACGGCCAGCCCGGCTCCCGCGACCACGCCGACGGCCAGCCCTGCCGCGGCGGCCAGCGCACTGCGCTTCACGCCGGCTGCGCGGCCCTGGACGACAGGGTGATCCGCTGCCTGGCCTCCAGCACGCCTGGCTCGCCGAGGAAGACCGCGTCCATCAGTCCGAGTGCCTGCCGGATCTCGGTGCGCCGCATCGCGGTGAGCGGCGCCGCGCTGTACCCGTACAGCTCGCTGGCCCACGGCGGCAGCGACAGCACCGCCGCCTCCCTGATGTCCTGCCAGATCTCCGCGACGTCCTCGTCCAGGCCAGGCGGGTCCAGCAGGTAGGCCATGGACTCCTTAGCCGCCGCGGTGCAGACAAGCTCAGGCCGCACCGCCTGGATGTAGGCCGACAGCTCGGCCCGGCTGGCGGGCACGATCTCGGCCGGGATGCCGACGATGTGCGCGGCCACCACCATCTCCGACACGTACTGATCGGCGTCATCGCGGCCGAGTTCGTCGCCGAACAGGGCGCACCCGGCGATACCGGAGTCGACCAGCGCCGCGTGCACCCACAGCAGCAGCGCCGGGTCACTCGCGGCATACTCGCGGCCGGTCTCGGGGTCGACGCCGTGCACTCGCTCGTGGATCCTGCGCACCCTGTCGGCGGCCCGCTGAGCGACATCTCGTTTCCCGTACAGAACGGTCGCGACGTAGGAGGATGTGGCGGCCAGCCGGCCGACGGGATCGGAGCGCCAGTCGCTGTGCTGGTCTACCCCCGCCATCGCCAGCGGGTGCAGCGCCTGGATCATCAGCGCGCGCAGGCCCGCCACCGGCGATGACAGGTCGCGGCTCACCCGCCAGGCCACGGACGACGGGCTGAAGAAGCCCTCGCCTGGCTGGTCGGGGATGGCCCGCGCGAATGCGGCCGCGGAGCGCTCGACCAGGCCAGCCGCATCCGCATACTGGTTCATACCAGCCACGTTACCCACTCGCCTCCCGCCTGTCCTACGCCGCTGCGAGCCCCGCTCGGCCTGACGGCGCGTCCCAGTCGAGCAGCGGGCCGTCGGGGACGATCCTGGTCGGGTTCAGCTGTGGGTGCGTCGTGTAGTAATGCCGCTTGATCTGGTCGAACTTCGTGCTGCGCCGGAACGCGGGCAGCGTGTACAGATCGCGCGCGTAGGCCCACAGGCTCGGGTAGTCAGACAGCCGGCGCAGGTTGCACTTGAAGTGCGAGTAGTACACCGCGTCGAACCTGGCCAGCGTGACCCACAGCCGCACATCGGCCTCGGTCAGGGTGTCGCCGGTCAGGTAGCGCTGGCCGGCGAGGCGCTGCTCGAGCTCGTCCAGCGTGCCGAACAGGGCGGTCACCGCCTCGTGGTAGCTGTCCTGCGACGTGGCGAAGCCGCTGCGGTAGACGCCATTGTTGACGGTGGCGTAGATCAGCGCGTTGAGCTCGTCGATCTGCGGCCGCAGGTGCTCCGGATACAGGTCGTACTCGCCGCTGGCCCAGGCGCCGAACTGGGTGTCCAGGTCGATGGTGATGTCGGGGAAGTTGTTGCTGACAATCTTGCCGGTCTGCGTGTCCCACAGGACCGGCACCGAGATGTGCCCGTCAAATCCGGGCTCGGTGGCCTCGTAGGCCTCCCGCAGCAGCGCGAAGCCGTTGACCGGGTCCAGGCCGTACGGCTCCCTGAAGGCCCAGCCGCGGCCATCGCGCACCGGGTCGACGACCGACAGCGACACCACGTCCTGCAGCCCGAGCAGATCGCGCACGATGGCCGTGCGGGTCGCCCACGGGCAGGCCCAGCAGATGTACAGGTGGTAGCGGCCCGGCTCGGCCGGGAAGCCGCTCGAGCCGTCGGCCGTGATCCGGCCACGGAACGGATAGGCCGCGCGGACAAACTCGCCGGACGTTGCCCGCTTAGGCCGGAAACTGCCGTAGTCACCGAATGTAGCGAAATCGACGGGGCTTGCGCCGCTCGTCCGTGTGATGGTCGTCATCGCCGCCTCCTGCACGCTGCGAACCTCGCTGCCTAGCCTGCAACCTCGCCATGCCCGGCGCCATTCCGGCCGACCCGCGCGCGTGCCCGCGGCCAGGTGCGGAAGGATGTTGCGCGTGACAGTCAATTCGGGCGACGCGACGCCACAGGCCGTCGTCACGCCGCTGACGCATGCGGCGATCTTCCTGGTCGTGGTGATCAGGCCGGGGCCCGGCAGCGAGCAGGCAGTCAGGGATCTCGTCGCGGACCTGCCCGCGCTAGTCCGCGCGGTCGGGTTCCGCGACCTGGACGCCTATCTCAACTGCGTCACCGGGATCGGCTCGGACGCCTACGACCGGTTTTTCCCGGCCGGGCCGCGGCCGGCCGAACTGCACCAGTTCCGCGAGATCATCTCGGGCCCTCGGCAGGCCGTATCGACCCCTGGCGATCTGCTGTTCCACATCCGCGCCAGGCGCATGGACCTGTGCTTCGAGCTTGCCAAGCACATCATGAGCAGGATCCGCGACGTGGTGACGGTGGCGGACGAGGTGCACGGGTTCCGCTACTTCGACGACCGTGACCTGATCGGGTTCGTGGACGGGACCGAGAACCCCGAGGGGGAGGAGGCGGTCGAGGCGGCGATAATCGGCTCGGACGACCCCGTCTTCGCCGGCGGCAGCTACGTGATAGTGCAGAAGTACCTGCATGACCTGGAAGCGTGGAACGACATCCCGGTCGAGCAGCAGGAGAAGATCATCGGCAGGACGAAGCTGGACGACATCGAGCTGGACGACGAGACCAAGCCCTCCTATGCGCACAACGCGCTCACGACCATCACGGTGGACGGCGAGGAAATCGACATCCTGCGCGACAACATGCCGTTCGGCAACGTATCCGCCGGCGAGTTCGGCACCTACTTCATCGGCTACGCACGCTCGGCGTCGACCACCGAGCTGATGCTCACCAACATGTTCGTCGGCCAGCCCGAGGGCAACTACGACCGGCTGCTCGACGTGAGCCGCGCGGTCACCGGAAGCCTGTTCTTCGTGCCGTCTGCGCCGCTGCTCGACCGGCTTGGCGCGGGCGAGCCGGTCACCGAGACCATCGCGCTGGACGTGCCGGCCTTGCAGCCGGCGGTGAACGGATCCCTACGTATCGGCAGCCTGCGAGGAGAACCATGAACAACCTGCATCGTGAGCTTGCGCCCGTATCGGAAGAGGCCTGGGCCCAGATCGAGCAGGAGGCAGCGCGCACGGCGCGCCGGTACCTGGCTGGCCGCCGGATCGCCGACGTGTCCGGGCCTGCCGGGGAGACGCTCGCCGCGGTCGGCACGGGCCGGCTCGAGGAGGCGGACACGCTGGCCGAGGGCGTGCAGATCTGGCAGCGCCAGTCGCTGCGCCTGGTCCAGCTGCGGGCGCCGTTCACGCTGAGCCGGGCCGAGATCGATGCGGTCGAGCGCGGGGCGCAGGACGCCGACTGGGATCCGGTCAGGGCGGCGGCCCGGCAGATCGCGCTCGCCGAGGACCTGGCCATCTTCAGCGGCTTCCCGCAGGCCGGCATCACCGGCATCGTGCCTGGCGCGGCCAACACCACGCTGGTGCTGCCCGCCGAACTCGCCGACTACCCGGCGATCTTCGCCGGCGCCATCAGCGAACTGCGCACCGCCGGGGTCGACGGGCCGTACTCGGCGGTCCTGTCCGCCGATGTCTACACCGCGCTGAGCCAGGCCAGCAGCCACGGATACCCCGTCATCCAGCACGTGCGCAGGCTGCTGGACGGCGACATAATCTGGGCGCCGGCCATCTCCGGGGCCATCGTCGTGTCGATGCGCGGCGGCGACTTCAGCCTGCACCTCGGCCAGGACCTGTCCATCGGCTACGACTCGCACACGGCCACCGAGGTGACGCTCTACCTGCAGGAGAGCATGACGTTCCAGCTGCTGGCCGGCGAGGCCGCGGTACCGCTGGCCGCCTCGAAGGCCTCGGCCAGGACTGCCTGACCGGGCCCGGCACC
The DNA here is from genome assembly GCA_035621915.1 of Streptosporangiaceae bacterium. Classification (GTDB taxonomy): domain Bacteria; phylum Actinomycetota; class Actinomycetes; order Streptosporangiales; family Streptosporangiaceae; genus JAJYUU01. Next base: position 40,678 of record DASPWG010000281.1, read on the forward strand.
CGCCCCGGCGCTAGTTCGGACTGTAGGGCGAGTTCCGCAGGTCGGGCGCGGGCGCGGCGGGCAGCTTGCGCAGCATGCTGGTCTCCCGCACCAGCAGCTCGCGGTCGGCCGCCAGCCTGCGCGCGGCGTCGGGCTCGGCGAGCAGGCGCTGCTTGTCCGCCAGGTCGATCACCATCGCCGCGGCCACCAGGTAGGACAGCAGCACCGGCTCAGCGGGCAGCTCAGGGACCTCGTACTCGACCCCGCGCCGCTGCGCCAGCGCATCGAGGTAGGACAGGAACGCCTGCTGCACCGGCTGCACCGGCACCGCCTGCCCTGCCTCGTCCGGCAGCATCTCGACATCGCCGCTCAGGTACGGGTCCGGGTCGTGCAGGCCGAGCAGCCGGAACCGCCGCATACCGACCGTCACCAGCCCGTACCGGCCGTCGTCGTACTCCTCGACCTGGCGAACCTCCGCCGTGCAGCCCACCTCGTACAGGTCGGACACGCCGTCGATGCCGGTCTCGCGGCCGTGCCGGATGGCGATCACGCCGAACTCGCGCGGCTCTGGCTGGCCGAGCAGGTCACGGACGAGCTGCCGGTACCGCTCCTCGAAGATGTTCAGCGGCAGCACCAGGCCAGGGAACAGCACGGTGCCAAGCGGGAACAGCGGCAGCCTCATCCCTGCAGACTACGGCGCGCACGCAGGCCGTACGAGGTGGGCAGGTACTCGCTGCCGAGCGGGAACCGCGCGCGGCCGTCCGCGCCGACGACCAGCTTGCGGTCCTGCTCCTCGTCGAACCACTCGGTCAGCGACTCCACGACCAGCCCGGCACTGGCCGCCGCGGTGACGATCTCGCCCAGCCCGTGCGGCCACTGGACGGTCTGGCGGGCCTCAAGCCCGCCCACCGCATAGGAGGCCGCCGACTCCAGCGTCACCGGCTGCTCGCCGCCGTAGGGAAAGTCCGCGACCAGCGGCTGTGCCGTGTCCACCATCCCCACCAGCGGGTGCATGTCGATCAGGACGAGTGATCCGCCGGGCCGCAGGCAGGCAGCCGCGGATTCCATCCAGGCCCGCGCCGAGCCCACCCAGCACAGCACGCCGTAGGAGGCGAACACCACGTCGAACCGGCCGGCCAGGCTCGCGGGCAGCGCCAGCACGTCGGCCTGCACGAACTCGGCCGCCAGCCCGGCGGCGTCGGCCAGCTCGCGGGCCCGCCGGATGGCCACCGGCGAGAAGTCCACGCCCGTCACCCTGGCGCCGAGCCTTGCCCACGACAGGGTGTCCATGCCGAAGTGACACTGCAGGTGCAGGAGGTCGAGGCCGGCGACCTCGCCCGCCGCCACTGCCACCTCGGCCCGCTCCCGGTCGCTGAGGGACGAGCCGCCCGCCAGGAATCCCGGCACGTCGTAGTAGGTGTCCTCGCCCTGGCCGTGCCGGGCGGCCAGCGCGTCCCAGCGCCTGCGGTTCAGCTCCAGTGCGTCGCTCACCCGCATAGGAATACTCCAGCGCCGGGAGCAGGTTCTACCAGTTAAACTGTCACCCACAAGGCGATGATCCGGCGATCACCGGGGAGCTTCCGGAAGAAAGGGCTGCTCAGCAGGCACGGCGAGCTGAGCGAGCACGGCAAGCACAGCAGCCTGATTAGAACCGGGCGGGTCCGGCCCGTCACAGCCGGCCAGACGAGCGGTCGCAGGCCCTTAACCGGGCCAGCGGCAAGCGAGGTGGTACCGCGGTACGCCCTAGGGCGTGTCGTCCTCGCACCGTGCTGCAAGCAGCACACAGCCGCCGACCGACTCGTAGGGGACCACAGTGAGCGTTTATCCCAGGGCCGAGACCGCCAAGGCTGCAGGCCAGCCAGCGAGCGGGGTTCCGGCGCAGCCCAGCTTCCCCGAGCTGGAGGAGGGCGTGCTCGCCTACTGGGCGGCGAACGACACCTTCGGTGAGTCGGTGCGCCGCCGCCCGCAGGACGACGAGTTCGTCTTCTACGACGGGCCGCCGTTTGCCAACGGGCTGCCGCACTACGGCCACCTGATCACCGGCTACGTCAAGGACGTGGTCCCGCGCTTCCGCACCATGCAGGGCAAGCGGGTGGAGCGCCGGTTCGGCTGGGACTGCCACGGGCTGCCGGCCGAGGTCGAGGCGGAACGGCTGCTTGGCATCTCGGGCAAGGCCGAGATCGTCGCGATGGGCATCGACAAGTTCAACGAGGCCTGCCGCGAGTCCGTGCTGCGCTACACCCGCGAGTGGCGGGATTACGTCACCAGGCAGGCGCGCTGGGTCGATTTCGACCATGACTACAAGACCCTCGACCTGTCCTACATGGAGAGCGTCATGTGGGCGTTCAGGCAGCTGTGGGACAAGGGCCTGGTCTACGAGGGCTTCAAGGTGCTGCCGTACTGCTGGCGGTGCGAGACCCCGCTGTCCAACCACGAGCTGCGGATGGACGACGACGTCTACGTAGACCGCCAGGACCCGTCGGTCACGGTGCGGTTCAGGCTGGAAACCGGGGAGTGGCTGCTGGCCTGGACCACCACGCCCTGGACGCTGCCGTCCAACGAGGCAGTCGCGGTCGGCGCCGACATCAGCTACACCGTGCTGGAGAAGGACGGCGAGCGCTACATCCTGGCCCGTGACCGGCAGGCCGCCTACGAGCGCGAGCTCGAGGGCGCCGCGGTCGTCGGCGAGCTGACCGGCGCGGACCTGGCCGGCCGTCGCTACGAGCCGCTGCTGCCCTACCTCGCCGACGCCGAGCGGTTCGGCACGCAGGACGCGTTCCGCGTGATCCTGTCCGACGACGTCACCACCGAGGACGGCACCGGCGTCGTGCACATGGCACCCGCCTACGGCGAGGCCGACGCGCTGGCCTGCAACGCGGCCGGGATCCCGACCGTGCTGACCGTGGACGAGCACGCCCTGTTCACCGGCGTGGTGCCGGACTTCGAGGGCCAGCACGTCTTCGACGCGAACAAGGGCATCACGGCCAAGCTCCGCGATCAGGGCAGCCTGGTGCGCCAGGAGACCTACACGCACTCCTACCCGCACTGCTGGCGCTGCCGCAACCCGCTGATCTACAAGGCGGTGTCCAGCTGGTTCGTCGAGGTGACCAAGTTCCGCGACCGGATGGTCGAGCTCAACCAGGAGATCACCTGGGTGCCCGGCCACATCAAGGACGGCCAGTTCGGCAAGTGGCTGGAGAACGCGCGCGACTGGTCGATCAGCCGCAACCGGTTCTGGGGCTCCCCCATCCCGGTGTGGCGCAGCGACAACCCTGAGTACCCGCGCACCGACGTGTACGGCTCGCTGGACGAGCTGGCACGCGACTTCGGCGTGCGCCCTGACGACCTGCACCGGCCCGGCATCGACAACCTCACCAGGCCCAACCCGGACGACCCGACCGGCAAGTCCACCATGCGCCGGGTGCCCGAGGTGCTTGACTGCTGGTTCGAGTCGGGCTCGATGCCGTTCGCGCAGGTGCACTACCCGTTCGAGAACGCCGACTGGTTCGACGGCCACTACCCGGGCGACTTCATCGTCGAGTACATCGGCCAGACCCGCGGCTGGTTCTACACCCTGCACGTGCTGGCGACGGCGCTGTTCGACCGCCCGGCGTTCCGCAGCTGCGTGAGCCACGGCATCATCCTCGGCAGCGACGGCCAGAAGATGTCCAAGAGCCTGCGCAACTACCCGGACGTCAACGAGGTGTTCGACACCTACGGCTCCGACGCCATGCGCTGGTTCCTGATGTCCAGCCCCGTGCTGCGCGGCGGCAACCTGGTCGTCAACGAGCCGAGCATCCGCGACGCGGTCAGGCAGGCGATCCTGCCGCTGTGGAACAGCTACTACTTCTTCGCGCTGTACGCGAACGCCGAGTCATACCAGGCCGGGCCGCACGCGGCCAGCCCGCACGTGCTCGACCGCTACATCCTGGCTAAGACCAGGGCGACCGTCGACCAGATGGCCGCAATGCTCGATGAGTACAACGTGCCGCAGGCCTGCCAGCTGCTGCGCGAGTACCTCGAGAGCCTGACCAACTGGTACATCCGCAGGTCGCGGGACCGGTTCTGGGCCGGCGACAAGGCCGCGCTCGACACGCTCTGGACCGTGCTCGAGGCGGTCACCAGGGCCGCGGCCCCGCTGCTGCCGCTGACCACCGAGGCGATCTGGCGCGGCCTGACCGGCGAGGAGAGCGTGCACCTGGCCGACTGGCCTGACCTGGCCGGCTGGCCGGCCGACGGCGAGCTAGCAGCCGCGATGGACCTGGTCCGCGCCGTCTGCAGCACGGCGCTCGGGCTGCGCAAGGCCCGCCAGCTGCGGGTCCGGCTGCCGCTGGCCAGGCTCACGGTCGGCCACCCGGACGCGGTCGCGCTGGCCCCGTACGCCGACCTGATCCGTGACGAGGTCAACGTCAAGGAGGTCGACCTGGTCGCCGACCCGGCGAGCCTCGGCACGTTCGAGCTCGCGGTCAACCCTCGCGCGCTCGGGCCGCGCATCGGCGCGAAGGTGCAGGAGGTAATCCGGGCCGTCAAGGCGGGAAACGTGCAGCGCCACGGCGACTCGCTCACCGTCGCGGGGATCGAGCTCGAGGCCGGCGAGTACGAGGTGCGCCTCGTCGCCGCGCACCCCGAGTCGACCTCGGCGCTGCCGGGTAACACCGGACTTGTCGAGCTCGACCTCGCGGTGACACCCGAACTAGCGGCCGAGGGCACGGCCAGGGATGTCGTCCGCACGGTCCAGCAGGCCCGCAGGGACGCGGGCCTGGCCGTGACAGACCGGATCGAGCTGACCCTCGGCGCAGACGGCGCGGTGGCCGACGCCGTGCGCGCGCACCGCGAGTTCATCGCCGGCGAGACCCTCGCGACCGGCGTGCACGTCCTGCCGGCGGCCGAAGTCGACGCCGCCGCGCAGCCCGTCGGCGACGGCGGCTCGGTGCGGGTAATGGTCGCCGCCGTGTAACTACGGAGCGGCTTAGCCAAAACTGCTTCACATTCGGTTACGCTGCGTGTCGGGCTTTCGATTCGCAGCGGGGGAACCAATGGAGCAGTCGCGACGAAGCTTTCTGTTCTCATCGGGAACGGTGGGAGCCGCGCTGATAGCAGGCCAGCTTGCCGTTCCCGGCGCAGCCAGGCGCACGCCGGCCTGGCTGTACCGGCCGGACGCCACTCCGTCCAGCGCAGACTGGGACGCGCTGCGCCGCAGCCTGTCCACGCACAAGCTCTATCGCCCTGGCCAGTCCGGCTATGACTTCGCCAAGGAGCTGTACAGTCCGCAGTTCGACTACCTGCACCCGTCCGGCGTCGCCTACTGCGGACGCACCGCCGACGTGGCCGCGTGCGTGGACTTCGCCGCCAGGTTCAGGCTGCCGGTCCGCGCCCGCTCCGGCGGGCATAGTTACAACGGCTGGTCCAGCGTCAATGACGGCCTGGTCATCGACGTTTCCGAGATGCATTCCATGTCATTCGGGACCGACACGGTCACCGTTGGCACCGGCATCGACCTGATCAACTTTTACGCGGGCCTCGCGGCGAAGGGAAAGGCGGTCCCCGGCGGCTCCTGCCCGACCGTGGGCATCGCGGGCCTTGCCCTCGGCGGCGGGATCGGCGTGGTCGGCCGGCACTTCGGGCTGACCAGTGACAACATCCGCTCGCTCGACATCGTGATCGCCGACGGCAGCACGGTCACGTGCAACTCGGGCAGCCACAGCGACCTGTACTGGGCAAGCCAGGGCGGTGGCGGCGGCAACTTCGGCGTGGCCACGTCGATGACGTTCAGCACGCACGACCTGCGCACGATCGTGGTGTTCTTCCAGAGCTGGCCGTGGTCGCTGGCGGCCCGCGTGGTCGACGCCTGGCAGCACTGGGCGCCCTCTGCGCCCGATGCGCTGTGGGCCAACATGCACGTCGGCGCCGCGTTCGGCGGAGGACCGAGCATCGGCACCGGCGGCACGTACATAGGGTCGGTGGCCGGCGCCCACGCGCAGCTCGACAAGTTCTACGGCATGGTCGGGCACGCGCCGTCGTCGTCCTCGCTGGTCGAGCACAGCTACCTCAGCGCGATGCTGCTCGAGGCCGGCTGCGCGACCATCCCCGTGCACGCGTGCGACACTCCGCCGAACGGCAGCCTGGCGCGCGAGCCGTTCTACGCGCGATCTGACTTCTTCAGCAAGCCGCTAAGCTCGGCCGGGATCAAGGCGGTCCTGTCGAACGTGGAGCGGCTGCGGCACATCTCCGGCGCCACCGGCGGCGGCGGCAGCATCGCGTTCGATGCCCTCGGCGGCGCGATCAACCGGGTCAGCCCGACGGCCACGGCGTTCGTGCACCGCGACTCGCTGTTCGACATCCAGTACTACACGGGCTGGACCTGGCCGGGCAGCGCAACTGGCCGCTCCAACCAGTACAAGTGGCTGACCTCGACCTACGCGGACGTGCACAAGTACGCCAACGGGCAGGCCTACCAGAACTACCCGGACCCGACGCTGACGGACTGGCAGACGGCGTACTACGGCGTGAACTACCCGCGGCTGCAGGAGGTCAAGGCGACCTACGACCCGACGCAGCTGTTCACGTTCCCGCAGGCCATCACGCCGACCCCGGCGGACAGCGAGCCCTGCCGCGACGACTGCTGAGCCGTGCATGCGGAGGCCGGTTTGACCCGAAGGCGGCTCCTTATTAAACTCTCTGGTTGTACAACCAAGAGGTTTAGGAGCAGCAATGATGGAGCTGATCTCGGCACACAGGCGGGCGCTGGCCGGCGCCCTGGCCGGGCTGACCGCTGACCAGTGGCACGGCGAGTCCATGTGCGCCGGTTGGACTCCGGCGCACGTGCTGGCCCACCAGACCATGCCGTTCCGCATCTCAGCCAAGGAGTTCATGGCCGGCCTGCAGCGCTGCGGCGGCGACTTCACGACGTTCTCCGACGACGTGGCCGAGCGTGACAGCCACATCCCGCCAGGCGAACTCGTGGCGGTGCTGCGCGACAACGCCGACAACCCGTGGAGCCCGCCAGGCGGTGGCATGGCCGGAGCGCTCAGCCACGACGTCATCCACGGCCTGGACATCGGCTGGCCGCTAGGCCTGCGGTACGAGATCCCCGAGCGGGCCATCACGATCATCCTCGACGGGATCGCCCGTGAGAACTATTTCGGGTTCAGCCTGGACGGCATCAGGGCTTCGGCGACCGACCTGGACTGGTCGGCCGGAGATGGCGACGAGCTGGCTGGCCAGAGCCGCGACCTGCTCATGCTGCTCGCGGGCCGGCGGGTGCCGGCCTCCAGGTTCCGCGGCGCGGCGGCGGCGCGGCTATGACCGCGATCGCCGACGAGCTGAGCACCACGTTCGCCGCGCTTGCCGATCCGACCAGGCGCGCGATCCTGGCCAGGCTCGCGGCCGGGGAGGCCACGGTCGGCCAGCTTGCCGAGCCGTTCGCGCTCACCCAGCAGGCAATCTCCAAGCACATCAAGGTGCTCGAGCGCGCCGGGCTCGTAGCCCGGTCCCGCGCCGCGCAGGCACGGCCGTGCCGGATCGAGCCCGCCGGGCTCGATGAGGTCGCCGAGTGGGTCACCGGGCAGCGGCAGACCTGGCACGAGCGCTACGACCGCCTCGACCGTTACCTTGGGACGCTGTAATGGAGTTCACCTACCGGCGCACCCACCGGGCGAGCCCCGGCCTGCTGTTCGACTGCCTGACGCAGCCCGAGCACCTGGCCCGGTTCTGGGGCCCGGACGGCACCACTACATCCTCGATCGTCGTCGACCTGCGTGCTGGCGGAGCCTTCGAGACCACGATGGTGTCCCCCGGCGGCCAGTACACGATGCGCGCGGTCTACCTCGAGGTGGACCGGCCAGCCCGGCTTGCGTGGTCAGAGCCGGACACCGGGATGGTCACCACCATCACCTTCACCGACCTCGGCGACGGGCTGACCGAGGTCGTCACGCACCAGGCCAGCGTTCCGGATGCGTTCGGCAGCCCGGAGGCCAGGAGCGGCTTCGAGACCAGCCTGCGCCGCTTCGACGAGTACGTCGCGCAGATGACCTAGTACAGCGGCTACGTCAGCACACCGGGGCCGCAGCGAAGATCACCCATTGCGAGGTCGGGGCCGCTCGCGGGCGAGGCTGGCCGCGTAACTCAATGCCCCGCGGACCAGGCCGCGGAGCACGCGCGTGCCGTCCGCTGATGCCAACTGGTCTTGCCACGGGTCCACGATCCGCCAGTCACCACCGGCGAAGGTAAAGGCCGGAGCCGGCTCGAGGGTTCTGATACTGGCTGGGAGGTGATCGGTCCGCACCGCCAGCCATCCCGTTCCGAGGGCGACCACCGCCGCGACGCCGTCGCTGGCCAGGAGTGGGACCCCGTAAGCAGCGGTCAGCGGCCAGCCGGGAGCCAGCTCGCAAAGCCGGTCCATCAGATCCGGGTGCGTATGCAGCTCCCACGCGCCCAGAGCATCAGCGCGGCCAGGCCTCGGCGGACTCGCCTGGCCGCGCAGGAAACTCAGCAATGAGCCATTCGGCGGAAGATCGGGCAACTCAAGCAACGGCCGCATGCCGGCAGCATAAGCACAACTCGCTGCACCCTGACTCGCTCCGCCCGATCGTCCTGAGACCGCGCTCGCACCGCTAATCGACTGCTGCTGCCGTACTAGGCGATCCGCGTGGTGATGGGGCTGGCCAGCTCGACGGTGCGGCCGACCGTGCACAGCCGTTCGTGCGACTGGCGGACCGCCTCGGGCAGGATCCCGCGCGCCTTGTCGCCGTCCTCCCCCGCCGGGAAGGTGATCCGGTAGGTGACCTCGATGTTGGTCAGGCGGTTGCCGCCCTCGTCACGGATCTTGTCGGCGTCCACCACGATCTCGAACGACTCCGGCTCGGACCGCCGGCTCGTCAGGATGTCGACGTCGATCGCGGTGCAGCCGCCAATCGCCAGCATCAGCAATTCGGTCGGGGTGAACTCCTCGTCCTTCCCGGTGCCGAACACCAGCCGGCCGCCGCGCGAGTTGACCGCGGCGAACTGCCCTGGCGCGATGCGCTCGACCGTCAGGCTTCTGTGCGTTGATTCCATGCCGACCACGATGCCAGATCGACTGTCGGCACGGCGTGCCACGCTGGCCGCATGCCGAAGACGCAGTACTTCACCGCGACCAGCATCGACGGGTTCATCGCCGACCAGGACAACGGCCTCGACTGGCTCTTCCAGACCGAGGGCGGTGACGGATACGAGGAGTTCTTCGATCAGGTCGGAGCGCTGGCAATGGGTGCGACGACCTACGAGTGGATCCTCGAGCACGAGCACCCACTGGAGAATCAGGAGAAATGGCCGTATGGCCAGACCCCGTGCTGGGTGTTCACCCACCGCCAGCTGCCCGCCGTGCCCGGCGCCAGACTGAGCTTCGAGAGCGGCGATGTCCGGCCGGTGCACCGGCAGATGAGCGCGGCGGCGGGCGACCGCAACGTCTGGCTGGTCGGCGGGGGCGACCTCGTCGGCCAGTTCGCCGATCACGGCCTGCTCGACGAGATCATCCTCAGCATCGCCCCGGCCACGCTGGGCGGCGGCGCGCCTCTGCTGCCGCGCCGGCTGATGCCGGCCGAGCTGACCTTGACCGCGTGCGGCCGGAACGGTCAGTTCGCGTCGCTGCGTTACTCGGTCAGCCGACTAGCTAGCCAGTGACTGGACGAAGTCAGCGATCTGCCGCAGCGTGCCGCACTCCCTGACCTGCGCGCAGTGCGGCGCGTAACGGGACATCACCGAGTCGCCCTGGTCCCAGTACCGGCGCGGCTCGGGGTTCAGCCAGTAGAGCTTGCCCACCCGCTCGCGTACCTCGGCAAGCGCACCCACCGCGGGATCGCCGTAGTTGGTCCTGGCGTCGCCGACGACCAGCACCACGGTCCGCCTGGAGAACTCCCTGGAGTAGCCGGCGAACTCGCGCAGCACCCAGCCGTAGTCCGAGCTGCCGCTCCGCCGGATGGCGCCGCGGGCTGCCTCCGCCGGACCGAGCTGGCGGCCCGCCGCGCGGGCCTCGCTCACCAGCTCGGTAATCTCGGCCAGCCCGTCGACGAACGAGAACGCCCGCAGCCGGCTCAGCCTGCTGTCCAGCGCGATCAGCAGGTTCAGCGTGAAGCGGGAGAACGACGCGACCGAGCCCGACACGTCAGCCAGCACCACGAAGTCCGGCCGCGGCGGCGGCGCGGGCTCGGTGGCCAGCCGGAACGGCACTCCCCCCGTGCCGACCGCCAGGTGCAGCGTGCGCCGGACGTTGAGCCGCCGCTTGCGGTACAGCTGCTGGGCCAGGATCTTGGACAGCCGCTGCGCCAGCGGCCCGATCGAGGCGAGCATCGCCTGCTGCTCCGCGGCGGAGGCGTTGGCGATGCTGACGTCCTCGGCCAGCCGGATGCGCATGGTCCTGCTGACCGCGCTCGGGCCGCGGTCGGCGACGAGCGCGCGGCGGATCGCTGACTGCAATTCGGCCCGGAACCCGCCTACCGCGCGGTCGACGCTGGCCCGGTCGAGCCTGGCCTGCACCGCGGCCCCGCCGCCGCCCGACCCAGTGCCGCCGCCGGACCCAGTGCCGCCGCCCGACCCCGCGCCCTCGCCGCCCGCTCCGTCACCAGCGGCACCCTCGGCCAGCAGATCGTCGGCGAGTGCGTCCAGGTCCGCCGCCTGGCTGGCCGCGATCATCGCGAACACCCCGGCGACCGGCGCCCCCGGCTGCAGCCCGCCGAACCTGCGGACGTACTCCTCGGCCAGCTGCCGGAGGTCGTCGCCCAACTCGACCGCCGCGCGAAGCGCGGCCGCCAGCTCGGAATCGGTCAGGCCGCCGAGCGGCGGCGGGTCGGACGATCCCGTTCCGGAAAAATGCAGCTCGAAGAGGAGGTTGAAGGCGTCCAGGTGCTCGGCCCGCTTGACCAGGGCGCACTGCAGGGTCGCGCGGACCACCTCGCGGTTGCTGAGCGGCACGCTGGCCAGGGCCCGCGCCGCATCCAGGTGCTCGCCGACCGACACGCCGACGCCGACGGCGCGCAGCTCGTCGACCAGCGTGCTGAGCGGGCTCATGCCAGCGACAGCTCGGCCAGGCCGGCGCCGATGTCGCGCTCGTACTTCAGCAGCACCGAGAGCGTCTGCCTGGTCAGGTCGTCGGTCAGCTCGCCGGCGCCGAGCGCGAGCAGGGTCCTGGCCCAGTCCACGGTCTCGGAGATCGACGGCGGCTTCTTCAGGTCCGCGCCGCGCAGCACGGCGACAAGTTCCGCGACCTGCTTGGCCAGGTGCTCGCTCAGTTCGGGAACGTGCAGCCGCACTATCTCGGCCTCCCGCTCCACACTCGGGTAGCCCAGGTGCAGGTAGAGGCAGCGCCGCTTCAGCGCCTCGGACAGGTCCCTGGTGTTGTTCGAGGTGAGGAACACCTGCGGGATGTGCCTGGCGGTCACCGTGCCTAGCTCGGGCACCGACACCTGGTAATCGGACAGCACCTCGAGCAGCAGCGCCTCCGCCTCCATATCGAGGCGGTCGACCTCGTCGACCAGCAGCACGACCGGCTCCGGTGACCTGATCGCGGCCAGCAGCGGACGGCTCAGCAGGAACTCCTCGCCGAAGATGCCCGCCTGCGACAGCTCGTCGGTGTGCTCGATCAGCTGCAGCTGCAGGAGCTGGCGGCGGTAGTCCCACTCGTAGATCGCCTTGGACTCGTCCAGACCCTCGTAGCACTGCAGCCGGATCAGCGGCTTGCCCGTCATCTGCGCGACGCTCTTGGCCAGCTGCGTCTTGCCGGTCCCGGCCGGGCCCTCGATGAGCACCGGCTTGCCGAGCGCCGCGGCCAGGTGCACCACGGTGCCGGTCGCGGCGTCGGCCAGGTACCCGGCCTGGCGAAGCTGTTCCTGCACGTGGTCGATCGCAGTCATAGGGCTAATCATCACGAAAGGCTGATCACCGGGGAAGAGCGGGGCCAGGTCCGTGCCCCGCTCTTCCCCGGCCGGCTACCAGGGATCGGCTGCCAGCCGCTCCAGGCAGATCCGCCGGTCCTCCGCGCCTTCGACTGCCTCGGCCAGGCGGTACGCCTCGGCCCTGAGCTTCTCGGCGTCCTGTTCGCCCTTCCTGGATGCGATGCGCGCGATCGCCTCGGCCGCGAAGGCGCGGTCCCAGTCCTCGAAGGCGGCCGGATGGGCCTCGATCAGCTCGGCGTAGCGGTCGGCGTGGGTGCCCGCCTCTTCCACCAGCCCGACCAGGACTGCGACCGTCGCGATCAGGTGCTCGCCGCGACCGTGGTTGGCCACGGTCCCTGCGTGCATCCAGTGGTAGGTCGAGGCGTAAGCGCCATAGAGCGCCTGCTCCCGCTCGGCCCGCGGGCTCCGCTCCGACAGCCCGCCGTCGATCAGGTCCCAGGTCGAGTTGTTGAGCTCCACGGCGAACCAGCGATGCAGGTCGCGGCCGCCGCTTTGCTGGTTGACGACCGCGGCGGCGAGGTCTCGCCAGCCGTCGAAGCCGTATTCGCGGGCGATCACCAGCTGTGCATCGCGCAGCTGGATCTCCGCTAGGGCGTGCGGGTGGACTTCCCGCACCCTGGCGATCGCCGCCGGGTTGCCGCCGGCGTAGGCACGCCTGAGCTCCTTGGCCTGGGCGCGCAGCTGGGCAAGGTCAGCGTTGTCAGGGAGGGTATTCATGTGCTCTCCATCGCCACCCGGGTCCGCTGCGGCCGGGTGCGACAGGATAACCGCGCATGGCTACGCATTCCGAAAGGGATCCAGGTGCACTCGGTACTTGCCGCGGACGGGGGGCGCCCTGGTGCGCGCTGCCAGCACTATAGGCAAGGACTCCGGCGGGCAGCAACTGCGAGCTGACATATCCGCGTGGTTCTCAAAATTGTGATTTCGCCTCGACAATGGTGCCGTGGTCCTCTTCGCTGATGACCTGGGAGCGTGGCTGTTCGGCCTGCTGGCCGACGCGGGCAGCCGCAAGCTGGTCACGTTCGTGCTGGGCGACGAGCAGGAACGGGCGCTGCACCAGGCCTGCCAGGCGGCGCTGACGGCGACCGCGGCTCAGCTGTGCCCAGATGACGCCGCGGCGGCCGACCAGGCCGCGATGGTGATCGGCGAAGTGTTCCGGGCACCGCCGGCGCGACCGGCGGCCGGCGAGCACAGCACGCTGCTGGAGGAACTACAGGCCGGGATCGCCGCCCGGCTGGCGGTGCTGGATGACCGGGACATCACCACTGAGCCAGGCTGGTCCTCGGCCGACGCGCTGGGGTTGTCGGCAGCCGAGGTGGCACGGGCGCTGGGATCGCACCTGGTGCGGGAGATCACCAGCCGGGGTGCCCGCGGCGGCGCCCTGGAGCCACTTGCTAACCAGCTCGGGCATGACCGTAGCTTCCTGCAAGGGCTACGGCTGGAGGGCAAGATCAACCACATGGACGGCCTGCTGCTCATGCTGCTGGCCGTCTTGGACCAGCAGCTGCCGGAGGCTGGGCACCGGTCACTGACCGAGTTCGTGGACGTGGTCGTTCACGGGCGGCTGCCGCAAGTGGCTGAACTCGACCCGTACACGCTGGGTGTAACGCCGTCGGAGTACGGCAACTCCGAGACGTACAGACAGCATGACGACTATGTCTGGCGCGGGCAGGATGAGTCACTGACCGCAGCCTTGCGCCCCGGTCGGCTGGTGATCGTGGTCGGGCCGTCGAAGGCCGGCAAGACGCGCACCGCCTTTGAGGTCCTGCGAGGGCACGACGAATGGGCCGGCGCTGCCCTGGTCACGCCCGCCCCGCAGGCACTGGATCAGCTGGCCAGGCACCCTGCCATGCAGGAACCCGGACCCGTCGTGATCTGGCTGGACGACCTGCAGCGCTTCCTGCCCCCGGCCGGGGGGCTCACTCAAGGGCTCGTCTCCCGGCTGACTGACCGGCCGGGGCCTACCGTCCTGCTCGGCACCCTCCGTGCCGAGCAGCGGGAACTCCTAGGCGGCCCTGGCGGGGAGCCGTCACGGGACGTGCGGATGGTGCTCGACAAAGCCACCTCGATCTCGCTCGAGAGCACCAGAGAGGACGCCGAAGAGCAGGCGAGAGCGGCTGCCGCATACCCGAACGTCGGCTCCCGCACCGAAGGCCTGGCCGAGACGCTGGCCGGCGCGCCGGAACTACTGCGCCGCTACCGCGATGCATCCGCCGCCGACCCGCTGCTTCACATGCTGGTGCAGACGTGCATCGACTGGGCGCGCTGCGGCATGGAGCGGCCCATCGCGCAGCCGGACCTGCTGATCCTGGCTCGCGACGCCCTGGGGGAAAGCCGGCCCGACCTCGACCCGGAGGACGAGGAACTGGACGAGGCCCTACGGCATGCTCGCAAGGGCGTTGCCGGCGGCGGCCAGGTCGCCTTGCTGCGCACCTACCGGACACCGGGCCAGCCCGCGTCTTACAAGGCATTCGATTACCTGGCGGCCGCTGATGACGGTCAAGGCGGCGGGCGCGCTCGGCCCATCTCCGACGCAACGTGGCAGCACCTCCTGGACCACGCCACCGACCCGGACGCTTACGCCATCGGCCTGGCCGCCACCCGACGTGCCAACATCCCCGTCGCCCTGAAGGCAACTCGGCGCGCTGCCGAGGCCGGGCACGTAGAGGCCCAGGCCGACCTCGGATATCTGCTGAACGGGCTGGACCCGCCGGAGGTGGCCGAGGCCCGCACCTGGCTCACCCTGGCGGCGGAAGCCGGGGACCCCTATGCCCAGACCAATCTCGGGCTGCTGCTCGGGAAGCTGGATCCGCCTGAGGTGGCCGCTGCTCGCGCCTGGTACGTGAAGGCCGCCGAAGCCGGGCACGTCGACGCCCAGTACAACCTCGCGGGGCTGCTGTCAGACCTGGATCCGCCGGAGCTGGCGGAGGCACGCGCCTGGTACGTGAAGGCCGCCGAAGCCGGGGACGCCGAGGCCCAGTATCGGCTCGGGCTGCTGCTCGCGAAGCTCGACCCGCCCGAACGCGCTGAGGGCCGCACCTGGCTCACCCGGGCGGCCGAAGCCGGCAACATCGAGGCCCAGTATCAGCTCGGTGTGCTGCTCGCGAAGCTCGATCCGTCCGAACGGGCCGAGGCCCGCGCCTGGTGGACGAAGGCCGCCGAAGCCGGCAAGGCCCACGCCCAGAGCATTCTCGGCTCGATGCTCGCCAACTATGATCCGCCGGAACTGACGGAGGCCAGGACCTGGTGGACCAAGGCGGCCGAAGCCGGGAACACCCAGGTCCAGGCCGACCTCGGACTACTGCTAATAAGGCTCGATCCGCCCGAGCTGGCTGGAGCCCGCGCCTGGCTCACAAAGGCGGCCGAGGCCGGGCACACTCAAGCCCAGCGCCACCTGGCTGCGCTGCTCGCCCATCAGGATCCAGCCGGGCTGGCCGAGGCCCGCACGTGGCTTGACCGGGCAGCCAAGGCCGGGAATGCACAGGCTCAGGCCGACCTCGGGCTGATGCTCGCTACGGAGGTGGACCCACCGGAGCTGGCCGAGGCCCGCAGCTGGCTCACCAGGGCCGCCGAGGCCGGCAACGCTGACGGTCAGTTCTGGCTTGGACTGCTGCTCGACGACCAGGACCCGCCCGATCTGACCGGGGCCCGGCACTGGTACGCGAAGGCCGCTGAGGCTGGACACGTTGGCGCCCAGTCGAGTCTCGGCGCCCTGCTCGTAAATCAGGATCTGCCAGAACTGGCTGCCGCCCGGGTCTGGCTCACTCGGGCGGCCAAGGCCGGCGACTCGAAAGCCCAGCAGAACCTCGGGCGACTGCTCGCCTTCGTTCTGGATCCACCTGAAGTCGCCGAGGCCCGCACCTGGCTCACCCTGGCAGCGGAAGCCGGGAGCACCGAGGATCAGTGCAATCTCGGTTTACTGCTCGCCCAGATGCTCGACCCGCCGGAGCTTGCCGAAGGCCGTGCCTGGCTGACCCGGGCGGCCGAGGGCGGATACGCCCGCGCCCAGTACAACCTTGGGGTCCTGCTAGTTAACCGACTGGATCAGCCCGAGCCGACCGAAGCACGCGACTGGCTCAGCCGAGCGGCCGAATCCGGCAACATCGAAGCCCAGTACGCCCTCGCGTTACTACTCGCCAGCATGATCGACCCGCCCGATCTGAGCACCGCCCGGCACTGGTATACCAAGGCGGCCGAGGCCGGGCACGTCGAGGCCCAGCTCAATCTCGGGGTACTGCTCGCCTTGAAGCTCGATCGGCCGGAGCTGTCTGAAGCCCGCACGTGGCTCACCAGGGCGGCCGAGGCGGGGGACGTGCGCGCCCAGAACAACCTGGCCGAAGTGCTGGCCAAGGCAATCGATCCGCCCGAGCCTGCTGAAGCCCGTCGGTGGTACGAAAAGGCGGCCGAGGCCGGGCACGTGGGCGCTCAGTTCATGCTCGGGGTGCTGCTCGCCCGCCTGGACCCGCCGGAGCTGGCGCAGGCTCGCGCATGGCTCACCCAGGCCGCGCAAGCCGGGCACATCGGTGCCCAGAACTACCTAGCCGAACTGCTGGCTACGATGCTGGACCCGCCAGAGCTGGCGGAGGCCCAGGCCTGGCTAGCCCTGGCGGCCGAAGCCAGCAGAGCCGACGCCGAGCACGTCACCGGCGTGACGATCAGCCATTCGTCATTCACCCGCTCGGACCTGTCCGGCGCGAACCTCGCCCACTCGACCCTCATCGAGGTGAACTTCACCGATGTAAACCTCACCGGCGCTAACCTCGCCCACTCGAACTTCATCGAGGTGAACTTCACCGATGTGAACCTGACCGGCGCCGACCTCGCCGGCGCGGACCTCACCGGCGCCAGCTTCACTCGCGCGAACTTCACCGACGCCAACCTCACCGGAGCTCTGTGGCCCGCAGGCCGAGAAGCGCCGCCGGGCTGGGAAAGGAATCCTGAGTCTGGACGGCTGGTCCGAGCGGCGCCGCGGAAGACGCAGCCGCAAGAAGCCACTGAGTGACGGACACCGCTCAAGACCTCGGCGCTAGACCACTTCGGGCTCCGCGCCCGCCGCTCCGGCCAGTCCGGCCCCAGCCTCGACGGCGCCAAGGTCTGCCGCACTGGCCTCGGACACTGCGCGGAACCGAGGCCGTATCCGGCGGCTCGCCGCCACCAGGCATCCCGCGGCCGGGACCAGTGCCGCGGCGCCTGCCATCAGCGCGATCCGGATTGAGGTCAGCGTTCCGATCACGCCGATCACGGGCCCGCCGATGATCTGGCCGCCGCTGTCGAACATCTCCCTGGCCGACAGGGCGGTTGCTCGCACCGAGGGCTCGATCCTGGTGACCATCCAGCCGTCGATGAGCGGATCGAAGACCGGCCGGAGCACCGAGATGACGAGGTAAGCCGCGACGGCGACCGCGAAGCCGCGAGCGGTGGCCATGACGATCACGCCGATGCCGATTGCCAGCGTGAGCACCAGCAGCGCGTCGGCCACCCAGGCCGCGCCGAGCCGCTGAGTTCGGCGCTTGGCGATCTCGGTCGAGCCGAGTGACAGCACCGCTACCGCGCAGGCGAAGAGGCTGAACCAGATGACCGGCCGCAGTCCGTGCGGAAACCTGATGTCCCTGAGCAGGAACGCGCCCCAGAGCCGGTCGAAGCTCTCCCCCCACAGCCCGACAAACATCGTCATCCCGAACAGCAGCGCCAAGCCGGGAACGGCAACGATCGCCCGGCGGGCCGCGCGGGTCTGGTCCGCCAGCGCAGCCAGCGCGCTCGCCTGGCGGCGCTGGAAGTTGCGCTCGGGCATCACGAAGGCGAGCAGGCAGCTGAAAAGGCAGATTCCCGAGCCACCAGCGATCAGCGGCACGTTGAGGCCGGCCAGCGCGATCACGCCACTCAGCAGGCTCCCGGCGATGGTGCCGACGAGGCCTAGCTGAGTGGCGCGCAGGTAGACGCCCGACATGTCGGCGTCGGCCAGCTCGTCGGCGATCCAGGCCTCCTCGGCGCCGCCGTTCAGGGCAGCACCGAACCCGAGGACCACCTGTGCGCCGATGAGGTTAGCGAACGACGCCGAGACACCCTGCATCACCAGCGCCAGCCCGACGATGAACAGGCCGGCCAGCACGCACATCCGCCTGCTCACCAGGTCAGCGAGGACTCCCGTCGGCAGCTGGAACACGAAGTACGACAGTTCGAGCGCGGTGCCGAGCAGGAGCAGCTCAAGCGGGTTCAGCCGCCCGGACAGCACCCAGTAGACCATGATCGTGGCGGAGGTGATGCCGATCAGGAAGCTCGTCCCGGACTCAAGGATCAGGTAGAGCCGGTACGGCCCGAGTCTGCGCACGCAGCCCTCTCTCTACGTGAGAGCCCGAACGCTAGATGGCGGCCCGTTTCCGGTCAACCGGGTTTCCGACCGCGCCTCGGCCGTGGCTTGCGCTGCGCGGGCTTGCGTTCAGGGCACGCCCACTGAGGCAGGAACACCCAGAAGATCATGCGCGTCGGTCCCCTGGCGATCGCGCGGCCAAGGCACAGCACGCCGCCGACGGCGCTATACAGGGCCAGGAATCCGAGCGTGATCGACGCGGCGGCGTTACCAGACGCATGGGACTGTGCGTAGGCCAGCCGCGACGCGACGACGGCGAGCGCGAGGAAACAGGGCCCGGCCAGCCCGTAGAGCCACCGGGGAACGGGCTGCGTCGACGCGGCAGCCACCGTCTTGCCGGCGCGGTACATCCCGTAGCCAAGGGCAAGCCCGCCTGCCAGCGCCAGCGGAAACAGCGCAAGCGCCAGGAGCGGATGCTCGAGCTTGAGCAGGCTCCCGAGCGCGCCAATGTAGAACGCAGGTATCGCCATCACCGTGACCTGCACGAACTGCCGGCGCGAAGTAACGGCAGGGGGCAACTTGGGCTTGCCGCGAGAGGGCATAAAACATGTTATCTAGGACATAGCTCACGCTGACCTGGGGACCGATCTGGCCGCTCACGACGGGACCGTCCCGAGGTGAGTACTCCTGGTTTGCCTATAGCCAAACCAGGAGTACTCACCGCGCGACTTAAGGCCGCGGCAGGCCAGGGAACATCCGCCCAGCAAGTTTTGTTAGACTGGCGAACTATAAGCACGCCGTACCAAGGGAGCTGCGGGTGACTCACCCTGCCGATGTAGCTGGCGGCGTCCAGGAGGACGCCACGACCAGCGCAATCCTGACCGTGCTGCGGATCTCGCGCGTGATGGAGCGGATAGACGCCGGCGTGAGCCCGCAGCAGTACCGGATGCTCAAGCTGATTGGCGCGGGCGGAGAGCGGTCGGCCAGGCTGGCCGAGAAGCTCGCCGTCGCCAGGCCGACGCTGACCTCCACCGCCGACAGCCTGGTCGCCGCCGGCCTTGCCTACCGCGAGGCCGAGCCCGGCGACCGCCGGGTCGTGCGGCTGCGCCTGACCACGGCCGGGCTGGCCGCGGTGGAGCGGGCCGACCAGGCATACCGGGCCTGGTTCGACAGCCTGCTTGAGCACACCGGCCGCAGGGACGAGATCCTGGCGGACTTCCTGCTGCTCGACGAGTCCATGACCGAGCGCCGCCGCGCCCGCCTCGCCGCCGATGCCGATAAGGCGCAGAACGCGACTGACCCGGCAGCCGGCCGCAGTGCAGCAAACGCCCGTGCCGCGAGCACCCGTGCCGCGAGCAGCCGTGCCACAGACACCCGTGCCGCAAGCACAAGCGCGGGACAGCCGTGAGGCCGGTGCGCAAAAAGAACGCAGCGGCGACCGCGGCTAGCAAGACGCTGGGCTCCGGCTATGGCGAGGGCTGGCTGCGCCGGCTCGTCGCCTACTGCTGGCGGCACAAGACGCTGAGCATCGTGGCGTTCGGCGCGTCGCTGGTCGCCACGCTCGTTTCCACCGCGATCCCGCTCGTCCAGGCCGACATCGTAGACAACGCGATCCTCGCGCACACCCAGCCCATCTGGCCGGGCGCCTGCTTGCTGATCCTGGCCGCGCTGATCAGCTTCGGATGCGTCTACCTGCGGCGCTACCGCGGTGGCCAGCTGTCCCTGGACGTGCAGCACGATCTGCGTACCGAGCTGTTCGGGTCCCTGACCAGGCTGGACGGAGCACGGCAGGACCAGTTGCACACCGGCCAGATTGTGAGCAGGTCGATCTCTGACCTGAACATGATCCAGAGCCTGCTGTCGATGATGCCGATGCTGATCGGCAATGCCCTGCTGTTCCTGCTGTCGCTGGGCGTGATGTTCTGGCTGTCGCCGCTGCTGGCGCTGATCTCGCTCGCCGTCGGCCCCGCCCTGCTGGCGCTGTCCATCGCGTCGCGGCGGCGGCTGTTCCCGGCGAGCTGGGATGCGCAGCAGAAGGCCGGCGAGGTAGCTGGCGTCGTCGAGGGCGCCGTGACCGGCGTGCGCGTGGTGAAGGGATTCGGCCAGGAGAACCAGGAGATCGACAGGCTGGAAGGCATCAGCCGGGTGCTGTACGCGGCCAGGGTCAGGACCGTCAAGATGATGGCCAGGTTCGGCCCGGCACTCGGCGCGATCCCGGCACTTGGCCAGGTGGGCGTGCTCGCGCTGGGCGGCTGGCTGGCGATCAAGGGCGAGATCAGGCTCGGTATCTTCCTGGCGTTCTCCGCCTACCTCGCGCAGATGGTCAACCCCGTCCGCGCCCTCACCAACCTGATCACCATCGGCCAGGAGGCGCGGGCCAGCGTGATCCGCGTCTTCGAGGTGATCGACTCCAGGCCGGTGCTAACAGAGAAGCCGGATGCCATCGTGCTGCCACCGGGCAGCAAGGAAGTCGAACTCGACGACGTGCACTTCGGCTACGTGCCCTCCGAGCCGGTGCTGCGCGGCCTGTCACTGCGGGTCAGTCCGGGTGAGACCCTCGCTGTCGTCGGCACCTCCGGCTCGGGCAAGTCGACGATCTCGCTGCTGCTCCCCCGCTTCTACGACGTGCGCGCCGGCGCGATCAGGGTCGGCGGTTACGACGTCCGCGACCTGACCCTGGACTCGCTGCGCGCCTCGATCGGGCTGGTGCTCGAGGAGAGCTTCCTGTTCTCCGACACCGTCCGCAACAACATCTCCTACGGCAGGCCGGAGGCCACGTTCGAGCAGATCGTCGCCGCGGCGCGGGCGGCCGAGGCCGAGGAGTTCATCCTCGGGCTGCCCGAAGGCTACGACACCGTCGTCGGCGAGCAGGGCCTGACCCTGTCCGGCGGCCAGCGCCAGCGGGTTGCGCTGGCGCGCGCCCTGATCACCGACCCGGCCATCCTGGTCCTGGACGACGCCACGTCCGCCATCGACGCTCGCGTCGAGGCGCAGATCCACGCGACCTTGCGCAAGGTGATGGCGGGCCGGACGACGCTGCTGATCGCGCACCGCCGCTCCACCCTCGATCTGGCCGACCAGATCGCGGTGCTCGACCAGGGCCGGCTGGTCGACCAGGGCACCCACGAGGAACTGACGCGGCGCTGCCCGCAATACCGGCTGCTGCTGGCCGGGCCAGGTGACGACGTCGAGGGCGTGGATGCCGGAGAGCTCGACTATTACCGGAACGAGGGCATCCGCGCCGCGGCAGCCACGGCCGCGGATGTGACTCCGAGCCTGTGGCCGGCCAGGAACGCAGACGCGGTGGCCGGCGACGCCGCGGCCGCCTCGGAGGCAGCAGGGCGGCAGCTTGCCACCACGGCCGCGGGGATCCGTGCCCCGACAGGCGCGGGCAGGGCCGGCGGCGCGGCACAACGTGGCGCTGCGCTCAGCGGCGGCGCCATGGCCGGTGGCTGGATGGCCGGGGTGCCCGCGTCGCCCGAGCTGCTGGCCAGGGTCGCCGCGCTCCCGCCCGCTAACGAGACGCCCGGCGTGGACCAGTCCTTCGCCCGGGCTCCCGATCCGCGCTTCACGCTGCGTAAGCTGCTGCGGCCGTTCGCGATCGCCCTGCTGATCGGGCTGATCCTGGACGCGCTGGACGCCGTGGCCAGCACCGTGATGCCGCTGCTGGTCCGGGGCGGCATCGACAAGGGCATCCTGCGGCCGCTCAGCTTCGATGCGCGTTTCAAGATCATCCTGGTGGTCTCGACCATCGGGCTGGCGATCGTGCTGGCCGACTGGGCAGTGAACTGGGCGCAGACCATCGTGGTAGGCCGCAACGGCGAGCGGTTGCTCTACACGCTCAGGGTGAAGATCTTCTCCCACCTGCAGCGCCTCGGCCTGGACTTCTACGAGCGCGAGCTGACCGGGCGGATCATGACAAGAATGACGACCGACGTGGATGCGCTGTCGTCGTTCTTCCAGACCGGGCTCATCACGATGGTCAACTCCGTGCTCACCTTCGTCGTCGTGTTCATCGTCATGCTGGTCCTCAACCTGCGCCTCGGACTGACACTGGCGATCTTCATGCCGTTCCTGATCGCCGCCACGGTCATCTTCAGGTCCAAGTCCTCCCGCGCCTACACCGAGGCCAGGGAGAAGGTCAGCGCCGTCAACGCCGACCTGCAGGAGAATGTGGCCGGCCTGCGGGTGGCCCAGGCATACCGCCGCGAGCAGGTCAACTCCGACCGGTTCGCCGGCCTGTCCGGCGCCTACCGGGTGTCCCGGCTGCGCGCGCAGCGGATGATCGCCGTCTACTTCCCGTTCGTGCAGGCGCTGTCCACGATCGGCGGCGCGGTGATCCTGTTCGTCGGGGCCAGCGAGATCCACAACAACGCGCTGACTGCCGGCAGCCTGATCGCCTACCTGCTCTATGTGGACCAGCTGTTCTCCCCCATCCAGCAGATGTCGCAGGTGTTCGACGGCTACCAGCAGGCCAACGTCGGCCTGCAGCGGATCAAGGCCCTGCTGAAGACCCCGACCAGCACACCGCCGGCCGAGCACCCGGTCACGCCGGGACGGCTGCGCGGCGCGATCGACCTGCGCGATGTCCGCTTCGGCTATGCCGGGCAGCGCGCGGAGGCCATCCGCGGCGTGAGCCTGTCGGTCGAGCCGGGCGAGACAGTGGCCCTGGTTGGCCAGACCGGCGCGGGCAAGTCCACGCTGGTCAAGCTGATCGCCAGGTTCTACGACGTGACCTCGGGCTGCGTCCTGATCGACGGCGTGGACGTCCGCGAGTACGACCTGCCCAGCTACCGGCAGCAACTCGGCGTGGTCCCGCAGGAGCCGTACCTGTTCGCGGGCACGGTGCGCGACGCCATCGCCTACGGCCGGCCGGATGCCACCGACGCCGAGGTCGAGGCGGCGGCCCGCGGAGTCGGCGCGATTGAGATGATCTCCCGGCTGCCTGGCGGCTTCTACCACCAGGTATCTGAGCGCGGCCGTAACCTGGCCGCCGGGCAGCGCCAGCTGATCGCGCTGGCCCGCGCCTACCTCGTCGATCCGGCCATCCTGCTACTCGACGAGGCAACCGCAGCGCTCGACCTGGCCGCGGAGGCCGAGGTCAACCGAGCTACCGAGCAACTGGCCGCGCGCCGCACCACGATCGTGGTCGCGCACCGGCTGACCACCGCGTCCAAGGCAGACCGTATCGTCGTGCTGGCCAACGGCCAGATCGCCGAGACCGGCACGCACGACGAACTGCTCGAGCGCGACGGTCCCTACGCCGCCATGTGGGCGGCCTTCACCGGCGAGGCCGAGCTGGTGGCCTGACCTAAGCAGGCACCGATCATTCGTCGCCGCAGCACATGACCGGCTCGTTGCTGACGGGCGCGCTTGCAACCACGTGCACGGCGTGCGTGGTCTGGGCGCTGTGCACATGCGAGCCCGCGAGCAGGGCAGCGACGGCGAGAACGGCGGCGGATGCGATCCGGATGCTAGTCATGTGAGTTTCCCATCCCAGAGGTAGCAGCGTCACAGGGCATGGACGCTCCAGTCATGACAGAGGGTCAAACTGTCTATACATTGCACTACAGGCACCACATGAGGATATAGAGATCAGTCATAACGGACCTTGACTCTTTCGCGACATGACCGCTAACGTCCTAGGCACGGCTTTACAACCAGTCACTCTTGCAAGCACGGGGCCTAGTGATTGAGGTGTTCGGTGCGCTCGCATCACAGGCTGCGCCGCAGCGCCCGATTCGCCTGCCGAGCTCACCCGCAGCCGGGCACAGCAGCAACGTCAGCGCGCGGAAGCGCGCGATGACGGCCGGATACATCATCCTCGGAAGACCCGACTGGACGCGGCCCCGACTTGCTCCCGCGGGCGACAAGCTCGCCGCCATCCGCTGGCACGACGGCGCCGCGAACGTGTGGACCGGCTCTGGCAGGTCGCCCATGCAGCTGGCGACCGACCTGAGGCCCAGCCTGCTGCGTGACTTCCACTGGGGCGTGGACGGGCGCGGGCTGGTGCTTGTGCTGGACGACCCGGCCGGCCAGCGGCGCGGCGTTGCCTGGCTCGACCTGCGCTCGGGCACAGTGACCAGGCTCACGCCGGAGCTGTCGGCCGACGCGAGGTATTCCGGCCAGGTCTCTGAGCCCAAGCCGCGCATCCTGGTATCCGTGCGGCAGCCGCTGTCCCGCGGCCTGGTACTGCAGGATGTCACGACCACTGGCGAGGTGCTGGCCGAGTGGAGCGGACCTGACGGGCCGGTCGGCTCGTGGCTGGCGACAAGCACGCAGGCCATCGCGGTCTGCGTCAGCGGGAGCACCTGCACCTGGTGGCACGGCACGCTGCCGGAGCCTTCCTGGTCATGCATCGCGGAGTTCCCGGCCGCCGACGCCCGTGCGTCGCGCCCCGTCGCGTTCAGCTCCGACGGCGGCTCGCTCTTCGCCATGAGTTCGGCGGGCCGTGACACCGTCGCGCTGATCCGGCTGGCCCCGCCGGCCTGGTCGCCCGAGGTGCTCGGCGAGGACAAGCGATTCGACATCACCTCGGTGCTCATGTCGCCGGACGGCACCGGTCCCGACCTGATCACCACAACAGACGCCGGCAACCCCCAGTCGGCACTCACAAGCGGTGCCGCAGCCGACCTCTCCCGGCTGCGGCACCTGGCAGGCGATGCGCCTGCCAGGATCATCGGCAGGAACGCGAGCCACTGCCTGGCGGAGATTTCATATCCGGTCGGCGGGCCCGCGTACCTGACGTTCAGCAGTTCGACCAAGGCGGTCAGCAAGCCGCTGGTCAGATACACGGGCCTCGGCCGCATCCGGATCCACCGGCGGGAGCCGTTCACCTACCAGGCGCGGGACGGCCGGCTCATCACCGGGTTCCTGACCACGCCGCCTGGTGCGCCGCCATGGCCCGCGGTGCTCGTCGTCCATGACGGCCCGTGGTCGCGGGACGACGCGCACATGGACCCGTGGGCCCAGTACCTCGCCTCCGCCGGCTTGTGCTGCATTCAGGTCAACTACCGCGGCTCACGGGGATTCGGCAAGGCGTTCCGTGATGCCGGCGACGGCCAGTGGGCGATGGCCATGCAGGACGACCTAGTCGACGCCCTTGCCAGTGACCAGGTGTCCGAAGTCGCCGACCCGGAGCGGATCGCCGCCATGGGCCATGGCTACGGCGGGTACGCCGCCGTGATGCTCACGACCCAGGCAGAGGTCGCGCTGTCCTGCGCCGTCTCCGCTTCGGCCCCCACCGACCTGGTCAGGTATGCCGGGAGCCTGATCGCGTTTGGCGGCAGGTCAGGGTTCGCCTATGCCGCCAGGATGGGCGACCCGGAACGCGAGCGCGACAAGCTGACCAAGACTTCACCGCTGGCCAGGGTGGCCGACGTCGGCGCTCCGGTGCTGCTCTTTCACGGCCGCCAGGACGCCTGCGTGCCGATCAGCCACGCCACGGCCTTCGCCGATGCGCTGCGGCGCATCGGCAAGGAGCATCAGCTGATCATTTACGACGACGAGGGGCACTGGTATTCCAGGCCGCAGAATGTCGCCGACTTCAGGCTGAGGACCGTGGAGTTCCTGCTCAGCAGGCTCTCCGCGCCAGTGGACTCCGCAGCGCGCTGACTCCACGCGCGCCATGCTGCGGGCAGCTCGTCCGGCCGGACCGCCAGCACGCGGTCCGGCCGGGCCGTTATCTGGCCTCGGCCACTACCTGCTGCGCGCTGCGAATCGACGAGGACCTGACGCCCGCGCAGTCGGCGGCGCGCTGCAGCGCGGTGATCGCCTCGTCGGGCTGACCGCGCTGAAGCAGCGCCTCAGCCAGGTCGCGATAGGCCCGCGCCGCCAGCAGTCCGGAGCCGAGCCGCTCCAGACTGTCCGCCGCGCACGTGACGACCGTGGCTCCGTCCCGGGCCTGCCCGTCCATCACCATCGCAAGCCCGCGCACGACACGAGCATCCAGCTCGGCAGTGCTTGTGCCAGAACACCTGCCTATCGCCTGCCCTGCCATCCCGATGGCCGTGCCGAAGTCGCCATGGAGCAGGGCGGACCTGGCCATCTCGGTCTCGCAGCGAGCGAGGTCGTGCTGCATTGCCATGCCGGACAGGACCTCGTGAGCGCGGCTCAGCAAGGCATCAGCCTCGTCGAGCTGAGGCGGGTCGCACTGCAGCAGCAGCCAGGCGTAGGTGATGCGCATCCCGCCGAGGGTGCGGTCCTCCGAAGACTCCGATAGCAGCGCCAGCGTCTTCGTGGCCAGATCCAGGGCAAGCGCCAGCTGACCACGGGATGCGGCGACCAGCGAGGCGTTCCAGTACGCGTTGCCCTGCGCGGTCCGCGACCCAAGCCGCTCCGCGCGCTCGATGACCTGGCTGGCCAGATGCTGGGCAGAGAACAGGTCACCGCGACCCCAGTAGGCCATGACCAGGGTCGAGGCGAGTCTGATCTCTTCCTCGGTGCCCTCCAGGCCAAGCTCGCGCACCTCGCGGAGCGCGTCTTCGCCCACCTCGATGCTGCGGGAAAAGTCCCCGGCGTCGCGGTAAAGCCTGCATCGCCCGATGAGCAGGCTGAGTAGCTTGGGCGCGCCTGGCTCGCCCCCCCTGGCCGCGGCCAGCAGCGCGTCCCGATGTGTCAGGGCGACGTGCAGGTTGCCCAGCGTCTCCTCGGCCCTGGCCAGTCCCCACAGCGCGCCCAGCCTGATCTCCCTGTTGCCGGAGCTGGCCAGCTCACCGAACTGCGCGCGTGCCTCGTCGACCGAGCCATTGGCGAGCGCGATCTCGGCGAACTGCAGCGCAAGCCGCTGCTCGGTGACCTCCTCCGGCACGATGCCGGTCTCCAGGTACGCCGGGGAGCAGCCCAGCTTCTGCGCGAGACCTTCCAGCACCTCACGCTCGGGCGACCTCCGGCCGGCCTCGATGAGCGACACGTAGCTCGGCGATACCAGATCGCCGGCCAGATCCGTCTGGCTGAGCCCCTGCTCTTTCCTGAGGGTGCGCAGGCGCTGGCCAAGCGTTGCACTCATCAAGAACCTCCTGATCCGCGTGAGTGCGCGTGGGTCTCACTTTAGGCCGTCAAAGATCCCAGTCAACACCCAAAGGAATTCCAGGTAACCAATAACTAGAACGGTGAGTCAGGAGTTAAAGATCAACTCGACTCAGCTGTCAGGGACAGTACCCAGAAGCCGAGGTGAGAGCGGTGCCGGCGGTTCCCAGCGGCCACCCCGCCGAGTAGCCAGCGACGTGGCGGCCAGCCGGCATGACGGGCTTGCGAGCACAGCTATTCCTTCGCGGCGCGCCGCCAGGCGGCCAGCGCGGCGTCAATATCGCCGGCCTCGACGCCGACGTGCGTCAGCATGCGCACCCGATCGCCCACGAGCGTCACGAGCAGTCCCTCGCTGGCGAGGCGGTCACGCCACTGCTGCGAGCCCAGCCCGGTCGCCGAGGTGTCCACGAACACGATGTTGGTCTCGACCGCGTCCGGGTCGACGCTGCCTGGCAGCAGTTCGGCGATGCCGTCGGCCAGCCGGCGGGCGCTCGCGTGATCCTCGTGCAGCCGCTGCGGTCCCTCCTCGAGCGCGACCAGGCCGGCGGCGGCCACGATGCCGGCCTGCCGCCAGGCTCCGCCGAACAGGACCTTGATCCGCCGCGCCTCCCTGATGAACTCGCGATCCCCCGCCAGCACCGACCCGATGGGCGCTCCGAGCCCCTTGGAGAGGCAGAACATCAGCGCGGTGACCGGCGCCGCATAGTCGGCGACCGTGGCTCCGGTGACCGCGCACGCGTTGAAGATCCGCGCGCCGTCCAGGTACAGCGGCACTCGCGCCGCGGCGCAGGCGGCGGCGATCTCCTCGAGGGCCGCGACGCTCAGCACCGAGCCGCCACCCACCTGATGGGTGTTCTCGATCGTGACCAGGTCGACGACGGTCACGCCGTACGGATCAGGGCGCAGCGCCTGCTCGACCTGCGCAGCCGTCAGCAAGCCGCGGCTCGGCGCGGTGATGTACCGGAACGCTATGCCCGACAGCACCGCCGCCGAGCTGGCCTCGGTCCGGCCCGCGTGCGCGGTCGCCTCGCACGCCACCAGGTGTCCCGACCTGACCAGCGCGTGCATGGCCACCTGAGTGCACATAGTGCCGGTCGGAAGGTAGAGCGCGGCCTCCTTGCCGGTCAGCTCCGCCACCCGGTCCTGCAGCTGGTTGACCGTGGGGTCGTCGCCGAACCAGTCATCGCCAACCTCGGCGGCCGCCATGGCGCTGCGCATGCGGGCCGAGGGCTTTGTGACGGTATCGGAGCGAAGATCGATGGGGGCGTCCATAACGGGCCAAGCTTAGGGGACGGAAACGGGGCGCTCCCCGGCCGGCCAGGGAGGCCCCGCTACCGGTAGCGGCCTTACAACTGCCTGCGCTGCGCAGTCCAGGTCGCCATGGCGCCGAGCCCGATCAGGGCCAGTGCGGCGATGCCGACCTGAACGAACGGGAAGCCCGTGATCGGCAGCGGATGGTGACTTGGCGGTGGTGGCACAGGGCTCGGCGAGGGCTTGGGCGTGGGCTTCGGGTGCGACTTCTTGCCCCACTCGATCACGACCTGGCCGTTGCCGCCGTTGGCGGCACCGCTCTTGCCGCCGCCCCAGCCGATGCCGGCCAGGTAGTACGGGCTGTCCATGGCCTGCGCGGCAGGCGGGGCGCCCTTGTCCAGCCCGTAGTAGTTGCCGTTCTCGCCGCCGTAGGTGGCCGCGCTGGTGATGCCGGAGGGGTCGATGTAGCTGGAGCCGCCGCCGCCGTCACCGGCCGGCTGGTCGGTGACGTACACGTTGCACCGGCCGCCGCCGCCGCCGTAGTAGCCGCCACCGCCGCCACCGCCGCCCTCGGCGGTGCCGCCGACACCGGGCGGCTCGGGGTCGCTGCCGGCGCCGTTGCCGCCGTAGTACTGAAGGCCGTTGGTCGGCGCGGTGCCCCCGGACCCTGAGCCGTCACACGGGACTGGCGGCGCGCCCGGGTCGCCGCCGTTGGTCTGCGATCCGCCCTGGCCTGAATAGCTGGTGTTGTCGGAGCCGCCCGAGTACCCTCCGCCGCTGCCGCCGAAGACCGCGCCAGGGTACTGTCCGCTGGAGTTGCTGGTCTGCGATCCCGGCGAGGCGCCGCCGCCGGCGCCCGCGATGAGCAGCGGCGTCGTCCCGTAGGAGCCCCACCACAGCGCGCTCATGCCGCCGCCGCTGCCGCCGGTGTTGCTGCCGTTGCCGCCGAGGCCACCGCCGCCGTATACGTTCTGGTCGTAGCCGACGCCGCTGGCGTTCCCGCCCTGACCGACGCTCACCGTCAGCTGCGCGCCTGGCGGCAGCTTGATGGTCCCGACCGTGTAACCGCCGGCTCCGGCCGTGTACTGCGGCGTCCCGATGTAGGCACCGCCCCCGCCTGCTCCCCACAGGAGCGCCCTGATGGACGTCACGCCGTTGGGAACGGTGAAAGCCTCGTCGCTGCCCGTGAAGGAGTAGC
Organism: Streptosporangiaceae bacterium; assembly: GCA_035621915.1. Classification (GTDB taxonomy): domain Bacteria; phylum Actinomycetota; class Actinomycetes; order Streptosporangiales; family Streptosporangiaceae; genus JAJYUU01. The sequence goes on from DASPWG010000281.1 coordinate 70,367, forward strand.
GCACGCAGTGGGCGTAGGGAGCCTGCGGCGTGCAGCTTGACCACGCCGCAGCCGCAGCTGCCGACTGAGCCGGCGCGGCGGCCAGCAGCCCGACCGGCCCTACCGCGATCCACAGCCCGGCGCTGACGGCGGCTGCTCTGCCTAACCTCACTCGATGATCTCGGGTCATCGGTTATCCCCCGGTCCGTGTCAGCTTCGCGCAGCAGCCATGTCGCGGGATTGTAGCTCTGCGTAGTTGATTAAACGCGGAGAGTTTAACGACGCCCGGCCTGGCCCGGAGCCTGATTAGCGAAACCAGGCGAGTCCCGGCACCTAGGGCCGAGCCGATCGCGGTGCCTAGCGAGTGACGGCTTCCGGCACCGGGATCAGCTCGCTCGGCACGGCCGGTCCCGGCGGCGCTGCCCGCAGCCGCCAGATGTCACGCGGGATGAGCGCGAGCAGCGAGGCGACCAGGATCAGGCCTGCTGCGCCGGCCTGGGTCTGCGACACGCCTATCGCTGCCGCGATCGGCCCGGCCAGCACTGCTCCGGCGGGCATCGCGAGGAACGTGCCCATCGCGTCGTAGGCCGCCACCCTGGCGAGCATGCCGGGCGCGACTGCCCTGGCCATCGCAACCGTCCACTGGACCATCATCATCTCCAGTGCGATCCCGAGCGCCAGCGAGGTGAGGCAGATCAGCGGCAGCGGCAGCAGCGTCGCCAGCGCCAGCGGTGACACGGCGACGCTGGCGCCGATCAGTACCACGAACCGGGCCGGCCGGCGCGGCGCGAACCGGAGCGAGACCAGGCCGCCGATGATCAGGCCGAGTGCCTCGGTGCCGGTGATGGCTCCCCATGCGGCCGGGCCGCCGAGGTGTGACCTGGCCACGACCGGACCGAGCACGGTGAACGCGCCGTACCAGGCCATCATCACCACGGCGTACTGCGACGTGATGACCCAGATCCAGGTATGGGACCTGAACTCCGACCAGCCTTCCCGCAGGTCCCGCAGCATGCTCGTGTCGTGCCCGCGCTCGTGCGGCCCGACCCGCAGGCTCAGTATCAGCGGCAGCGTGCCCAGCAGGCCGGTGCCGCAGATGGACAGCGCCCAGCCAGGGCCGATGGCGGCCACGCAGAACCCCGCCAGCACCGAGCCCGACATCTGGGCCCCGTTCATGGCCAGCCGGCTGATCGCGCTGGCCTGCTGCATGGAGTCAGCCGGGACGATCCGCGGCAGCAGCGCGGTGGATGCCGGGTAGAAGATCGCCATGCCGGTCCCGGTCAGGCACTCCAGGCCGATCATCTGCCATACCGCCGGATGACCGGCCAGCACCAGGACGCCGAAGGTCCCCTCGCCGAGCGCCATCATGAGGTTCCCGGCGGCGATCACCTTCTGCGGCGCGATCCGGTCCGCAACCACACCGCCGAGCAGGACGAACACGATCGACGGTGCGATCTGCGCGGCGAGCACGTACGACAGGATCGTGGTCGAGCCGTGCGTCTCGTTCAGCACGGCGAACGAGACGCCGACGATCGAGAAGGCGAACGAGGCCGGGGCCAGTATCCGGTCGGCCAGCAGCAGCCGGAAGTCGCGGATCGCCAGGACCGGGACCTTGCGCGCAAGAGCGGAGATGCCGCGTCCGGGCGCACGCGCATGCATGGCAGAGCATCCTTAACTGGGGTGACAGCGATCGTAGCTGCCGTCTTTAGCTGCGCAAACTGGTTATCGGCGGCGGCAGGCAGCCAGGGCTACCCCCGGCTGCGCGGCGGCGATCGGTTGCTGCCAGGCTCGGAATACCGGGCCGACTGGCCAGGTTCGCCAGGTGTGTGCAGTGCCTGCGTGGCCTGCGAGAGGAGCTGACAGTCAGTTGAGCATCCTGGGCACCAGGGTCCTGCGCACCGAGGATCCCAAGTTCCTGACCACCGGCGGCGTCTACACCGAGGACGTGATCGACGACCGGCTCGCCGGCGCCTGCCATGTGTTCTTCGTCCGCTCACCGGTTGCGCACGCGCGGATCACCAGCGTGGACGTCAGCGCGGCGCTGGACGCTCCCGGCGTGGTCGCGGCGTTCACCGGCGCGGACCTGGCCGACCTGCCGGTGATCCCGCCGTCCGCGGCCGGCCTGATGAACACCGAGATGACCCAGCGGCTGCTGGCCACCGACAAGGTCAGGTACGTCGGCGAGCCCGTCGCCGTGGTCGTCACCGAGGACGCCTACCAGGGCGAGGATGCCATGGAACTGGTGGCCGTCGACTACGACCCGCTGCCGGCGGTGCTCGCCTACAGCCCGGCAGACGAGTCGCTGCTGTTCGAGGCCGCCGGCACGAACCTGGCGGGCGAGTGGGGCAACGCCTCCCAGCTGGCTCCCGACCTGTTCGACGGGTGCGAGGTCGTGGTCAGCCAGACCATCGTCAACCAGCGCGTCGCGCCGGCTCCGATGGAGACCCGCGCGGCCGCCGCCGTCTGGGGCGAAGACGGCCGGCTGATCGCGTGGGTGCCCAACCAGGGCGCCCAGGGCACCAAGGCCGACCTGGCCAAGCTGCTGGCCGTGGACCCCAGCCAGATCCGGGTCATCACACCCGACGTGGGCGGCGCGTTCGGCGCCAAGTTCGGCGCCGACCCTGAGCACGCGGTCGTCGCCTGGGTGGCGCGCCAGCTCGGGCGGCCAGCGCGGTGGACCGAGACCCGCTACGAGAACCTCATCGCCATGACGCACGGCCGCGCGCAGCAGCAGACCGTCACGATCGGCGGCAGCCGCGACGGGAACGTGGAAGCTTACCGGCTGGAGATCGTCCAGGACGCCGGCGCCTACCCCAAGATCGGCGCGATCCTGCCGTTCCTCACGATCCTGATGACGTCGGGACCGTACGACATCGGCAAGGCCGAGGCGATCGCGAAGGTCATCGTCACCAGCACCACGCCGATCGGCGCCTACCGGGGGGCCGGCCGGCCGGAGGCCACGGCGGCAATCGAGCGCGCCATCGACCTGTTCGCCGCGGAAATAGGCGCCGACCCGGCCGACGTCCGCCGCAAGAACCTGCTGGCTCCCTTCACCGAGCCGCACCAGACCAAGTTCGGCGCGAAGTACGACACCGGCAACTACGGCGCGGCGCTGGATATCGCCCTGGCCGCGGCCGGCTACTCGCAGCTGCGCGCCGAGCAGGCCCGGCGCCGCGCCAGCGGCGAGGTCCGCCAGCTTGGCATCGGCCTGTCCAGCTACGTCGAGATCACCGGCATGGGCGACGGCGAGGAAACGCCGCCCCAGGAGAACGCCACCGTCGAGGTGCACCCGGACGGAACCGCGACGATCCTCACCGGTACCTCCCCGCACGGGCAGGGCCACGCGACCGCGTGGGCCATGCTGGCCAGCGACGAGCTCGGCATCCCGGTTGAGAAGATCACGCTGAAGTGGGGTGACACCGACCTGATTCCCGAGGGCGGCGGCACCGGCGGCTCCCGCAGCCTGCAGCAGGGCGGGGCGGCGGTGCAGCAGGCGTCGAAGGAGCTGATCGAGGTCGCCAGGGAGCGCGCGGCGGCCGAGCTGGAAGCCAACCCTGCTGACCTCGTCTTCGACACCGCCCGCAGCGCGTTCGCAGTGGCGGGCGACCCGGAGGCCGCGGTACCGCTGGCCAGGCTCGCCGAGAGCGAGCGGCTGCTGGTGCGGACGGTCTTCTCCGCCCCTGGCGCGACGTTCCCGTTCGGCACGCACGTCGCGGTGGTCGAGGTCGACACCGAGACCGGCAAGCCGACGCTCACCAGGGTTATCACCGCCGACGACGCGGGCGTGGTGCTCAACCCGCTGCTGGCCGAAGGCCAGCGGCACGGCGGCATCGCCCAGGGTGCGGCGCAGGCGTTCCTGGAGGAAGTCGTTTACGACTCCGACGGCAACCCGCTGACGGCCAGCCTCGCCGACTACCCGTTCCTGTCGGCGACGGAGGTGCCGAGCTTCGAGCTGGCCGATTCGGTGACCCCGACCACCTACAACCCGCTCGGCGCCAAGGGCATCGGCGAGGCCGGCACGATCGGGGCGACCCCGGCGGTGCAGAACGCGATCATAGATGCGGTGTCGCACCTGGGCGTCCGGCACATCGACATGCCCGTCACCGCCCGCCGGATCTGGCAGGCGATGCAGGCAGCACAATCCGAATCGGAGCATGCATGACCCGTATTGAGCTCACCGTCAACGGCGAGAAGCGGTCCGACGAGGTGGAACCCCGGCTGCTCCTGATCCACTACCTGCGCGAGGTGCTCGGGCTGCGAGCGGCGAACGTCGGCTGCGACACCACTTCGTGCGGTGCCTGCACGGTGCTGCTTGACGGCAGGTCGGCCAAGTCGTGCACGGTCCTTGCCGTCCAGGCCGCAGGCCAGGAAGTGGTCACGGCCGAGGGGCTCGCGCCGGCCGGCGACCTGCACCCCGTGCAGGCCGCGTTTCGCCGCAATCACGGCCTGCAGTGCGGGTTCTGCACCCCCGGCATGGTCATGGCCACCGTAGGCCTGCTCGGCGAGAACCCGCACCCCACCGAGGCGGAGGTGCGGGCGGGCCTGGAGGGCAACCTGTGCCGATGCACCGGCTACCACAACATCGTCAGGGCGGTACTGGACGCCGCCGAGACCATGCAAGCTGAGGTGGGCGCATGATCCCGGCACCGTTCGACTACGTGCTGGCGGAGTCCGCCGAGCACGCGATCGGCCTGCTCGCCGAGCACGGGGACGACGCCAAGCTGCTGGCAGGCGGTCACTCGCTGCTGCCGATGATGAAGCTGCGGCTGGCGACGCCCGCGGTACTCATCGACGTCGGCAGGATCGACGAGCTGGCGGGCATCGCCGCCGACGGCGACGACCTGGTCATCGGGGCTACCACCCGGCACGCCGACCTGGCCGCGTCCGAGCTAGTGCGGGCGCAGGCCCCGCTGCTCGCGTATGCGGCCGCGCAGGTCGGCGACCCCCAGATCCGGCACCGGGGCACGATCGGCGGCTCGCTGTCGCACGCGGATCCGGCAGCCGACCTTCCGATGGCGCTGGTCGCGCTCGCCGGGTCCGTGCAGCTGCAGGGCCCGGCGGGAACCCGCACCGTGGCAGCCGGCGACTTCTTCCATGGCTACTTCGAGACCGCGCTGCAGCCCGACGAGGTGCTGACCGCCGTGCGGGTACCGCGGCTGCCGGATGTGCCATGGGGCTACCAGAAGTTCGTGCGCCGTTCCAACGACTGGGCGATCGTCGGTGTTGCCGCGGTCGACGGCAGGATCGCGCTGGCGAACATGGGCCCGACGCCGCTGCGGGCGCATGCGGCCGAGCAGGCGCTCGCCGCCGGAGCCAGCCCTGCACAGGCCGCCGAGCACGCCGCCGAGGGAACATCGCCGGGCGAGGACATGCACGCCGATCGCGCCTACCGCCAGCACCTGGCCAGGGTCCTCACCCGCCGGGCGCTGGAGCACCAGGCCGGCTAGGCACGCCGTGCCGCGTCAGGGCCGCTTTCGCGGGTAGGTCCCAAATATGACCTCAGGTAGCGGCAACGGAGACCGTCCCGGCTCGGCCGAGCTCGTCCCGCAGGAGGTCGCGGAGCTGGCGGCGCAGCTGAGCGAGACCCAGAGCCCGTCCCGGCGCAGGCGGCTGGCCAGGCAGATCACGGACCTGGCCGGCCGGAGCAGCCGGGCATCCTGGCGCGGCGTTCAGGTCGGCGGCAGGAAGTCTGCCGGCGGGCTGCGGTCTGGCGGGCAGACCGCGTGGACCGGGCTGCAGGCAGGCGGCCAGCTAGCCGGTCAGCGGCTGCAGCGGCTGAGCCGGCGGCTGACGAGCCAAATGCTGGAGATGGCACCAAAGATCCCGGTTAGGAACATCGCCACGCTGCGCGCGCAGTACCCCGGCCGCGAGACCGAGGAACTCGCGGACGCGCTCATCGCGGGCGCGGCCCGTGCCTCGGCCGGCTGCGGCGCGGCCGTCGGCGCCGCGACCGCGCTGCCGTTCGTGCCGACCGTGCCGGTCGAGCTTGGCGTCGAGACCCTGGCGCTGGTCGCCGTGGAGCTCAAGCTGATCGCCGAGCTGCACGAGGTCTACGGCATGCCCGCGCCGGGCAACCGCGCCCAGCGCATGCTGGCCTACGTGCTGTCCTGGGCCGACCGCAGCGGCGTCCGCGTCACCGGCAGTGGGATCGCGATCGCGGTGGGCTCGCCGCTCTGGCGCAAGCTGGAGCGGCGGCTGGCAGCCAAGGCCGGCCAGAGCGCGCTGTCGCTCGCGCCGCTGCTGGCCGGCGCTATGGCCGGGGCCATGGTGAACCACAGGGAGACCCGCAAGCTCGGCAACCAGGTCCGCCAGGACCTGCGCCGCCGGGCCGCCGGCGGCAGCTAGGCCGTTACAGCCTGGCCAGTTCGTCGGCCAGATCGTCCAGGCCAAGCGCGCCGAGCGACAGCGACGCCATATGCCACGCCTTGAGGTCGAAGCCGGAACCGTGCGCCTGCCGCGCCGCATCCCGCCCGGCTAGCCAGGCGCGCTCGCCGAGCTTGTAGCTGATGGCCTGGCCGGGCCCGCTGAGGTAACGGGTCACCTCGCTCGCGGAGTACTCGCGGCCATGGCCGGTGTGCGCGTCGAAGAAGTCAAGGCCGCGCTCCGGCGTCCACGTCTGCCCGGCGAACATCGGCGAGTCGGCCGGCACCGGCAGCGACAGGTGCATGCCGATGTCGATCACCACCCGGATCGCCCGCAGCAGCTGACCGTCCAGGTAGCCAAGGCGCGCGCCGGCCGGCTCCAGGAAGCCAAGCTCGTCCATCAGCCGCTCGGCGTACAGCGCCCAGCCCTCCGAGCACGCGCTCACCCCGCCGACCGCCGTCTGGTAGACCGACAGCTGGTCGGAGAGGTATCGCCACTGCGCAAGCTGCAGGTGGTGGCCGGGCACGCCCTCGTGATACCAGGTGCTGTACAGGCCCCAGAGCGGGAACGTGGTCTTGCCCATGGTCGGCAGCCAGGTCCGGCCCGGCCGGGAGAAGTCCTGCGACGGTGCCGTGTAATAGGGCGCGGCCGCGCTGCCAGGCGGCGCGATCCTGGCCTCCACCACCTTGACCGGATCGGCCAGGTCGAAGTGCGTCCCGTCGAGGAACGCCATGGCCTCGTCCATGATCGCCTGCAGCCTGATCCTGATCGCATCGACGCCCTCGACCACCTCGCCGTCGTGGTCCAGGTGCTCCATGGCCTGACGGACGCTCGCCCCCGGCAGGATCTTTGCCGCCTCGGCCTCCATCTGCGCCTCGATGTCCCGGTACTGCGACCAGCCCCACTCGTAGGCTTCCTGCAGGTCGAGCCTGGCGCCGTTCCAGCGGCGGGCACCCAGGAGATAGCGCTCGGCGCCGACACCGTCCGGCGTGCCCTCGGTCTTCGGCAGGTACTCGGTCAGCAGCCAGTCGCGCAGGCCGGCCACGGCGGCGTCGGCGGCCGCGCTGGCCCGGTCCAGGTCGGCCCGCAGCGCGTCCGGTCCTGGCGCGGCGAAGCCGGCGAACCAGGTGCCCCAGTCGGTCAGCTGGCCGGCCACGGTCTGGACCTGCCGCGGTGCCGCGTACAGGCCACGCCGCGCTCCCTCGGCCAAAGAGGCGCGATGACCCGCGAGCGCCGCGGGCACTGCGCCAATCCGGCGCGCGATGACTGCCCAGTCCTGCGTCGTCGCCGCCGGCATGAGCAGGAACGTGCCGCGGACTCGCTGCGGCGGCCCGAAGATGTTCGACACGGCACGCAGGTGCTCGCCGCTCTGGCTGATCGCGTGCTCGGTCTCCAGCCGCTCGCGCAGCAGCCGCGCGCACCGGCGCTCATCGGCGTCGGCGAAGCCGTGTTCCGACGCGCGCTCGATCTCGGTCAGCTTCTCCAGCGTCGCGACCCGCAGGTCGTCCTCGGCCTGCTCGCCCGCGGGTGACAGGTCCGGCAGCCGGTCCTGGCCGACGGGAAAACCCAGGCTGGTGGCAAGGATCGGGTTGAGCTCGGCAAGCTGGCGGACGTAACCGTCCGCGGCGTCGCGGACTGGTCTTTGCGAAGGCTGCGTCGTTTCTGTCATGGTGAGCATTCTGCCCCGCGCCGGGAACCGGGCCGCAACGAGCCGATCACAGCTTGGCCAGTTCGTCGGTCAGGTCGTCCAGGCCAAGCGAGCCGAGTGACAGCGCCGCCATGTGCCAGGCCTTGAGGTCGAAGCTGGCTCCCCTGGCTCGGCGGGCGGCGTCCCGGCCGGCCAGCCACGCCCGCTCGCCGAGCTTGTAGCTGATGGCCTGGCCCGGCCCGCTCAGATAGCGGAGCACCTCGCTCTGCGCGTGCTCCCGGCCGCGGCCGTTGTGGGCGTCGAAGAAGTCAAGCCCGCGCGCTGGCGTCCAGGTCTCTCCGGCGAACATCGGCGAGTCAGCCGGCACCGGCAGCGACAGGTGCATCCCGATGTCGATCACGACCCGGATCGCCCGCATCAGCTGCGCGTCCAGGTAACCAAGCCGAGCGCCCGGCGCCTGCAGGAAGCCAAGCTCATCCATCAGCCGCTCGGCGTACAGCGCCCAGCCCTCCGAGCAGGCGCTGACGTCGGCGACCGTGGTCTGGTACAGCGATAGCTGCCTGGCCAGGTAGCACCACTGCGCGATCTGCAGGTGGTGGCCGGGCACGCCCTCGTGATACCAGGTGCTGATCAGGTGCCAGAGCGGGAACGTGGTCTTGCCCATGGTCGGCAGCCAGGTCCGCCCCGGCCGGGAGAAGTCCGTCGACGGGCCGGTGTAGTACGGCGCGGCCGCGCTGCCGGGCGGCGCGATCCTGGCCTCCACCACCTTGACCGGGTCCGCCAGGTCGAAGTGCGTCCCGTCCAGGAATGCCATCGCCTCGTCCATCAGGCCCTGCAGCCTGAGCCTGATCTGCTCGACGCCCTCGACCACCTCGCCGTCGCGGTCCAGGTACGCCATTGCCTCCCTGATGCCGCCGCCTCCGCCGGCTACCTTCGCCGCCTCGGCCTCCATCTGGGCGGTGATCTCCCGGTACTGCGACCAGCCCCACTCGTAGGCCTCAGCCGGGTCGATGGTCGCCCCGTTCCAGTACCGAACGAAGCCGAGGTAGCGCTCGGCGCCGACTCCGTCGGCGGTGCCCGCCGAGCCGGGCAGGTACTCGGCGCGCAGCCAGTCGCGCAGGCCCGCCACGGCGCCGTCGGCCGCCGAGCTGGCGCGATCCAGATCGGGCCGCAGCGCATCCGGACCGTCCGCGGCAAAGTCGGCGAACCACTGACCCCAGGAGCCGAGCTGGTCAGCCAGCCCGGTCACCTGGCGCGGGGCGGCGTACAGCCCGCGCCGCGCGCCCTCGCCCAGCGACTGGCGATACCCGTCAAAGGCAGCCGGCACCGCGGCGATCCGGCGCGCGATCACGGCCCAGTCGTCGGGCGTCGCCGCCGGCATGAGCTGGAAGACCTCGCGGGTGTCGTGCGGCGGCCCGAAGATGTTGGACACGTCGCGCAGGTGCTCTCCCAGCTCGCCAAGGGCGTTCTCGGCCTCAAGCCGCTCGCGCAGCAGCCTGGCGCACCGCCGGTCGGCGGCATTGGCGAACCCGCCAGCGGCCGCTGCGGCCTGCTCGGCCTCGCTGAGCCTGGCCAGCGCCGAGCGGCGCAGCTCACGGTAAGCCTGCTCGCCGGCCGGGGAGAAGTCCGGCAGCCTGTCCTGGCCGACGGGCAGGCCGAGGTACGTCGCGAGGGCCGGGTTGAGTTCGGCCAGCTCCTGCACGTAGGAGTCCGCGATGTCGCGCACGGGGCGGTGATCGGTGCTGGCGATGTCTGACATAGGAGCATTCTGCCCGACCGGGCCGGCCCGCGGACCGGCGGGACAGTAGGGTCCTTGAGTGGCAAATCGCGCAGTGCTGGTAACTGGGTCATCGCGCGGCATCGGCCGCGCCGTCGCCGAGGCGTTCGCCGCGCTCGGGGACCGGATCGCCATCCACCATCGCAACTCCCCGGACCTGGCAGCGCAGGTGCTGGCCAGCCTGCCCGGTAGCGGGCACGCAGTCGTGCAGGCAGACCTGGCGGACGCTTCCGCCGTCGAGCGGATGGTGGACTCGGCGGCGCACCAGCTTGGCGGCATCGACGTGCTGGTGAACAACGCGGCGAACTACACCCCGCACCCCATCGCGGATACCTCCTACCAGGAATGGCAGGCAGCCTGGCAGCACACCATCGGCGTGAACCTGATCGGCACGGCGAACGTGACCTGGTGCGCTGTGCGGCACATGATGGCGGCCGGCGGCGGCCGCATCGTCAACGTGTCCTCGCGCGGCGCCTTCCGCGGCGAGCCGGGCCAGCCGGCCTACGGTGCCAGCAAGGCAGGGCTGAATGCGCTCGGCCAGTCGCTGGCGGTCGCGCTCGCGCCGCACAACATCACGGTGACAGCGGTGGCCCCCGGCTTCGTCGAGACGGACATGGCCAGTGATCACTTGCAGGGCGAACGCGGTGCCGCTATCCGGGCGCAGAGCCCGTTCGGGCGGGTCGCCACGGCAGAGGAGGTCGCGGCCGCGGTGGTGTTCCTCGCCTCGCCGCAGGCGCAGTGGGCCAGCGGCGCCATCCTTGATCTCAACGGCGCGTCCTATCTCCGCACCTGAGGAGCTCGGCATGAAGACCACGACCTTTGCCGTCCGCACCGGGAGCCGCGAGACGGTCCACGACATCACCAGCCAGTGCGAGCAGTTCGCGCGCGAGGCCGGGGGTGACGGCCTGCTGAACATCTTCGTGCCACACGCCACGGCCGGCGTCGCGCTGCTCGAGCTGGGCTCCGGCAGCGACACTGACCTGCTGGCAGTCCTGTCGCAGCTGCTTCCCGCCAGCGACGTGTGGCGGCACGCGCACGGGTCGCGGGGCCACGGCCGCTCGCACGTGCTGCCCGTGTTCGTGTCGCCGACCGCGACAGTCCCCGTGCTGGGCGGGCGGCTGGCACTCGGCACCTGGCAGTCCGTCGCGCTGGTCGATCTCAACGTGGATAATCCCGATCGCCACGTCCGGCTCTCTTTCGTCGGGTAGTCGATAATAGGCCCGGCATTACCGGAATAATGCACCTGTATGCAAAGCGTAAAAGCCCTGGCGCTTGGGCTGCTTTCTGCGAATCCGGCCAGGCCAGGCATGTAGTAAGTGCTACGGTTATCTGCATCTCGGCGCATCAGGATAACGGGAAATCGATTTATTCTGAGTTGCGCAGTATAAACGGGGGAAATACAAATGACTTGGACGCTTGCGAATTTAGCGGGCCAGGGCAGGCCTTCGTGGACGCCAAGGCTCGCCGTGCTGGTCGCTGGCGGCCCGACATGCGCGGCACTAGCCCTCGGCGGCTTCACGATCGCGACAGCGGGCTCGGTCAAGTCCGTCGGCTGTCGCGCAACTGACCTGAGCACCGCGCTGGCCAGCGCAGGCAGCGGCGCCACGCTGAGACTGGCCGCCGGCTGCACTTACAAGCTGGCCAGCGGCCAGACGGCCAGGGTGAGCCTCACCATCCTGGGCAACGGGTCGACCCTCGAGCCGGCCGCGGCAAGCCCGGCCATGACCATGCTGACAGTCGACGCTGGCGCGGTCGTCTCGATCTCCAATGTCACGATGACCGGCGGCAGCGCCCCGGCGTCAGGCGGCGGCGCCGCGATCGTCAACAAGGGGACGCTTACGATCACCAGCGGCACGTTCACCGCGGACAGGGCACCCTCCGGCGGTGGCGGCGCCATCGCCAGCAGCGGGACCCTGGTGGTGGGCAACAGCCATTTCAGCGGCGACCAGGCGGGGCCAGACGGCGGATCGATCGACAGCACCGGGCCGCTGACCATCAATGACTCGGCGTTCACCGGCAGCACCGCCACCGGATCCGGCGGGGCCATCTACGCCGACTACAGCCCGGTGACGGTGAGCCACAGCGTGTTCGTCGGCGACTCCGCGGTCAGCGGCGGCGCGATCGAGGCAGTCGGCAGCGGGCCGCTGACCGTGACCGCCAGCGACTTCATCAGGAACCGGGCCACCGGCACCACCGGGACAGGCGGCGCGATCGAGACCGACGGCGCATTCAGCACCGCCATCCAGTCCTCCGACTTCTCCGCTAACCGGGCTGGCTCGGCCGGAGGTGCCATCGACGCCCTGGAAGGCACGCTCACGCTGACGAGCACAGAGTTCAGGCGCAATAGCGCCGCCCGCGACGGCGGCGCGCTTGCCCTGTTCGGCGGCAGCGCCGGTGACACCGTCACGATCACCGGCGGCGGTTACGCCGGCGACTCGGCAACCGGCGCCCGCGCTCGCGGCGGCGCGATCTATGCCGAATCCGCGACGGCCGCCAGCACGCTGGCGGTCACCGGCGCCACCTTCGAGTCCGACAGGGCGACGCACGGAGAGGGCGGCGCGATCTGGACGGCTGGCCTCACGGCAAGCGTGGGCGGGACGCGGCTGGCCGGCAACGCGGCCGCCGACGGCGGCGCCTTCTACAACTCCGGCAGCGGCAGCAAGCTCACGGTTTCAGGCGGCGACCTGGTCTCCAATAAGGCCTCCCACCGCGGCGGTGCCATCTACAACACCGGCGCCGCCGCACTCAGTCGCGTCACCATCTCCGACAACACGCCGGATAACTGCGCGCCGGCCGGATCGGTGGCCGGCTGCTGATAAGCCCGGCTCGTGCCATGATCCGAGTTAAGGATCATGGCACGAGCCGGGAGGGACCTGATGGACGTATCCGAGGCGCTGTATACCACCAGGGCGATGCGGCGGGTACGGCCCGACCCGATTCCCGCGGACGTGCAAGCACGGATCCTGGACGCCGCCATCCGTGCCCCCAACGGCGGCAATGCCCAGGGCTGGCGATTCCTGCTGGTGGACGACCCGGCGATCAAGGCCGGCCTCGGGCCGCTGTACAGGGACGCAATCGGCCAGCTCTGGGACAGCTTCTACCGGGAAAACCTCGAGCGGGCCAGGAGCACGCCAGCCGATCCGCAAAGTGCGTCGCTGCTTCGGGTGCAGGCGTCCGCGCAGCACCTCGCCGATCATTTCGAGGAGGTGCCGCTTTACCTGTTCGGCTTCTCCCGCGGCGACCCGACCGGTGGCTCGATCTTCCCGGCCATCTGGAGCGCGCAGCTTGCAGCCAGGGCGGAGGGCGTCGGCAGCGCGCTGACGTCGGTGCTCGGCATCTTCCACGGTCCGGAGGCCATGCGGATCCTCGGCGTGCCGGACGGCAAAGGCTGGGCCATGGCGTGCTGCGTGTCGTTCGGCTACCCGACCGGCCGGTGGGCGGTGGCCCCGCGGCGGCCCGTGCACGAGGTGGCCTACCGCAACCGGTGGGGAGAACCGCTCGGATTCGAGGTGCCCGAGCCGCTGTGGCAGCCCGGCCTCACCGCGGCACCATGACCCGCATCGCGCCGGGCAGGACGCGGACCGAGAGGGTGTCGCCCTGGCCGATCACCTCGCCATCGGCCTGGCGCGGGAGCGGGGCCGCTGCATGGATCTCGACGTACCGCGCCTGGCGGCGCTCAAGCTGGCTGTCGTCGCGTCGGCTGCCAAGCACGCAGCGGTAACCGACGCTGACCCAGCCGGGCATGCCAGCCGGGGCGAGGATCCCGACGTCGAGCACGCCGTCGTCGAGCCGCGCGTCCGGCAGGATCGGGAAGCCGCCGGGCAGCAGCCCGCAGTTGCCGACGAAAACGGACCTGGCCCGCCTGATCATCGGCGGCCCGTCATCCAGCCGGATCGCGAACTCCGTGGGCCGCGCGAGCAGCAGCGACGCCGAGGCCGCGGCGTAGGCGGGCCAGCCGGCCCGGCGCTTCAGCCGGTCCGAGGTCGCGCCCACCACCGCGGCATCCAGCCCGATGCCCGCCATCGCGGCGCAGATCACGCCGTCGGCGGACGCCAGGTCGATGCGGCGGCTCACCCCGCGCAGGCCGGCCGTCAGCGCCGCGGCCGGGCCCGCAGGGATTCGCAGCGCGCGCGCCGTCAGGTTCGCCGAGCCAAGCGGCACGATGGCCAGCGGCACCTCGGTGCCCGCCAGTTCCTGCGCGCACGCCCGGACAGTGCCGTCGCCGCCGACCGCGAAGACGACCGCAGCGCCGGCCGCGATCGCCTGCCTCGTCATGCCCTCGCCGCCGTCGCCCGGCGTCGTGCGCAGCACCAGCGGGGTGTGCCCGTCGGCCTGCGCCGCGGCGGTGAGCCGCAGCACAAGCGCGCGCCTGGCGCGGGTGCCGTTGACCACGAAAGCGGCCAGGTCCCGCCGCTGGCTAGCCAAGTACGGCGGCAAGCTGCTCCTGGGCCTCGGCCTGGATCCTGGCCAGGTGACCTGGCCCGCGGAAAGACTCGGCGTACAGCTTGTAGACATCCTCGGTACCGGACGGGCGGGCGGCGAACCAGCCGGATTCCGTCACCACCTTGAGCCCGCCGAGCGGCGCCCCGTTGCCGGGCGCCGCGGTCAGCCGCTCCAGCACCGGCTCGCCGGCCAGCGTGTCCGCCTTGAACTGGTCGGGAGACAGCCTGGCCAGCACGGCCTTCTGGGCGCGCGAGGCCGGGGCATCGATCCGCGCGTACGACGACTCGCCCAGCCGCGAGGCGAGCGACTGGTATCGCTGGCTCGGCGTGCTGCCGGTGACCGCCAGGATCTCCGAGGCCAGCAGGTCCAGGATGATCCCGTCCTTGTCAGTGGTCCACACCCGGCCGTCGGTGCGCAGGAACGACGCGCCCGCGCTCTCCTCGCCGCCGAACCCGACGCTGCCGTCCAGCAGCCCAGGCACGAACCACTTGAACCCGACGGGGACCTCCATGAGCGCGCGTCCGGCGTCGTCCGCAACCCGGTCGATCACCGACGAGCTCACCATGGTCTTGCCCACTGCCGCGCGCTCGGGCCAGCCCTGCCGGCGGGAGAACAGGTAGTCGATTGCCGCGGCCAGGTAGTGGTTCGGGTTCATCAGCCCGGCGTCCGGGGTCACGATGCCGTGCCGGTCGGCGTCGGTGTCGTTTCCGGTGGCGATCGCGAACTCCGTCCGGCGCCCGATCAGCGACGCCATGGCGCTCGGCGACGAGCAGTCCATCCGGATGCGACCATCCCAATCCAGCGTCATGAACCGAAACGTGGGGTCGACATGCGGATTCACCACCGTCACGTCGAGGCCGTAGTGGCTGGCGATTTCACCCCAGTACGCAACGCTCGCGCCGCCCAGCGGGTCGGCGCCGATCCGCACCCCCGCGGCCCTGATGGCGGCCATGTCCACGACAGCCGCAAGCTCGGCGACGTAGCCGCCGAGGAAGTCATACTTGCCGATCTGGGCCCGTGCCCTGGCCAGCGGGATCCGGTGCACCTCGCGCAGCCCGCCGCGCAGCAGGTCGTTCGCGCGGTCCTGGATCTGGCCGGTAACCTCCGCGCCTGCCGGTCCGCCGTCGGGCGGGTTGTACTTGAACCCCCCGTCCTCGGGCGGGTTGTGCGACGGGGTGATCACGATGCCGTCGGCCAGGCCGTCGGTGCGCCCCTCGTTGTTCACGATGATCGCCCGCGACAAGGACGGCGTCGGGGTGTAGCCGTCCCGGCTGTCTGCGAGTACCTGCACGTCGTTGGCGGCCAGCACCTCCAGCGCTGTCACCAGGGCTGGCTCGGACAGGGCATGCGTGTCGCGGCCGATGAACAGCGGCCCGCCGATGCCCGCGGCAGCCCGGTATTCGCAGATGGCCTGGGTCGTGGCCGCGATGTGGTCGGAGTTGAACGAGAGCCGCAGCGCGCTGCCGCGGTGCCCTGAGGTGCCGAATGCCACCTGCTGGGATGGCTCGGCCGGATCCGGATGCTCGGCGAAATAGGCGGTGACCAGCCGGGGGACGTCTACCAGGTCTGCCTCAGTGGCCGGCTGGCCTGCACGCTCGTCCATCGCACCTCGCTATCAGCCGGCGACCAGAGATCTTATGCCTGGCCCGCCTTATCCCGTGCGGCCTTCTCCTGCATCGGCAGCACGTCCGGCAGGTCCAGGGCGGCGGCCGACAGCTCATATCCTGCCCGGCGCGCCAGGTCCGCATACACCAGCGAGCAGTCGGCGCGCACGCTCGGCTCGAGCTGGAGGTAACGCCGGGCGGCATCGTCGCCAGGATCCTCGCGGTAGTCGAAGTAGTACTTCAGCTTCGCCTCCGTGCCGGACGGCCGCACCACCAGCCGGTAGTGCTCGCTGCTCAGCTCTAGCACGTCGCGAGAAGCCTGCTCGCCCCCGGTCAGCGGCCCGGAGCTCACCAGGAAGTCGCGCCGTTCGAGGATCGGCTCACTGCCCAGGCTTTGCATCGGCTCATCCCGCAGCGACTGCATCACCGCGCGGATGGTCTGCGCGCCGTCGGCACCGAGCAGCACCAGCGACCGCCCGTACTCGATGTGCACGCCGGTCGCCTCGTAGACATCCATCAGGTAGTCCCACAGCGTCCGGCCGGAGCTGCGCATGAGCGCGTGCAGGTGCGCGACCAGGTAACCGCCGGAGGCAGCGTCCTTGTCCCGCAGGCCGGTGGTGGTCAGGTAGCCGTGGCTCTCCTCCGACGCCAGCACGAGGTCGGGCAGTGCGCCGCGCGCCTCGGCGTTGTCCAGCAGCTGGCCGATGAACTTGAAGCCGATCATCAGGTCGTCGGTCAGCTGGATGTCGCTGCCGAGCGCGGCGATCGCGCGCAGCACCCGGCTGGTCGCCACCGTGGTGATGATGCTGCCGCGCAGCCTCGGCCCGTCCGGATCAGCGGCCAGGAAGTACCCGATGATCGCGCCGATCTGGTTGCCGGTCAGGTGCTGCCACTCCCCCGACTCCAGCCGCACCTCCACGCCCAGCCGGTCGGCGTCCGGGTCGGTGGACAGCACCAGGCCCGCGCCGTGCTCGGCCGCGAACTGCGTTGCCGGGTCGGTCACGCCGGGGATCTCCGGGTTAGGCGAGCGCATCGGGATCGCCGCGAACGAGCCGTCAGGCAGCTGGTCGGGCGGCACGTGCAGCTGATACCCGAGGTCGGTCAGGGTCTCCCCGACGTTCGCCATGCCGGTGCCGCACAGCGGCGTGTAGACGATCGGCACGGCCGCGCGGATGCGCTGCGACGCGGCGCACAGCACTGCCGCCCTGCTGGTGTACATGCTGATGTACCTGCGGTGTACCACCGGGTCGATCGGTGCGGCCGCGCCCGCGTGCCCGGCCACCAGCGACTCGATCTCGGGGTCGAGGACGACCTGCTCCACCGTGGCCGACAGGTTCGCGTCATCCGGCGGGCAGTACTGGCCCCCGGTGGGCGTGTAGACCTTGAGGCCGTTGTCGTCGGGATGGTTGTGCGAGGCCGACACGTTCAGGCCGCCGGCCGCGCCGAGGTCGCGGATGGCGAATGACAGCTCGGGCGTGGGCATGAAGGCGGTGTCGTCATCGGGCGCGGTGATGACGGTCTCGACCCCGTAGACCGCGTAGATCTGGCAGGCCAGCTGCGCGAGGCTGCGCGAGCTCGTGCCGAGCATGGACCAGCCGGGTCCCATGAACGTGTGCAGCTTGTTGATGTCGTTGAAGACCCTGGTGTCGTTGGCCACGACTACCAGCAGGTTGCCTGAGTCGGCAGTCTTGCGCAGGAACTCGCAGTGCCCGGCCACGGTCAGCGCCAGCGTCCGCGGGTTGATCCTGTTCGGGCCGATCCCCACCCGGCCGCGCCGCCCGCCGGTGCCGAACGGGATGTCGCACCGGAAGGAGTCCACGATCAGGCTCACGGGCGCCTGCTCAGCGAACTCCGCCAGCTCGGCCTGGGGAACAAACGGCTGGCTTCTGCCCAGCCAGCCGCGCAGGGTCTCCGCCGCGGCCGCCCCGCCATTGGGCTGGCTGGCGATCTCGTCGAGGCGGCGGCTCAGGCCGGAGTCGGTCATCGTCCTCCTCTGCTCCAGACAGGCTGCTCCTAGGCACCCTATGCGGGCTCGGGCGGGTCCCGGCGCACGCCCCCCAGGCCGCGCACAGGCAGTTCAGCTTCCCGGCCTAGTCCGCCGGAAACCCGACATAAGACTAGGAGCCGGGCCTACGATTCCTCCCAGGCTTATCCGCCAGCGCGCCCCCGCCCCCTCCGCATGCTGGCAGCTGCTTCCGGCTGGAGGACTCGTGACGCTTACTACTTCTGCCCGCAGGCGGCCGGCGGTGCTCGGCCAGGATCTGCTGGTCCCGCTGGCTGACGGCCGGACCGTAACCTACGCGAACCTGGACTACGCTGCCACCGCGCCGTGCCTGGCAGTGGTGGCCGATACGGTCAGCGAACTGCTGCCGTGGTACGCCAGCGTGCACCGGGGCGCGGGCGCCGCGTCGCGCCGATGTACCCGCGAGTATGAGCAGGCGCGGGAGACCATCGCCGATTTTCTCGACGCCAGGGCCGACGACTACATCATCTTCACCCGCAACACGACCGATGCGCTGAACCTGCTGGCCAGGGCGCTGCCCGCAGGGACCAGGGTGATCGGCTGGGACGGCGAGCACCACGCCAACCTGCTGCCGTGGCCGCGCGCGTCGCGCCTGCCGGTGCCCGCGGACGCGGCGGAACTACCCGCCCAGCTGGCTGCGGCGCTTGCCGCCGCGGGCGGCACGGACCCGATCCTCGTCACCGTGACCGGCGCCTCCAACGTCACCGGGGAGGTATGGCCGGTCGCCGAGCTAGCAGCGGTCGCGCACGCGGCGGGGGCCAGGATCGCGGTCGACGCCGCCCAGCTGGCCCCGCACCGGGCGGTCTCGATGACCGCCTCAGGCATTGACTACCTGGCCCTGTCCGGGCACAAGGCCTACGCGCCGTTCGGCAGCGGGGTGCTGGCAGGGCGCGCCGACTGGCTGGACGCCGCACGGCCCTACCTGGCCGGCGGCGGCGCCACCGCGTATGTCGGCACGCCTTCGGAGGTGCGCTGGCACAGCGGCCCCGCACGGCACGAGGCCGGCACGCCGAACCTGATTGGCGCGGTGGCGCTGGCAGCCGCGTGCATCCAGCTTGCGTCCGCTGACCGGGACGCGCTGACGGCCGATGAGCACGCGCTGACCGACCAGCTGCGCACCGGGCTGGCCGCGCTGCCCGGCGTGCAGGAACTCCGGACGTTCGGCTCCGGGCACGACCGGGTCGGCATCGTGACGTTCGCCGTGGCTGGCATGGAGGCGAGCGAGGTAAGCGAGCACCTAGCCGCGGCGCATGGCATCGGCGTGCGCGATGGCCAGTTCTGCGCGCACCCGCTGGCCAGGCGGCTGCTCGCGGAGGCGAGCGAGCGCGCGGGCCAGCCGCTCGGCGACTACGCGGTCCGCGCCAGCATGGGCATCGGCTCGACAGCTGAGCACGTGGAGCGGCTAATCACCGGAGTCACTGAGCTGACGCAGCCTTGAGCGGCCAAGCCGACACCGCGCGCACGACCGACTCGGCCGTGCTGGCAAACCGGCTGCGGATCGCCGGCAACTGGGGCGAGCCATGCCTTGCGTACCTGCTGTTCTTCCAGCCTGACCCGGATGCCACCGTCGCGTTCGGCGCGCTGCAGGACATCCTGCTCGGACTCGAGCCGTCGCTGCTGCGCCAGCCCGCGCACGCGCTGCACGTCAGCTCGGCCTTCCTGGTGCCCGTATCCGGCGAAACTGACCTGCCGAAGGACGAGATATGGCAGGCCCGCGGCGCCGACTGGGTCCGGGTCATCGCCGGGGCCACGGCGGCAATGACCCCGTTCCGGCTGCGCTTCTCCCGCCTGATGGTCACCGACGCCGCCGTCATCGCGGTGGCCGACCAGCCCAACCCGATCAGCGAGCTTCGGCGCGTCCTCACAGCTGCGCTGGACCTGCCCTGGCCTATCACCAAGGGCGAGCTCGTGCACACCACGCTGTTCCGGTTCAGCGCGGCGCTGGCCGACCCGGCGCGGCTGCTGCGGCGGGCCGGGGATCTGGAGACCAGGATCGAGACTGGCGTGCCGGAACTGCAGTTGGTGCGGGAGACCACGTTTCCCTCCCTGAACTTCGAGGTCTTGCATCGGTTCGCGCTGGGCAAACCGTCACCATGAGCGACCTCATCACGTCCCCGGACAAGCTGTACTTCGCTGAGCGCGGCGAGACCAAGGGCGACCTGGCTGCGCACTACGAGCGGGTCGCCGAGCCGCTGCTGCGCGCCATGGGCGGCCGGCCGGTGCTGCTGCAGCGCTTCCCCGAGGGGGCGGGCGGGCCTTCGTTCTTCCAGAAGCGGGTGCCGAAGAACAAGCCGGACTGGCTGCAGACGACAGTGGTGTCGACGCCTAACGGCACCACCTCGGAAGCGCTGGTCGCCGCCGACCTGGACCACGTGCTGTGGGCCGTGAACCTCGGCTGCCTGGGCTTTCACGTCTGGCCATACCTCGCTGCCGACCCCGGTCACACCGACGAGCTGCGGATCGACCTGGATCCGTCACCGGGAACTGACTTCGGCCATATCCAGCGCGCTGCGGGCGAGCTGCGGGCGCTGCTCGAGGAGGCCGGGGTGACCGGCTACCCCAAGACGACGGGCAACCGGGGACTGCACGTGTACGTCAGGCTCGCGCCGCGCTGGGATTCCTATCAGGTGCGCAGCGCGGCGGTGGCGATCGCGCGGGAACTGGAGCGGCGGCGGCCCGACCTCATCACCGCGGCCTGGTGGAAGGAGGAACGCGGCCAGCGCGTGTTCGTGGATTTCAATCAGAACGCGCCGCACAAGACCGTCTTCGGGGCCTGGTCGGTGCGGGCCAGGCCAGGCGCGCAGGTGTCCACGCCGCTTGCCTGGGACGAGATCGATCAGGTGCATCCCGATCAGTTCACCATCGCCTCGCTCCCGGCCAGGCTGGATGCGGTCGGTGACCCGTGGCGCGGCATGAGCGACGACCCCCAGTCGCTGGAGCCGTTCCTGGCCATGCAGGCGCGGGACCTGGCTGACGGCATACCGGACGCGCCGTGGCCGCCGGTCTACCCCAAGCAGCCTGGCGAGCCACCGCGCGTGGCGCCAAGCCGGGCCAAGAAGGTCTAGTCGCTCCATGCCAGCGCCGCGTAGGCGGCGGCCTGGATGTCCCTGTGCACCGAGGGCAGCTCCGGCGACTCGAACAGCCGCTGCGTGAGCACGATCACGATCAGGTCGCTGGCCGGGTCCACCAGCCAGGACGTGCCGAGCCCGCCGTCCCAGCCGAATGCTCCGCTGTCGCGCACGGC
>DASPWG010000282.1:0-31026 GCA_035621915.1 Streptosporangiaceae bacterium
CGTCACGCAGGGCGTCGCACACCTCGCCCACGGTGGCCCGGGCCCGCAGCGCCTCGCGCAGCGGGTAGAGCAGGTTCTCCGGGCCGCCCGCGGCCCGCCTGAGGTCATCGACCCGGCGGGCGACCTCCGCCCGGTCCCGGCTGCGGCGCAGCACGGCCAGCCGCTCCGCCTGCTCCCGCTCGATCGCCGGGTCCACGCGCAGGGGCTGGTACGGCTCCTCCTCGGCGACGGTGAACCGGTTGACGCCGACGACCACGCGCTCCGCCGCGTCGATCTGCCGCGCGATCTGATACGCCGACCGCTCGATCTCGGCCTTCTGGAAGCCGCGCTCGATCGCCGCCACGGCACCGCCGAGATCCTCCACCGTCTCGATCAGCTGGCCGGCGTCCCGCTCGATGTCGCTGGTCATCGACTCGATCGCGTAGGACCCGGCCAGCGGGTCCGCGGTGGCGGTCAGGTCGGTCTCGTAGGCGAGGACCTGCTGGGTCCGCAGCGCCAGCCGCGCCGCCTTCTCCGTGGGCAGGGCGATCGCCTCGTCGTAGGAGTTCGTGTGCAGCGACTGGGTGCCGCCGAGCACCGCGGCGAGCGCCTGCACCGTCACCCGGGCCATGTTCACCTCGGGCTGCTGAGCGGTCAGCTGCACCCCGGCGGTCTGGGTATGGAACCTGAGCATCTGCGACCGCGGATCCGCGGCCCCGAACTCGTCACGCATGATCCGCGCCCAGAGCCGTCGCCCGGCGCGGAACTTGGCGATCTCCTCGAGCAGCGTGGTGCGCGCCACGAAGAAGAACGAGAGCCGCGGCGCGAACTCATCCACCGCCAGGCCGGAGGCGATGGCCGCCCGCACGTACTCCTTGGCGTTGGCCAGGGTGAACGCCATCTCCTGCACCGGCGTGGCACCGGCCTCGGCCATGTGATAGCCGGAGATCGAGATGGTGTTCCAGCGCGGGATCTCCTGGCGGCAGTAGGCGAACGTGTCGGCCACCAGTCGCAGCGACGGCTGCGGGGGATAGATGTAGGTGCCGCGGGCGATGTACTCCTTGAGGATGTCGTTCTGGATGGTGCCGGAGATCTTCCCGGCGCTGACCCCCTGCTCCTGCGCGACCAGCTGGTACAGCACAAGCAGCAGCGCTGCAGGGGCGTTGATGGTCATCGAGGTCGAGACGCTGCCCAGCGGGATGCCGTCGAAGAGGAGCCGCATGTCCTCGAGCGAGTCGATCGCGACGCCCACCTTCCCGACCTCGCCGTGCGCCTGCGGCGCGTCTGAGTCGTAGCCCATCTGCGTTGGCAGGTCGAAGGCAACCGAGAGCCCGGTCGTGCCGGCCTCGATGAGCTGGTGGTAGCGCCGGTTGGAGTCCGCGGCCGTGGAGAAGCCCGCGTACTGCCGCATGGTCCACGGACGGGTCAGGTACATGGTCGGGTAGACGCCCCTGGTGAACGGGAAGGCCCCCGGCTCGCCCAGGTCGGCCACCGGGTCCAGGTTCTGGACGTCCTTGGGCTCGTAGACGCCCTCGATCGGCAGCCCCGACTCAGAAATGCGGCTCATAAAACCAGCCTACGGCGCGGCCCTGCAGGCCACTGCTGTGATCTGCGCCACCGTGCCCTGGCCGCGTCCAGGCCCGGATTACCTGCGCCATGGGCTAGCGAGACCGAGACCGGATCAAAGCTTTCGCAAAGTCCGCCCAGCTCGTCCGCGTCCGCTAGAAACGGGCGGATTATGGCGCGCGCAAGGACC
The DNA here is from genome assembly GCA_035621915.1 of Streptosporangiaceae bacterium. Classification (GTDB taxonomy): domain Bacteria; phylum Actinomycetota; class Actinomycetes; order Streptosporangiales; family Streptosporangiaceae; genus JAJYUU01. Next base: position 1,736 of record DASPWG010000282.1, read on the forward strand.
GGCCCGCATGGGCAAGGTCACAGCGCGTGACCCGAGCATCGCGCAACCCAACATAGGCTGCTCCACACCCGCGCACCGGCCCGGCCGGCCGCGGGCGAGCGTGATGCGAGAGTGAGACACCGGATGAGGCCAGCAGCCCGGCGCAGGGCGATGACCGTCACCCTGCCGGCCGCGCTGGCGGCCCTGGCCGCCGCGGTATGCCTGGCCATGGCCCCGCTGCCGATGGCGGCAGCAGTCGCCAAGCCGTCCGCCGGCGCGCAGGCCGTGCCCGCTAGCGCGCCGGTGCCCGATGACCAGATCGGCGGGCCGCTGATGGCCAGCCAGGGCATCGTGGTCAACTACCCGGACGACAGCTCGCCCAGGGTGCCTGACGTTCCCGCCTCCTCCTGGGTCATCGCCAACGCCGGCACCGGCCAGGTGCTCGCCGCCAGCGACCCGCACGGCAAGTTCGGCCCGGCCAGCACCATGAAGGTGCTCACCGCGATCACTCTGATACCGCTGCTCAACCCGAATGCCATGGTGCTGGCCACCCCACTGGCGGCTGACACCGAGGCGAACGACGCCGGCCTGATCGCCGGCCACCTGTACAAGGTCTCGGACCTGTTCACGGCGCTGCTGACGATCTCCGCCAACGATGCGGCCGTCGCCCTGGCGCAGGCAACCGGCTCGTTCGCCAGGGGCATGGCGCTGATCAACGCCGAGGCCCGCCACTTGCAGGCCTACGACGTCGTCGCCGAGCAGCCCAACGGCCTGCCGGCCCCCGGCCAGGTCGAGTCCGCCTATGACGAGGCGCTCATCGCCAGGCAGGCGCTGTCGATGCCCGCCTTTATGAAGTACGACTCCACCCTGTCGGCGCCGTTCGAGGTCAAGCCGCATGACTGGGAGACACTGGTCAACCAGAACTGGCTGCTGACCAAGTACCCCGGCGCGCTCGGCGGGAAGATCGGCTGGACCGTCAGCTCCGAGGCCACCTACATCGGGCTGGCCAGGCGGAACGGCGTCACGCTCATCGTGACGCTCATGCACTGCACGCCGCTGCAGGAGATCACGTCCGCGATCCAGCTGCTGAACTGGGGCTTCGCGATGAACGGGAAGGTCGCTCCGGTCGGCCAGCTGGTGCCGCCGCTGGCGACAGCGACTGCCGCGCACCGCGGTCTGAGCAAGGCGGAGAAGGAGCGGCAGGCCAGGCTCGCCGCGAGCCTGGCGGCAGCTGCCCGCGGCTCGTCGGGCCAGCCCGCGCGCTACGCGCTACTGGCAGGCGTGGTGGCCGTGGCGGGCCTGGGCCTCGGCCTGGCGCGCAGGCGCAGGCTGGCCGGCCGGCACCGCGCGTTAACCGCGGCCTAGCCGCGCCCGTCTTGCGCACCACGGAGCGCTGGCCGGATCGTCTCCGGCCAGCGCCACCCGGTCACGATGGGTCAGTCGTCGTCGGTGCTTGAGCCTGACCGCACCAGCGGCCGGCCAAGGCTGAGCCGCCGGACCAGCCTGTTCGGGCCGGTCGTCTCCGTGTCCGCGTCCGCGTCCGCGTCGCGAGAGGCCGGAGTGGTCACCGGCTCCGGCTCAGCGGCGATAACGTCGCGGTGCGCCACCACGGTGACCCTGCCCATGGCCATCCCGGCCACGAACACGATCAGCACCCCGAGCGCCGCGAAGAAGCCGAGCTGCTCGGCCACCATCTTGGTGCCGCCGCCGGCCGGCGCGCCGGCCGATGGCAGGCTGGTCCAGTGCGCGGCGATCAGGCCGCCGACCGCGAACCAGGCTCCGGCCGCGGCCGCCAGCCAGGAGCCGAGCACCGCGGCCGGGCGCAGCCGGCTCGCCAGCACGATGACTCCGCCGATCAGCGTGGCAATTCCCGGCAGCAGCTCCATCCACAGCCGGCCCGACGTGAGGTCCCAGGCCTTGTCGGGCGTGTAGGCGTAGTGGAAGTAAGGGCCAACTAGCGGGATCAGCGCGCCCCAGATGCCGAGCAGCACCAGCAGCATGCCGCTCAGCGCGCCGCGGCTCCGCCGTACCCGTAGCGTTCCAGTCATTTGTCCTGCTCCCTACGCAGGCGTGGGGGAAATGGCGCCTGCACGCGCGGCAGCTACCCCTGACGGCCACTACTAACCATTTGAGGAACGGGAACGCCAGTCGCCCGGGCCGCCCTCCGCCGTCGCGCCCGGCGGGTATCCGGTACGGGACGCCAGTCGCCAGCCGCCGCCGGCCGTCGTGCCGGGAGGTATCCGGTCCGGGACGCCGGTCGCCCGGGCCGCCGCCGACCGTCGTGCCGGGACTAGCGCGCCGGAAGGAACCCGATCTTGTCGCGGACCCGCCCGAGCGTCACGACTGCCTGCTCGCTGGCCCTGGCCGCCCCGGCGGCCAGCAGCTTGTCCAGCTCCGTCTCGTCGGCCAGCAGTTCCTCGGTCCGCTCGCGCAGCGGCGTGAACGCCTCGACCACGACCTCGGCCAGTTCCTTCTTGAACGTGCCGTACCCGGCGCCCGCGTACCGCTTCTCCAGGTCCGCGATCGGCTCGCCCGCCAGTGCAGAGTAGATCCGCAGCAAGTTGGTGACGCCGGGCTTGGCCTCCTCGTCGGCCCGTACCTCGCCGTCATTGTCGGTGACCGAGCGCATGATCTTGCGGCGGATCGATACCGGGTCCTCCAGCACGTCGATGATGCCCTGCGGGGAGGACGCGGACTTGCTCATCTTGATCGACGGATCCTGCAGGTCGGTGATCTTGGCGACCTCGGGGAGGATGTACGGGCCTGGCACAACGAATGTCTTCCCGAACCGGTGGTTGAAGCGCTGCGCGAGGTCCCTGGTCAGCTCAAGGTGCTGGCGCTGGTCCTCGCCCACCGGGACCTGGTCAGTGTCGTAGAGCAGGATGTCGGCGGCCTGCAGGATCGGGTAGGTGAACAGTCCCACGCTGGCCGAGTCCGCGCCGCCCTTGGCAGACTTGTCCTTGAACTGGACCATCCGGCTCGCCTCGCCGAAGCCAGTGATGCACGACAGTACCCATGCCAGCTCGGCGTGCTCGGGAACTTGGCTCTGCACGAACACGATGGAGTGGTCGGGATCGAGGCCGGCGGCAAACAGCTGGGCCGCCGCCACCCTGGTCCGCCGTCGCAGGTCGGCGGGCTGCTGCGGCACCGTGATCGCGTGCAGGTCGACGACGCAGTAGACGGTGTCGTGTGTCTCCTGCAGCGCGACCCACTGGCGCAGCGCACCCAGGTAATTACCGATATGGAATGAATCGGCCGTCGGCTGGATGCCGGAGAAAACACGGGGTCTGGGCATGCCAGGAAGTCTAGGGCCTGCCCATTCCCGGCACTGTGAAGGATCCGGGGTCGGTCCGGTCCCGGTCCCGCACCCTGTCCGCTAGGAGCCCCGGTCGGGCTGCTCGTCGAGCAGCCCGTACTGGGCAGCCAGCGCCGCGGCTTCCAGCCTGGAGTGGACGCCAAGCTTGACGAGCAGCGACTGCACGTGGGTGCGGACGGTCGCCGCGGAGACGCCGAGGCTGGCAACCATGGCCGCGGTGTCCTGACCCTGCACTAGCAGTTCCAGGCACTGCCGCTCCCTGCGAGTCAGGTACCCGGCTAGCCGGTGCGCGTCCTGCTGCTTGACCAGGTGCGGCTGCACGGTGGGCGCGGCGGGGGCCTCCACCACAACTTCTCCCTGCAGCACCCGGTCAATGGTCCGGCGCAGCACCGAGACGTCGCGGGTCTTGTGCACGTAGCCGGACGCCCCGGCGCGCATGGCCTGCAGGATGGCCTCACTGTCGCCGTCGGCACTGAGGATCAGGATCCTGGTCCCGTTGCACTCGGCGACGACCTCGGCGATCGCCCTGATCCCGTCGTCGTTACCGAAGTGCCGGTCGATGAGGACTAGATCCGGCCGGCGCTTGCGAACGGCGCGAACCGTGTCGGCCACTGTCGTGGCCGTTGTCACCGTGAACCCCTGGGCGGACAGCACGCTGCCCAGGGCGTCCAGGAATACGGCGTGGTCGTCGCCGATGACAAGCTCGGTCATGGCTGCCAGGCCTCGCGGCGCGGCGGCACCACCGAGTACTCCGGAGCCCGGCAGAGCACGATGCGCGCCCGCGTCCCGCCGTCGACCCCGTTTTCGATCTCCAGGCGCCCGCGGGCGCCCTCGACAAGCTGGCTGACCACGGCCAGCCCGAGCCCGGCCATCCCGCCTGAACCGCCGCTGAAGCCGGGGCCGTTGTCGAAGACGTCGATGACGGTGTCGATCTCCTGCCGCACGCTGATCTCGACGCAGCCGCCAGGACCGGCGGCCCTGGCCGCGTTGTCGACAACGTTGGAGAGCACCCGCCAGAGCACCAGCGGGCTGCGCCGGACGACCGCGGGCGGGCCAGGCAGGACCCTCACCGTGGTCTCGTGGGCTAGCTCCGCCAGCCGGGCGATCTGGCCTGCCAGTTCGCGCATCTCGACCGGGCATGGCGCGCTGACGGTGTAGCCGGACTCCGCTGCAGCCATGTAGTCGGTGATCATCGCCATCGCGCGCGACATCTCCCGCTGGATCAGCTCAACCCGGCCGCGGGACTCCGGGCTAAGGCCTTCGTCGGCGTGGACGGACTCGGCCAGCAGCGACAGCGTCATCAGCTGGTGCCCGAGATCGTGTAGCAGTCCCCTGGCGCTGAGGGACTGGTCGCCGTTGCTGGCCGGGCGGCTGGGCTTGCGAGGCTGGCCGACAAATGCTCCGGTCATTTGCTCCCCCACTGTCGGAACTGGCGCCCACGGGGACCTTCGCCCCCGTGTTTTCCCCAAAACCCGCCGGCCACATCCCTCACACCGCGGGCGATATAGCCCAGCTAGACGTAACGGTCACTCCGCACGCCGAGTGACATGGCCGCCCGGAGCTGGCCATCGCGGAATCGGCCGGTCCGGTCCCTTTCGCGCTCATCGCTCAGGCACGGGCCAAAAGAATGTGACTAAGCGGGCATAGCTGCTGCGGCAGACTCAGCGTCCGAGAGTCGGCTGATGGCCAACGCGGGCTCCAATCCGCCCCGGCCTGCCGGCACCCCTCTGTAGCGGCCGAAGGGCTGACTCGACGTGTCGTGTAAGGCATACGGCTGAGCCTGCTCGACGCCTGGGTGCATGTCCGCCCAGTCGGGAGAGCAGGAGATCAGCTTACGCCGGGCTCGCGAGCCGACCGGAAGGGCCGAGTCCACGTTCGTTTCCCCAGCTAGTGGGGGTCCAGTGGCTCCAGCTCCGCTTGTCGTCCGGCCGGCGGCACCGGCATGCCAGGAGGTCATTCCCGGCCGGTACGCGGCCGCCAGGGCGTCCCCGAGGGCCCGCGCGCCGTACCTGGCCCCCACCCGGCTGCTAGCCGCCGCCGCCAGCGCCGCTGCGCGGCCTGGCACGTCCAGCAGGTGCCCGATTGCCGAGGCGAGCGCCTCCGGGCTGCCGGGCGGCACGAGCAGCCCGGTGACACCAGGCTCGACGAGGTCGGCGACGGCGTTCACCGCCGTGGCCACCACCGGCACGCCGCAGGCCATGGCCTCCGCGACCGCGGTCGGCAGGCCCTCGTACCGGCTCGGCAGGGCAAAGACGTCGAAACCGGGCAGAAGTTCGGCAACGTCAGTGCGGTCCCCGGCCCAGACGATGTCCTGTCCTGCCGCGCTGGCAAAGTCGCGGACGCTGCTGGCCAGCTCACCGCCGCCAACCCACACCCCCGTGACGCCTGGGCGGCCAAGCGCCCGCAGCGCCGCAACGAAGTCCTCGGGCGCCTTCTGATAGGTCAGCCTGCCCACCGCGCCGACCACCACCGACCCGGCGGCGAGCCCCAGCCGCGCCCTGGCGCGGTCGCGCGCCATCGGGTCTGCCGCCCTGGGCACGCCCGCCATGCCGCAGGCCTCGCCGTCGATGGGCACGCCGATAGTGACGACGCGTTCCGGCGGCAGCAGCCGACGGCGGATCGCCTCTACGGCTACCGCGGTGCCGACGCACAACCCGAGGTCGGTGATGCGGCCAAGACGGCGCTCGACGGCCACGTACGCATTCCTGCGCGCCGGCGACTGGAACTCGTGGAACGGGAAGCCGTGGTAGGTGTGCACGATCCTGGCCGTGCCCGCGTTCCTTGCGGCCAGCCGCCCGATCGCGCCGGCCTTCGCGCAGTGCGTGTGCACCACATCGGGCCGCAACTCGCCAAGCAGCGCGGTGAGCCGGCCCACCGCCCGCAGGTCACTAGCGGGCGCGATGGTCTCCCGCAGCCATGGCGTCACCCGGATCGCGATGCCGTCATCGGCGGCCTGGTCCGCCAGCCTGCCAGCGCTCCCGGTAATGACCAGCGGCTCGAATTCGCTGCGGTCAAGCGCCCGTATCCCGCGCAGCGCATGCTGGCCGGAGCCGCCCTCCAGCCTGGTGATGATGGTGGCGATCCGCAGCGGACCAGGCCCGGCGCCGGCCGCCCGGTACTGGCTGGCTCCGTCGCGCCCGGCGCTCATAGCTCACCGTCGCCAGGCCTGAGGCCGGCGGCGCGGGCCACCGAGACGGCTTCCAGCCGGGTGTGCACGTCCAGCTTGGCGTAGATGTTCTGGGTATGCGTGCGGACGGTGTCGGCCGAGATCTGCAGCTGGGCGGCAATCTCCCTGCCCTGCTTGCCGGTCATCATGGCCTGCAGGACCTCGCGCTCGCGCGAGCTGAGCCCCTGAACCGGGTCGCCGCCCCTGGCGCGGCTGGCGTCGGCGCGCAACTCGCGCAGTATCTCGCCGAGCATCTCCGGCGGGTACCAGGAACGTCCCTTGACAACGCCGCGGACGACCGACTCGAACTCGGCCGCGTCCTGTTCCTTCGCGACCCACGCGGCAGCACCCGCCCTGGCCGCGGCGACGGCGTGGGCTACGTTCCGGTCGGCGCTGAGCACCACCACCCGCACTTCCGGCCGGATCGTGATCAGCTGCTCGAGCACCATGCCGATGGTCGCCCCGAACGGCTCGGCCTCTATCGCCAGCACGTCCGGCCGCACTCCGGTGAAGATGGCTGGCAGGTTCGGGTCGGTCGCCGCGCAGCGCCCGGCCACCCAGATATCCGGAGCGGCCGCGAGCCGCGAGGCGAGCGCCTCGGTGACCATGAGATGGTCATCGGCCAGCATCAGCCGGATGGGGTCCATAGCCCCACCATGCCGGAGCCGGATGAGGTCTTTCTCATCAATGTGCATGAGTACGTTCCGATACAAAATGAACGGATGGCGCAAAAGCGTTTGCATCCGCTCGCTGCGTGCCGGTCCCGCCGCCTGCCTGCGCGGCCGGTCCGTCTGCCGTCTTCGCGGCGCCGGCCTGCCTGCCCGCGTCAGGCTGGCCGCCGGCGACGGGAACGGGCTTGGTCTCTGGCTCGATCACCCGCCTGGCAGGGCTCTGCCAGGTCCCGTTCGACCGCGTCAGCCAGCCGGCGGGTATCGCTGAGATCCCGATGGCCGCGTCGATGATCCGCATGAACGGGAAGAACAACCCGACCACCAGCAACCGCGGTCTGCGCTCGAGCGCGGCGACCAGGCAGGTCATGGCGTAGTCAGGGATCAGGACGCCGAACAGCACGGCGGTGAGCTTCATGTGCGCGGCCACGGCGGCGTGCACGTCGGCGAACGTCGGCCAGCCAAGCGTGCCATGCGCCAGGTCCGGGATCACTAGCACGGCTACCAGCAGCGGGAGCAGCAGGAACATCGCGCTTGAGGTGATCAGTTCGAGCAGCAGGACGGCCAGCATCGCCGTGAAGAGGTTGGCCCTGGGCGGGTGCCGCCTGACGGTCTGCCAGAGGCCGACAGCCCAGCGCCTGGTCTGCCGCATGTAGTCGTGCAGGGTGTCGGGGTCCTGAGTCTCGGCCACCGCGCCGAGGGTGAAGGCGACCTTGCCAAGGCGCTTCTGGTAGACCTCGAACGTCATGTTGAAGTCCTCGATCACCATGCCTGGCGGGTTGAGTTCCATGTGCGGCAGCACGCTGGTGCGGTACATGCTGGCGAACCCCGGCACGATGTGGGTCGCGTTCGCGCGCAGGTAGGTCTGGCCGAACTTGAGGGCGCGCTGGCCGATCGCGTAGATCCGCTGCCGGTGCCCGACGAGCACGTTTCCCGCCAGCGAGAGCCTCCGGTCGCGGGCGGTGCGCACGCAGCCGGCCACGGCCACGACGCCGGGCGAGTCGAAGAGCGGCAGCGCCTGCGCGAAGTAGTCGCGGTCGATCCGGGTGTCGGCGTCCAGCAGCATGATCACCCGGTACTTCTTGATCAGGCGGAAGTGCCTGATAGCGTCCTGCAGGGCGCCCGCCTTGCCCAAGTTCCGCGCGGTCTCGTGTACCCGGGCGCCCATCCGGCGGCCGATCTCCGGCGTGTCGTCGGTGGACCCGTCCGAGACGACATGGACGTTGCCGGGCGGCACCAGCTTCATGATCGATTCCAGGCTGGCACCGAGCACCGCGGCCTCGTTGTGCGCGGGCATCAGCACCGCGACGTCTCGCACGGCCAGGGAGCCCTTACGCGCCGGCGGCCCGGCCTTGCCTTGCTGGCGCTTACGTCGCCCGGCTTCCCGGCTGCCGCCTTCGTGCCGGTGGTGCCGGCCGAGCCGGGCAGCACGCGTCTCGGTCAGCCGGATCGCGCCGACCGTGCCCCAGATGACGAAGTTGACGCCGAGGACGAAGACGGCCAGGAACCACCAGGGAAGCTCTGGCATCACGGCACCGCCGTCGACGTGCTGCTCGCGTTCGTGCCTGACAGCGGCAGGGCCTGGCGCAGCGCGGGCCAGGTGCGCGGGTCCTCGTAGCCATACATCCACAAGAACGTCCCGGCTATCCCGGCGCCCCTGACCGCGTAGAACTTGGCCTGGGAGCTCGCGGCGTTCTCGAACCACACCACGTGCGAGCGGCCATCAGCGGCGTAGCTGAACGTGGGGGCCTGGCTGGCGTTGTTGTAGCTCGGCGGCACGTGGTACTGCCTGGACAGCCGCAGCGCCTGCAGCCAGCTGATGGTCTGGGCCGGCCCGTCACCCCAGTCGAAGCCGTACAGCGGAACGCCGAGCACCACCTTGCTGGCTTGCACCTGGGTAAGCGTGTAGTTCACCACGGCCCTGACCCAGCCGATCGGCGCGACGGCGCCGGGCGGCGAGTTCGCCCAGTGATTGTTGTAGGCCATGACGCGGACCTGGTCGGCGGACCTGCCGATCGCGGCGTAGTCCTGCGCGGCGTCCAGCGGGTTGCCTGCCGCCTCCGCCGCAGAGTTCTGCGGGAAGACGTCGACCGTCACGATCTTGCCGTGCGCGTGCATCGCCGTGGCCAGCTCCGCAACGAACTGGGTGAAGACCTGGCGGTCGCTGGCCAGCAGCCCCTCGTAGTCGATGTCGATCCCGGCGTAATCGTCGCGGTCTGCCAGCGTGACGATGTTGCTGACGTGCTGGCGCATCCGCGCCGGATTGTGCAGGATCCCGTCGATCGGCTGATAGGCCCACCTGCCGTCAGTGATGTTGGCGATGGTTGGCACGACCCGCATCCCGGCAGCGCGCAGCTTGTCCATGTCGGCCGTCGCGGTCGTGGCCTGACCCTGACTGGACTGCATCACGATGGCACCGCTGGGACTGATGCCGTAGATCCACGGGGACACCTCGTTCACGTCCCCGCGGTTGGCCAGCACCACCGCGGTGTCGGTCTGGATGTTCCAGTACGGCAGCGCCGCCACCACGAGGGTGCGCTTGGCCGGCGCCGACAGGTGTGCCACCAGGGTCAGCGCCACCAGCGCCAGGGCAGCGAGGGCGAGTGCAGGCCACGCTGCCACCGACAGGACGTGACGCAGCCTCGACTGGTCCTGGCCAGCACCTTGCTGGCGAGGCCGTCGTCTGCGCAGAGCCATGACAACCACCCGTTCCCGTTATCGCGCGACAGCCGCCGCCTCGGTCAGGGATGCCTGCTGGTCAGCGATCACAGCGTGGATGATGTCGGTCAGCGAACGTGCCGGGGAGAACCCGACGAGCTGTCCGGCCAGGGTGCAGTCGGGAACACGCCGCTGCATGTCCTCGTAGCCGGACCCGTAGGCGTCCAGGTAGGAACTGCGCTCAATGCGGCTGGCCGACCCGGTGGCATCGATGACCAGCCGGGCAAGCTGGTTGATCGACACCTGCTCCGAGCTGCCCAGGTTCACCGCCAGGCCGACCGCGCTGTCGCACTGCACGAGCCTGATGAGCGCCGGGATGACGTCCAGGACGTGGCAGAAGCAGCGGACCTGATCGCCCGTCCCGAAGACCGTCAGGGGCTGGCCGGTGAGCGCCTGCCTGGCGAAGCGCGGGATCACCATCCCGTACCGGCCGCTCTGGCGCGGCCCGACGGTGTTGAACAGGCGGACTATGACCGCCCGCAGGCCGCGCTCGCGCACGTACCCGTCGACGAGGCTCTCGTCAATCGCCTTGGCCTCCGCGTAGCTCCAGCGTGAACGTAGCGGCGAGCCGATGACGCGATCGGCGTCTTCCCGCAGCCCTACCTTCGTGTTCTTCCCGTAGATCTCGCTGGTGGAGGCGACGAGCAGCCGGGCGCCGTGCCGGCTCGCTGCGGCCACGACGTTCTCGGTGCCGTGGATGTTCGTGCGCAGGCTGTCAAGCGCGCGGTCCCTGATGACGAACGCGCCGACGGCAGCGGCCAGGTGGAAGACGCAGTCCGCGCCAGACGTCAGCTCCTCGACGGTGCGCTGGTCCAGGATGGAGCCGGTCACGAGCTGGAACCTGGGGTGATCGGATATCTCGGCCAGGTTCGCCTCCCGGCCAGTGCTCATGTCATCCAGCCCCACGACGGAGTGCCCGGCGGCGAGCAGGTCCTCGGTGAGGTGCGAGCCGATGAAGCCGGCCGCGCCCGTGACGAAGCACCTCATCCGTCATCGCCTCCCTTGATCACCGCGCTTGCGAGCCGGATGTCGCCGTTGCCGTTGTGCTCTGCCGCGGGTCCGCCGTCCTGCGGCGGCACGACCGCGAGGACCGGGCCATGCCGGTCAGCGCGGCCGGCCGCCCCGAAGGCGAGCGCCGGCCGCCGGATGCCGGTGGCCACAGTCCGCCAGGACATGCGCCCGGCCAGCCGCTCGTACAGGTCGTCGATGCGGCGGGTCACCGCGGCGATGCTGAAGTCGCTGGCGACCACGGGCTCCTGCTCGCGCGTGCCGGGGCCAGCCGCGACCGCGGCGGCGATCGCCTCGCCCATACCGGTCACGGTGGAGGGCACGTGGCTGGCACGCTCGGTCGGCACGCCGTCCAGCGCTGGGCAGGTGGTATAGAGCACCCTGATGCCATTGGCCAGCGCCTCCAGCACAGACAGCCCGAAGGTCTCCTGCCGCGACGACGCGATGAGCAGGTCAGCCGCCGACAGCACCGCCGCGACGTCGTGCCGCTCGCCGGCGAACGCCACGTGCTCGCTGACGCCGCAGCGCCGCGCCGTCTCCTCCAGGTGCTCGCGCTCGGGACCGCCGCCCGCCACGATCATCTTCACCCCGTTGCCTAGGCTGGCGGCGGCCGCCTCGATGGCGAGGTCGAAGCGCTTGTTCTGGTCGAGCCTGCCGAGCAGCAGCAGGACGTAGTCCGCGGTGCCGATGCCAAGCTCCGCTCGCACCCGGTCCCGGCCTGAGCTGTCGTAGGCGACGCGGTCCAGGTCGACGCCGTTGGGGATGACGGTCAGCTTGCGCCGCCTGATGCCCCAGCGCGTAAGCCGCTCGCCGACCGCCGATGACACCGCGATGGTCATGTCGGAGAACAGCTCGGTCGCCAGGTACAGCGCCTGGACGGGAAGCGTCATCCGCCGCCGTTCCAGGTGCGTCTCGCCGATGGAGTGCTCGGTGCTCACTACTACCGGGGTTCCGGCCAGCCAGGCCGCGGGCCGGCCGTAGACCTGCGAGCGGTACAGGTGCGCGTGCACCACGTCGTAGCGGCCGGCCCGGATAATGCGGCGCAGCCGCGGCAAGGCGGACATCTCGGTGTTCTTCTGCATGCCGAGGCTGCGCACGCCGGTACCGTCGGCGCGGATCATGTCGGCGACCGGCCCGGGGTTGTACAGCGTGACGACGTCGGCGTCGTGCCGGGTGTGCCGGAGAATGGCGAGCAGCTGCAGCTCGGCTCCGCCGACTCCCAGGCCGGTGATCACATGCAGAACCTTCACCGTGTGCCTCCTCGGAGTGTGTGCAGGGCCCCGGACAGTGCAGCGGGCAAGGTCCGGGCCAGGATGAGCAGGTCAAGCCAGACAGACCCGTACTCGATGTAGAAGTTGTCGAAGCGGGCGCGGTCGGCGATCGACGTGTCCCCGGTGAGCCCGTGCACCTGCGCCCAGCCGGTCAGTCCCGCCCTGACGCGCTCCCGGTCCCGGTAACCGGCGACCTCGCGAGCCAGCCGCCTGGCGAAGTGCGGTCGCTCGGGCCGCGGTCCCACCAGCGACATATCCCCGCGGACGACGCTGGCGAGCTGCGGCAGCTCGTCGGCGTGGGTGGCGCGCAGCATGCTGCCCACCGGCGAGCACTGGCCGTCCGGGATGACCCAGGTCGTGTCCGGGTCGCCGTCGGGCCGCAGCGTGCGCAGCTTGGTGATGGTCGCGAGCCGCCCCCGGCCGGTCACCCGCACCTGCCGGAACAGCGCAGGCAGCCGCAGGTCGGCGCGGACAGCCAGGCTGAGCAGGGCCAGCAGCGGAGCCGAGACCGCCAGCAGTGCCAGTCCGGCGGTCAGGTCAAGCAGCCGCTTGGCCGTTCGCCTGGCCGGTGCTGCGGCGTCGGCCCGCAGCGGGATCAGCGGCACGCCCCAGATCTCGTCCAGGCAGTACCTGGGCACGGCCAGGCCCAGGCCGGGCAGCCGGGGCAGCACGCTCACGGCGACGCCGGCCTCGCGGCAGCTGCGCAGCGCGGCGGTCAGCTCCGCCTCGGTCGCTGCGGGGAAGCAGACGAGCACCTGCGCGATGTCGAACCCGGAGATGACCGCGCGCGCCTGGTCGAGGCGGCCGAGCAGCGGCAGCCTGGCCGCGCCGCCCGGCTGATCGGCGGGCAGGTGGTTGTCCACCGCGCCGGACACCCGCAAGCCCAGCTCGGGATGCTGGCGCAGCAGCCTGGCCAGCGAGCCGGCCGCGCTGCCGCCGCCGATGATCAGCGTGCGCCGCACCAGCATCCCGCGCCGGTAAGCCGTACGCAGCTCGGCGGCGGCTGCCATCCGCGCGGTGATGACCAGGCCGGTGGCGCAGCCGCCGAGCAGTAGCGCCTGACCGGGCGCGGACCAGGCCGCCAGTGCGAGCGAGGGAAGCATGGCCGCGACCGCGATCCGGCCCGCCTGGTCGCTGACGCGCTGGCCGACGCGCAGCCGGTAGAGCCCGGCGGCGGCGAACGCGATCATGGCCGCGGCGCAGTAGCCGCTGCCGCGGGCCAGCCCTGCCCCGGTCACGGCGACGGCGGTGGCCAGCGCCGCGAGATCCGCCACCGGTTGCACTGCGGCGCGGATCACCCGTCCGCGGCCGTGCCTGCCGGCACCCCTGGCCGCGCGCCAGGTGCCGCCGCGGACGGCGCGGGCAGCGGCGCCGTCCCGGCGGCGGGGAGCAGGGCCGGCCTGCCAGCTGACCCGCGGCCCGCCCTGCAGGCATCCGGGCGCGGTGGCCCGCGCGCCGGCCGGACTGCCCGCGGGCGCGGCCTCAGCCATCTCCGCTGGCCCACGGCCGGCCGCCTGCGCAGGCCCGCGGCCGGGAACCTCGGCCGTGCCGCGGGGCCCGGCGCTGGCCGGCACAGTGCTGGCTGACACTGGGCTGGCCGGCCCGGTACTGGCTGACACGGAGCTGGCCGAGACCATGCTGGCTCGCACGGTGCTGGCTGGCACGGTGCGGTGCTGCCGCCGCGCGCCAGCACCAGTGGCCTGGCAGCGGGCGCGCCGGGTGGCGGTCACCGACCCGCTGCTCCGGCCAGGGAGGGCAGCCGGGTCGGTACCGCCATGCTTGCGGTGGCCTGCAGCCGCCGCGCCACCGTGCGGGCCGCGTGGTCGCTGCCGTAGACGAACCGCATGACGGGTCCGAAGACCGGCGCCACCGCCGGGCCCATCACGTACAGCCCCGGCACCGAGGTCTGGTACCCGGCGTCTACCGCCGCCGTCCCCGCCACCGTGTGCATCCTGGCGCGCAGCGCGTCATCGAGGAACCGCAGCCGCCGCAGGTCGGGGCGGTAGCCGGTGGCCGCGATCACGTGGTCGGCGGTCAGGTCGGCCTGCTCCCCGCCTCGGCTGCGGAGGACGATGCGGGCGCCGTCCGATCCCGCCTTCACGTGCTCCACGGCCTGGCCGGCCAGGATCGGTATCTGGCCCTCGACCCTGGGCCGCAGCCAGCTTGCGCCCGCAGGGCCGAGCGCGGTGCGCGCCCGGTACACCCTGGTCTGCTCGGGCAGGTGCCGGAACAGTGCAGGCTGGCGGGAGTAGAACCAGGTGGCCCAGCCCGAGCCGAGCCCGGCCTCGGGCTCACGCAGCCGCTGCCACCACGGGCGGTCCGGCAGGAGCGGCGGCCCGTTCCAGATCAGGCCAGGCGACCTGGTGATGACCCGCACGTGCGCGCCGTTCTCGTGCAGCAGCGCCGCCGACTCAAGCGCGGACTGACCGCGGCCGACGACCGCCACTTCCTGGCCGCCGAAATCCGAGGGCTCGGTCAGGACCGAGCTGTGGCTCACGCAGTCCAGCCCGGACAGCTCCACGGGCACGTAGGCGAAGTGCTCCACGCCCGTTGCCACCACCACGCGGCTGGCGGTCACGGCGCGACCGTCGGACAGGCCGACCTCGAACCCGCCCTGCTGGCCGGCCAGGCTGGTGACCATCTTGCGTTCGACGCGGCCCTCGAGCTGTGCGGCGAACCAGTCCCCGTAGTTGATGAAGACGTCAAGCGGCACCGGCAGGCCGTAGTCGGCGTAGGGGTACGCGGCCTCCCGGCAGAAGGCGGCCAGCGTGCGGCTGTCACCGGGAGCGGACAGGTTCGAGGCGAAGCCCTGCGACTTCAGGTACATGCCGCGCGGCATGCGAGCCCGCCACAGGTCCATCGGCTGGCCGAACTGGCGGTAGCGCACTCCGGCCGCCTCCAGGTGGGCGGCCAGAGACAGTCCGTACGGCCCTGCCCCCACGATGGCCACGTCAACGGCTTCACTCACGTGAATCCCCCCTCGGCTGGTACGGTCTGCTGCCCCTGCTGGCTGCGTGTCGGAGTCCACGCCCGGCCGCGCCGCAGTCGCGGCACGGCCGGGCGGGCGGCCGCGGGAGACTCCCGGCCTCGGACCAGCGGCCTGGTCGCCACCCGCCAGCCCATGCGCAGGCACATGAGGCCGAACGGGCGCAAGTCGTCGCGGGCAAACCATGCGGTCTCGTCGGCGGCGCGCAGCGACGCCATCCACGCCCGGATGCCGAGCTCGCCGCTGCGCCAGTACGCCAGGGCGCTCAGCGGGTCGTAGCTCTCCACGAGGAAGCTGCGGCCAGACACGGGGCTGGCACCGCCCGGCCTGGCGCTGACCACCTCCTGGCCGGTCAGGTCCAGGTAGGCCGCCCGCACCACGTCCAGCTCGTCCGCAGTGGTGAACAGGCGGAACTGCGCGCCCAGCCGCGGATTGAAGTCAAGCAGCTTGTATCGCCCGTCCCTGGCGTCCAGCCTGAGGTCCAGGTCGGCTATGCCGCGGTAGTCGAGCTGGTCAAGCAGCCCGGTCACATCGTCGCGCAGCGCGGCGTTCGGCACGCTCCGGCCGAAGCTGGTCAGACCTGCGTGCGCGGGATACGACCGGTCCTTCACCCCGGTGCATGACAGCTTGCACCCGCCGGCGCCGCGGTAGCCGTGGAAGAACCAGTCGCTGTCTGGCCCGGCCGGGATGAACTCCTGCAGCATGAGGCCCGCCTGGCTGGCCTCCGACGCCTGCCACGAGCAGTCGAGCTCCGCCCGGTCAGCGATGATCACGGTGCTGCGCTGACCCGGTCCGGCCTGCCATGGCCGCGTCAGCTTTCCGATCACCGGATAGCCCGTCTCGGCTGCGAACTTTGCCGCCTGCCTGTGCGTGGAAGGCACGCAGGACCGCGGGCTCGGGACGCCGAACTCGGCGCAGAGCTCGTGCAGCGAGTACTTGCCCGCAAGGAGCCTTGGCAGTGCCGCCGGGGGCTGCGCGAACAGGAACCGCCCGCGCAGCCGTTTCCCGTATTCGGCTAGGAAGATCGCGCCAGCGTCGTCTGTGGGAATCAGCACCGCCGTGCGGCCGATGCTGTCCGACAGCTGCGCCAGGCCGTCCTGCACCTGACCGGGCGTCAGCGCCGCCGGCTGCCACAGGACCTTGCCGCTCAGGTACCTGGAGTGCGCCGCGGGCGCCCAGGCTGCCTCCTGCACGGCGTACACAGGGACGCCCAGCCGGCCAAGGCTGCGGATCGCGCCCAGGCTGCCGTGGTGCATCACGTTCGGGTCGAACTTGAGCAGCACGGCGGGCGTGCTCACGTCCACGGGTGAAATGCCCGCGGCAGCCGGTGCGGCCGGGCTCGCGGCCCTGAGCGTGGTTGTCACGGCCGACCTCACACCACGGTCCTGGCCGGAGCGTCCTCGAACCCGTACGTGGCGTCGAGGACGCGGCACTTGCGCGCCCACGAGTAGTCCACCTCGGGGTGCACCGTGTGCACGATGACCAGGTCCCAGTCGGTGCCAGGGTCGACCTCGCTGGCGAGCGTCTGCCCGGTAGGAAGCCGCAGCACCGGCACCAGCGGGTCGAAGTAATGCACGTCCGCCGACTTGCACAGCAGGCTCGCGATCATCGGGACTGCCGAGGACTCGCGCAGGTCGCGCACGCCGGGCTTGTAACTGGCTCCGACCACCATGACCCGCGCACCCGCCAGCGGGCGCCCGTCCCCGGCTAGGACCTCGCGGGCACGCTCTACCACCCGCTCAGGCCGCTGCCGGATGGAGCGCATCGTCTGCTCGATCAGCGGCGCGCTCCGCCCCCGCATCCCGAGCTGCCATAGCAGGTAATGCGGATCGCAGGGAATGCAGTGCCCGCCCACTCCGGGCCCGGGGAAGGCGGCCAGGAAGCCGTATGGCTTGGTGCCAGCCGCGAGCGTGACCTCGATCGGGTCGAGCTGGAGGGCGTTGCAGACGTCGGCGAACTCATTGGCCAGCGCGAGGCTGACCGCGCGGAAGATGTTCTCGTAGAGCTTGGTCGCCTCGGCCGCCTCCGGCGAGCTGACGATGTACACCGCATCGGTGAGCAGCCCGATTACCTCGGCCGCCTTCGCCGCGCACGCGCTGGTGGTGCCGCCGACCACGCGGGGAGTCTGCTCCTGCTGGTGGTCGGGGTTGCCTGGGTCGATCCGCTCGGGGCTGAAGGCGACGAAGACGTCGGAGCCGACCTCAAGCCCCCGGCGCTGCAGCGGCGCGGCGAGCATCTCGGAAGTGGTGCCGACGTACGTCGTGGAGGTGAGGATGATCGTCTGGCCCTTGCGCGCATGCCCGACCACGGCGGCGCAGGCACCGCGCAGCGCCGAGAGTTCCGGCACGTGGTCGGCGTCGACCGGGGTCGGCACGCAGACGATCACGGCGTCCGCCTCGCTGATGGCCGCGGGGTCCGCGCTCAGCTCCAGCGTCCCCGCTGACAGGGCGGCGTCGAGCCGGGGCCGGTCGCTGTCGGGCAGGTCGGCCAGGCCAGCCGCGATGACATCGAGCCGCTCCTGGCTGATGTCGACACCGGTGACCTGCTGGCACTGCTGGGCGAGGCCTACGGCGGTCGGCAGCCCGACGTAGCCAAGGCCCACGATCGCGACCCGCAGCTGGCTCCTTGGGGCGTCGTGACCGTTGTGGCCGTTGCCGTTGCCGTTGCCGCGGCCCGGCAGCGGATACGCGACGAGCCGGTGCTGCAGCTGGTGTTCACGACCGTTGACCGCGAGCGAAAGCCGAAGGTCAGTCATGAAGCTCGTCCCCCTTGCCACCATCGGGCCTGGTCACGGCACATGCCCCCGCCGGGGTTCCCTACTGGCAGCTTGCTTGCTCCGCCGTAGTGGGCACTCCGTCAGGAGTCGTAATGTGCTTACGCAGAGCGACGTAGTCCTGGCTGCGTCCCAGCTAGGGCGACGGCCGGACCGGCAGGCACGCCTGCATCGCCGGCCAGCGCGTTGCGGCAGGCTAGCCGCTGGCGCAGTCGCTTGGCCCGCAGCCTGGCGCCGCCATCCGCCTCTCCCACATAGACACGAGGCAGTGCGTAGCGCCCGGTCAGCTCGCTGGCCCAGATGGCGCATCCGTACTCGTAGCCAGCTCCGCGCACGCCGTCAAGCACTCTGCGGTCCAGCGAGCCGTACGGGTAGCAGAATCCGGCGACCTCGCTGCCGGTGACGTCCTGCAGGATCTCCCTGCTGCGCAGCTGCTCACGCTGCAGCGCCAGGTCGGTCGTCTCGGTCAGCGTCACGTGGCGCAGGCCGTGCGAGCCGATCTCCATGCCCGCTGCCGCGACCTCGCGCACCTGCCGCGCCGTCATGAGGTCCTTGCGCGGACCCCGCTCATCCCATCCGTTGTCCCCGCCGAGCCGGCCAGCGATGACGAATGCGGTAGCGGTGAACCCGTATCGCAGCAGGACGGGCAGCGCGTAGCGGCGGAAGTCGTCGTACCCGTCGTCGAAGGTGAGGCCGACCAGGCCGGCCTCGCACTGCCGCTGCCTCGCAGCCATCAGGGCAGCCATGGATACCCCGCGCAGTCCCTGCCGGTGCAGCCAGCGCACCTGCCGCCGGAACCGTTCGGGCGAGACCGTGACCAGGTAGGGATCCTCCGTATAGGGCGTGATCGAGTGGTACATGAGCACCAGCGGAGCCTGGTCCTGCCCGGCGCATGAGCGCCGGACGGCGGGGCTGGACCCGTTCTCGCGGCCCGTGGCCGGCCGCCACCGGCCTGCCCTGGGCTCGCCCTGGACCTGGTTGCCCGTGCCCCATTCGCCCGTGCTTAGCTCGCCCGTGCTTAGCTCGCCCGTGCCTAGCTCAACCGTGCTGTCCTCAGCTGGGGCGGCCCGGTGGTCAGCCCGGTAGTCCATGGCCATGCTCCCCCCGTTGGCACGCTGTCCGGAGCCCACGGTACGAACTGCGGGGGCGTCGGCCGGTCGGCCGAACGGATGGTTCGGGCTACGACATCGGGGGGAGCGCATCCTGCCCGTGGCCGGCCAGGACTACGCCGCTAGCGCAAGCCTCGCCGCCAGCGTCGCGTTGTCCCTGGCGAAGTCCCGCCAGCGGGCGGGCGTGCCCGCCAGCAGCGGCTCCGCGTCCGCCAGGGCGGCGGGGTGCTGGCGCCAGCTGCGGACCCGGCCTGCCCGGATCCCGAACACGACCAGCATGCCGTCCGCCCAGCCGGCCACGTCAGCCTCCTGCTCGCCGAGGGTGGCAGCGCGCTGCGGGCAGGTGACCCAGTCGAGGGCACGCAGTTCCGCCTGGATGCGCCCGGCTAGCTCGTAGGCCTCCGCCCTGGCTGCTGCGTCCCGGCGGTCGGTCAGCCGCGCGGCCGCGTCCTGCACCGCGGCCCGATCGCGGTGCAGGACGGCTGCCAGCGAGCAGGCCAGCAGGGCCCGGTCAGAGCCGTCCACGCCCCGGTGCCTGGCCAGGTCGCCCGCGGTGCCGGCGGCCAGATCGGCGGCGTACCCGAGCGGGAAGATCCTGGTGAGGCCTGCTGCCGCCAGCCGGACCCGGCCGCCGCCCAGGTAGGGGCCGAAGTACTCGGCCTGCCCGTGCCCGTTGCCGGCTGCCGCGGTCGCGCCTGATACGAGCTCAGGGGCCACTGCCGCGGGCACTGCGTCGGCATGCACTACCGACAGGCCTGGAGACCGGGGCGAGGTATCAAGCCGGAGGCAGACCTCGACCTCCTGGCCGCCCGCAGTCCGGTTCCAGCGCGGGGTGCTGTCCTGGAGCAGGGTGCGCTCCAGCCACGCGGCCTCGTGCTCCGAGGCGCAGCCGACTGCCTCGACCCGCGCGATCCGGGCCACCATCTGGGCCAGGTGCGGGCGGTCGCCGAGGTCTCCCCAGTAGGAAGTCACCCGCCTGCGCAGGCTGGCGGCTCTGCCGATGTAAAGGACGGTGCCCGCGCCGTCGCGGAACCGGTAGACGCCGGGACAGCAGGGCAGCAGCGTCGCGGCTGCCCGCGCGGCAGAGCTCACCAGGACACTGTCCCACCAAAAGACCGCGCTACCGGAAACGTGCCGACGGAGTCGCGCTAGCGGACGAGGTGCCGGCTCCCGGCTGCCGGATGCTGCCCTTCGGGCAGCCGGGATTAGCGGGCTGCGGTAGAGGGGGTGACGACAACCTCGACGCGCTGGAACTCCTTGAGATCCGAGTAGCCCGAGGTCGCCATGGTGCGCCGCAGCGCGCCCATGAGGTTCATCGAGCCGTCCGCCATTGTGGACGGCCCGTGCAGGATCTGCTCGAGCGTGCCGATGGTGCCGACCTTCACCCTCGCGCCGCGCGGCAGGTCCTGGTGGTGCGCCTCGCTGCCCCAGTGATAGCCGCGCCCCGGCGCCTGCGCTGCCCTGGCGAACGGCGATCCGACCATGACGGCGTCAGCACCGAGCGCCAGCGCCTTGGCGATATCACCAGACAGGCTCATGCCGCCGTCGGCGATCACGTGCACGTATCGTCCGCCGGACTCGTCCAGGTAGTCCCTGCGCGCCGCTGCGACGTCCGCGATCGCGGTCGCCATCGGCACCTTGACGCCGAGCACGGCCGCGGTGGTATGCCCGGAGCCGCCGCCGAATCCGACCAGCACGCCGGCCGCGCCGGTGCGCATCAGGTGCAGGGCCGCGGTGTAAGTGGCACAGCCGCCGACGATCACCGGCACGTCGAGCTCGTAGATGAACTGCTTGAGGTTGAGCGGCTCGGACTGACCTGAGACGTGCTCCGCGGACACCGTGGTGCCGCGGATCACGAAGATGTCCACGCCCGCATCGATGACCGCCTTGTAGTAGCGGACCGTGCGCTGCGGTGACAGCCGCGCCGCCGTGGTCACGCCGGCCGAGCGGATCTCCTCGATCCGCTGCCCGATGAGCTCTTCCTTGATGGGCTCGGAGTAGATCTGCTGCAGCCGCCTGGTAGCCGCGGCGTCATCGAGCTCGGCAGCCTCCGCCAGCAGCGGCTCGGGATCGTCGAAGCGCGTCCACAGGCCCTCCAGGTCGAGCGCGGCGAGGCCGCCGAGCCTGCCGATCTGCGCCGCCGTTGCCGGGGATACCACGCTGTCCATGGGAGCTACCACGAGCGGCAGCTCGAACCGGTAGGCGTCGATCTGCCACGCGATCGAGACCTCGTCCGGATGCCTAGTCCGGCGCGACGGCACGATGCCGATCTCCTCCAGGGCGTACGCGCGCCTGCCGCTCTTGCCCTTGCCGATCTCCACGATGCTCACGTCTGTTCTCCCGCCAGCCGGCCGTGCCCGTACCCCACTGGCCCTGAATGCCGCGCCCGGCTTGCCGTAGTCGGCCGCAGCCTGGCTCCGCTAGCTACGGCGTCCCCCGTAGTTCGGGGCCTCGGCCACCATCTCGATGTCGTGCGGGTGGCTCTCGATGAGCCCCGCCCCGGTGATCTGGGTGAACCTTGCCTGCTGCAACTCGGCAATGGTCCGCGCGCCGCAGTACCCCATCGCTGCGCGCAGGCCGCCGACAAGCTGGTCAGCGACTGCTGCCAGCGGGCCGCGGTAGGGCACCTGGCCCTCGACGCCCTGCGGCACCAGCTTGTCCTCGCGCAACACGTCGTCCTGGAAGTAGCGGTCCTTGGAGAAGGATCCGCCGCGCTCGGCGTTGCGCATCGCACCCAGTGATCCCATTCCCCGGTACAGCTTGTACTGCTTGCCGGAGACAAACACCAGCTCGCCTGGCCCCTCCTCGCATCCGGCCAGCAGGCTGCCGAGCATCACCGTGTCGGCGCCCGCCGCAATTGCCTTGGCGATGTCCCCGGAGTACTGCACGCCGCCGTCACCGATCACCGGCACGTTCGCGGGCGCGCATGCCAACCAGGCCTCGTAGATGGCAGTCACCTGCGGGACGCCGACGCCGGCCACGACGCGCGTCGTGCAGATCGAGCCGGGGCCCACGCCGACCTTCACCGCGTCCGAGCCGGCGTCGATGAGGGCCTGCGCTCCTGCCCTGGTGGCCACGTTGCCGCCGATGACCTCGACTCGCGAGTTGGCCTTGACCTGGGCAACCATGTCCAGCACCGCCTGGGCGTGCCCGTGCGAGGTGTCCACGATCAGGAAGTCGACGCCGGCGTCGATCAGGGCCTGCGCGCGGCGCTTGGCGTCCTCGCCGACGCCGACGGCTGCGCCCGCGACCAGCCGGCCCTCGGCGTCCTTGGTCGCGAGCGGGAACTTCTCGCTCTTGGTGAAGTCCTTGACCGTGATCAGGCCGCGCAGCCGCCCGCCATTGTCGACCAGGGGCAGCTTCTCGACCTTGTTGCTCCTCAGCAGCTTAAGGGCCTCTGCCCTGCTGACCCCGACCGGAGCGGTCACCAGCGGCATCTTCGTCATGATCTCCGCGACCCGCCGCCGGTGATCCGACTCGAACCGAATGTCACGGTTGGTGACGATGCCGAGCAGGAGGCCGTCCGCGTCGGTGACCGGCACTCCTGAGATCCGGTACCTGGCGCAGAGTTCCTCGACCTCGGCCAGCGTCGCGTCCGGCCCGCAGGTCACGGGGTTAGTGATCATCCCGGCCTCGGACCGCTTGACCGTGTCGACCTGCTGCGCCTGCTCCTCAACGGACATGTTCCTGTGCAGCACCCCGACGCCGCCCTGCCGGGCCATCGCGATCGCCATCCGGGACTCGGTCACGGTGTCCATGGCCGAGGAGACGAGCGGGATGCGCAGCGAGATCCGCGGCGTCAGGCGCGCGCTCGTGTCGGCTTCGCTCGGCACGATCACCGAATGCGCTGGCAGCAGCAGAACGTCGTCGAAGGTCAGGGCGGGCGGGCTGAACTTCTCGTCGCTCATATGACTAAATCCATCAGGCCGGGAGCAGGGATGCGTTCATCCTAGTAACGACACGGCGACGCCGCCGTCATCCCCCGCCGCGAGCCGGCCTCTTGCCGCAGCAGCCCCGACTCCGGGCGAGTCACGTCGCCGAGGGGCCTAGAAATCGCATTAACCGCATAACAGACTCGCTCCGGGACTCTGGGTGGTGCCAGCGGGGTTATAGCCCCGCTGGCACCACCCAGACCCGACCCAACAGCTCTGGTTCCGCCCAGGCCCGGCGGTGAATGCTTCGGACCAGTCCGCCAGAAACGGGAGTTCCGCCAGGCGGACTGGTTTCTGGTGCCGGCCAGGACCGGGATCCCTACCACGGGGGAGCAGGGATCCCGGCGTTCCTGGCGGCGGCAACCGCAATACGGGGATGCGGATCGCCACGGATGCGCTGAAGCGCGCTGACTATGCGATCTTTTCCTCAAGGGCGATGGCGCGCAGCCGCGCGAGCGCCCGATGCTGCGCGACGCGGACCGCTCCCGCCGACATGCCGAGCGCATGACCGGTCTCCTCGGCTGACATGCCGGACAGCACTCGCAGCACCAGCAGTTCCCGCTGGTGCACCGGCAGGCGCGCGAGCAGGGCCCTGGCCCGCTCGGCCTCGATATAGGCGACTGCCGTCTCCTCTGGCCCTGGCCGGTCATCCGGGCCGTCAGGCAGGTCCTCGGTCGGGATCGCCATCCGCGCCGCGCTGCGCATCGCGTCGGCGACCTTGTGCGAAGCGATTCCGAACACGAACGACGCGAAAGGGCGACCCATGTCCTGATAGCGCGGAAGCGCGGAGAGAAGTGCGATGCATACTTCCTGTGCGACGTCATCGGCCGCGTGATAATGCCCGGAAATGCGCCCGAGACGGGCTCGGCAATAGCGCACCACCATTGGCCTGATCTGCCGCAGCAGTGTATCTATTGCCGCGGGATGACCACGCATGGCCAGTTCGGTCAGGTCACCGATGTTGCCATGCCTCGCCCCATCTAGCTGCGATTCCACCAGGCCCCCCTGATCAGCGGCGGTCTCACGTGTTGGTAATTACATGCCCTTGATTCCCCAAGTCACGAGTCAAGCGAACATGAAATTTGGCAACGGAAAGATCACATTGACGGGTCAGGCCGATACATAGGTAATGGCAGCTACAAAGAGTAGTCAGATGACTACTGAAGGGCCCGGAGCGATCCGCCTATAATAATTTCTCGACTCAGAAAGAATGCCTAAGACGCCGATCAGTGACCGAGCAGCCAGAAGACGGTTATTTCCGGATGCAGGACGCGGCGGCCCGGCGACGGCGCGGCCGAGTTAGCTCGTCGGGTTCGCCGACCGGGCCTGACCGGCGGCAGCCGGGCGCTCGATCCAGTCCAGGACGGCTGCCAGCGGTGCGCGCGCGGCGCTGGGCAGCAGTACGGCGGCCGCGCCGAAACGGGCCGGGTCGAAGTGCGGGCTCG
The DNA here is from genome assembly GCA_035621915.1 of Streptosporangiaceae bacterium. GTDB lineage: Bacteria > Actinomycetota > Actinomycetes > Streptosporangiales > Streptosporangiaceae > JAJYUU01. The sequence goes on from DASPWG010000282.1 coordinate 26,107, forward strand.
GAATCGCGATGCACCGCAGCCCCGCACCGCGCGCTGCGATGACCCCGTGCGGGCTATCCTCGACCGCCACGGCACTCGATCCCGGCACGCCGAGGCGGCGCAACGCGAGCTCGTAGACCGCAGGGTCGGGCTTGGGCCTGGGCACTTCCTCGCCGCTGGCGATCACCTCGAACCGCTCGAGCGCGCCTACCCTGCTCAGGTGACCGCGCACCCACTCGCCGGGCGAACTGCTGGCCACCGCCAGCCGGATCCCCAGCGCCGCGGCGTCGTCCAGCCACTGCGCGATGCCGTCAGCCAGGCCGAGGTCCCGGTGCAGGTCCTCGCGGTAGGCCAGCCGCCGGGCATGGCTGGCCTCGCGCGCGAATCCCGGTCCTACCGCGCTGGCCAGCCGGGCGTACCGCTCCTCGGTGAGATCGCCGCCATGATCGGCATGGAAGTCAGTCAGGTCAAGCTCAAGCCCGTGCTGTCGCCACTCGTACTGCCAGCTCGCCAGTGACGTGCTCTCGGTGTCCATCAGCAGGCCATCGAAGTCGAAGATGATCGTTCCGATGGCCACGTCCACAGTATCGCCGAGGCGCCGGCCGTCGCGCGCGCGAGTTTCCGCGCGCCTGCGCTGCGCCCGCAGCTTACGGGCCGCCGTTAACGCAGCCGAATCTCCCGCGCGCCGGCGGCTACCCCGGCACGCACCGGAGCGCCAGCGGCTACCCCGGGACGCACCGGAGCCTGCCAGCGGACCCTGAGGTCGGCTGGCAGGCTCCGGTTTGGTCAGCTGAGCGCTTGCCAGGATCAGTGCTGGTGGCCGTGCCCGTGACCGTTGGCGGCCGGCTCGGGCGGCTCCGGCTTCTCGGTCACCAGGGCCTCAGTGGTCAGCAGCATGCCCGCGATCGAGGCGGCGTTCTGCACCGCCGACCTGGTCACCTTGACCGGGTCGAGCACGCCCTGGGCAACCAGGTCGCCGAACTCGCCGGTCTGAGCGTTGTAGCCGTGCCCGGCAGGCAGCTCGGCGATGCGGCCGACGATGACGCCACCCTCGGCGCCGGCGTTCTCCGCGATCCAGCGGGCGGGCGCCGCGAGTGAGCGGCGCACGATCTGCACGCCGGTGGCCGCGTCGCCAGTCAGGCCCAGGTCGTCGAGCTGTGCGGCGGCATGCACCAGGGCGCTGCCGCCGCCGGGGATGATGCCTTCCTCGATCGCGGCGCGCGTCGCGGAGATGGCGTCCTCCAGCCGGTGCTTCTTCTCCTTGAGCTCGACCTCGGTGGCCGCGCCGGCTCGCAGCACGGCAACGCCGCCTGCCAGCTTGGCCACCCGCTCCTGGAGCTTCTCGCGGTCCCAGTCCGAGTCGGTGTTCTCGATCTCGGTCCGCAGCTGGCGGATGCGCTCGTCGACCTCGGACTGCTCGCCGGCGCCGTCGATGATTGTCGTGGTGTCCTTGGTAACCACGACGCGGCGGGCCTGGCCAAGCACGTCCAGCCCGGCCAGCTCCAGCTTGAGGCCGAGCTCCTCGCTCACAACCTCGGCGCCGGTCAGCACGGCCATGTCGCCGAGCATGGCCTTGCGCCGGTCACCGAAGCCAGGCGCCTTGACCGCGACCACGTTCAGCAGGCCGCGGATCTTGTTGACCACCAGGGTGGACAGCGCCTCGCCGTCCACGTCCTCGGCGATGACCAGCATGGGCTTCTTGGTCTGGGCGACCTTCTCCAGCAGCGGCAGGAACTCCTGCATCGAGGAGATCTTGCCAGCCGACAGCAGGACGTAGGCGTCCTCGAGGACGGTCTCCATCCGCTCGGCGTCGGTGACGAAGTACGCCGAGATGTAGCCCTTGTCGAACTGCATACCCTCGGTGAACTCCAGCTCGATGCCCATCGTCGGGGCTTCCTCGACGGTGATGACACCGTCCTTGCCCACCTTGTCGAACGCCTCGGCGATGACTTCGCCGATCTTGGGGTCCTGGGCGGAGATGGTGGCGACGTTGGCTACCTCGCTACGCTCCTCGACGTCGCGCGCCGACTTGACCAGCGTGTCCGCCACCGCCTTGGCGGCGGCGTCGATGCCGCGCTTGAGCGCGATCGGGTTGGCGCCGGCGGCCACGCTGCGCAGGCCCTCGGCGACCATGGCCTGGGCCAGCACCGTCGCCGTCGTGGTGCCGTCGCCGGCCACGTCGTTGGTCTTGGTCGCGACCTCCTTAGCCAGCTGCGCGCCAAGGTTCTCGGTCGGATCCTCAAGCTCCACCTCACGCGCGACGGTCACGCCGTCGTTGGTGATTGTGGGAGCGCCCCACTTCTTGTCGATCACGACGTTGCGGCCCTTGGGGCCGAGCGTCACCTTGACGGCGTCGGCGAGGCGGTTCACGCCGCGCTCAAGCGCGCGCCGCGCGTCCTCGTTGAACTCCAGGCTCTTGGCCATGTGGATTACCTCGGTGTCTGTGCTTGGTCTGTTTGCAGGTCTAGGTTGGTGCGCTCACGCCACCGCCCCGGACCGGCCCGCTGCCCGCAGGAGTCTCCTCCGCGAGCGGCGAACCGAGCCGGGGCGGTGCCGGACGGGCGTGGAAGCCCGCCCGGCGCGGGCCGGGCCCGCGCGCGCGAGATCCTGCTCGTTACTTCTCGATGATGGCGAGCACGTCACGAGCGGAGAGCACCAGGTACTCCTCGCCGTGGTACTTCACCTCGGTGCCGCCGTACTTGCTGTACAGGACCACGTCGCCGACCTTCACGTCGAGCGGGACGCGCTTGGCGCCCGCGTCGTCGAAACGGCCGGGACCGACAGCCAGGACTTCGCCCTCCTGGGGCTTCTCCTTGGCGGTGTCGGGGATCACCAGGCCGGATGCGGTGGTCTGCTCGGCTTCGAGCGGGCGCACCACGATCCGGTCTTCGAGCGGCTTGAGAACAACCTTGGTGGCGGTCGTCACGATCTGACCTCCCCCTCCGGAAAGGGATAGCTGTAGTAAAAGAGAGTCGACCATGTCGGCCTGCCGTCGCGGGTGCCAGACCAACCTCGTCGCGTTAGCACTCTACCCTAGTGAGTGCCAGTTCCGCACTGTAGCCCCCCATGTTCGGGCTCGTCAAACCGGCCCTGCCGGATTAGCCAGCCGTGACGCAAGTGACCGGCAGCGACGAATCTGCGGCGAATTCGAGTACCGAGCTCGGCACGCCGCGGCCGTGCAGCTCGGCTCCGAGCGCGGCCACCATGGCGCCGTTGTCGGTACACAGGCCCGGTCGCGGCACCCGTAGCCGCAGCCCGGCCACTGCGCAGCGCTCCTCGGCTAGTGCGCGCAGCCGCGAGTTCGCCGCGACCCCGCCGCCGATTACCAGGTGCTCCACGCCGTGGGCCAGGCAGGCATCGACCGCCTTGCGGGTCAGCACGTCCGCGACGGCCTCCTGGAACGACGCCGCCACATCCGCAACGGGTACCGGCTCGGCCGCCGCCTGGCGCGCCTCGACCCAGCGCGCCACTGCCGTCTTCAGCCCGGAGAAGGAGAAGTCGCTCGTGCCGTCGCGGTACTTGCCGCGCGGGAACGCGACGTGATCAGGATCACCGGTGCGGGCTGCCTTGTCGATGTAGGGGCCGCCTGGGAACGGCAGCCCAAGTACCCTTGCCACCTTGTCGAAGGCCTCGCCGGCGGCATCGTCGATGGTCGCGCCCAGCGGCACGATGTCGGTGGCCAGGTCCTTGACCATCAGCAGCGACGAATGGCCGCCAGATACCAGCAGCGCGATGGCCGGAGCTGGCAGTGCGCCGTGCTCCAGCTGGTCGACCGCGACGTGCGCGGCCAGGTGGTTGACCCCGTACAGCGGCTTGTCCATGGCCAGCGCATAGGCCTTGGCCGCGCACACCCCTACCAGCAGCGCACCCGCTAGGCCCGGCCCGGCAGTGACCGCGATCGCGTCGACCTCGGACAGCCGGACCCCTGCTTGATCGAGCGCGCGCTGCACGGTCGGCACCATCGCTTCCAGGTGCGCCCGGCTGGCGACTTCGGGCACCACGCCCCCGAACCTCGCGTGCTCGTCCACGCTCGAGGCGATGGCGTCAGCGAGCAACTCGTGCCCCCGTACCAGGCCGACCCCGGTCTCGTCGCACGAGGTCTCGATGCCAAGCACCAGCGGCGCGGTCACCTTGCACCCCCGGCGTCCGGTACCAGGCCCTGTCGGTCGGGGCTGACCAGCTCGGCCTCGGAGACCGCAGCGAGGTCGCGGCGCATCACGATCGCGTCGGTCCCTGACGGCTGGTAGTAACCGCGCCGAATGCCGATCTCGCTGAAGCCCCACCACTTGTACAGCCGCTGGGCGCGCGCGTTGTCGGCCCTGACCTCCAGGAACATCTCACTGCAGCCGCGCCTTCTCGCCTCGGACACCAGCGCGGCGAGAAGCTGCGAGCCGATCCCGTGGCCCCACCTGCTGGTGGCTACGGCGATCGTCAGCACGTCCGCCTGCTCCGTGGCGGCGAGCAGGCCCGCGTAGCCGACCAGCGCGCCCTCGGCCTCCTCGGCGACCAGGTAGTAGCGGCTGGCAGGCTGCTGGGCGAGCTCGCCCGTCAGCATGTCACGCGACCAGGCCTCCTCGGCGAACAGTGCAGCCTCCAGGTCCATGACCGCTCGGAGGTCAGCGCTGGTCATCGCGCGCAGCCGGATGCCCGTCATCGAGTCCTCCGGCCGGCCGGCGCTGGCTCGGTCACCCGCTTGGGCGGGCCTGGTTCCCTGGCGTCCGGCCTGCGCAGGTAGAGCGGCTCGGGCGCGGCGAACGGCTCCCCCGCCGCGAGCCTGGCCGCGGCCAGCGCCGCGAGCTGGCCCGCTGACGGGTACCTCGGCATCAGCGCGGCGCCGCCAAGCTCCGGGTGGATAGCTGCGGCCTCTCCCGCTACTGGCAGGTCAGCGGGGAGCTCGGCCGGCCTGGCTACGTGCGGCCCGCTAAGGCGCAGCCCGTTCCC
>DASPWG010000283.1:0-50199 GCA_035621915.1 Streptosporangiaceae bacterium
CCGGCAGGGTCGGGGCCGGTCTCAAAGTCCGGGCCTCCCCCGAGATGAGGCCCGGCTCTCATCACGACGACTGGGCCGCAACCCCCCAAGCGGCACCCCAGTCACTAGGAAAGACGCCGATGCGGATACAGATGGTTGCTCGCAGTTACTAAAGGTGTGACCATGAACCGGTCAGGATCCAGCCTGAATGTTCCGCAGAAAAGTGCCCGCCAGCGCGGCTGCCGCATCGGCAGGTGACCTGACCAGTTCGGCGACCGCGAAGGCGGTATCGCCCTGATAGCCGACAAACCAGCTGATGTAAAGACGCGAGTCGGTCCCGAACGGAGCCACGCCCGCCTGCCCGTACAGGTTGCCGACATCGGCGCCGTGCGCGCCCGCCTCGCGCATCAGCCCCTGCAGCTCGGAGAGCACCTGCGCGCTCATCGCGGCCTTGGGCGTCGAGGCCGGGTCGGCCGCACCGGTCACCAGGGACGGCGAGTGCCAGGCGCCCGAGTCAGCCACCGCGGCCACCAGTGCCATGGACAGCGGGCTCACCCGCACCGTTCCCTGGCCGATGGAATCGGCCGCCACCCCGACCTCGCCGGACGGCTGCCCGATGCTCCCGGCGTAGCTCGGCAGCGGCAGCTGCCACGGCGCGCCGACGCCGAACTCGCGTGCCGCCGTCGCGAGCTCTGCCGCCGACGTGGACTCGGAGAATCCGGCAAAGGCCGTCGAGCAGCCGACGGTGAAGTCCTTGCTGAACGACGGCGTCTGGCCCATGCCCGTCTCGGGCGGCTCATTGCGGAAGCTGTGCCCGTCCACCGAATTGCTGGCATTGCAGGGAACGACGCTGTCCGGCGTCAGTCCGGCGGCCAGGAACGCGGCGGTAGAGACGATCGTGAAGGCCTGGCCCGGCTCGTACGCGCCATCCAGCGGGTCGAGTGCGGGCATGCCGCCTGCCTGTTGAGCGGACACGGCCAGGATCTTGCCGGTGTGCGCCTGCACGGCCACGATGGCACCAGAACCGGCAGCCTGCGCCAGGGCGTCGTTGGCCGCCTGCTGCACCCCGTAGTTGAGCGTGGTGTCAACGGGGTTGGCGCGCTGGCCCTGCCAGATCGCCCCGGGGATGTCGATGACGCCCTGCCCGCGCGAGTTCTCGATCACGACGATCGTGGTGGGCGTGCCGGTGAGCTGGCGCTGATAGAAGGCCTCCAGCCCCGACAGGCCGACGGTCGTGCCCGGCCGGTACGGCACGCCCTGCTCCCGCAGGATCGCGGCGGTCTCGGTGCCGACGGACCCGACGACGGCCGGAGCGATGCTGTCGAACAGCCGCTGCGAACGCCGGCGGACCTGCAGGCCGGGGATCGAGGCGAGGCTGCTGCGCACCTGGGCGTACTCCTGCGGGGTCAGCGTGACCAGCTCGCGGAAGCCGGACGGCGAGGCCTCGATCTGGCCCGCGATCTGGGTGGCCTGGGCCTGCAGATTGAGCGCCGCGGCCAGGCGGTTGGCTATCTCCTGGACCTCGGCGGGGCCAGTCAGCTCAGCGGGCACCACCCCGACCTCGTAGGTGTCCGAATAGACGCCCAGCGGCTGGCCAGAGGCCGCGTTGATCTGCGCCCTGCCCTGGGTCTCGAGCACGACCGCGAGCCGGTCCCCCGCCGCCAGGCCCTTCGCTATCACCGACGGGCTCCAGACCACGCGCCAGGCGGACCCGGACTCGCGCAGCGTGAACCGGTTGGCGTACCGCCACTGCAGGCCGCTGCTGCCGAGGTCCACGGAGGCGTCGAACACGGCGTTCGCCGTGCTGCCCTGCTGGCTGATGCTGCTCATGGACAGCACGAGGTCGGTCGCATCGAGCTGCTGGTAGGCCCCGGCCAGCTCGCTGGCCACGACCTTGGGCGTCCCGGTCGTCAGCGCGGCGGCCTGCTGGTACTCGCCAGACTCCCAGTACAGCAGAAAGTGCTCGACCGTCGACTCGGGTGACGTGCCGCCGCCGCGCACCGCCCATCCGGCGGCGGCGATCAAGGCCAGCACCACCACGCCCGCCGTGCGCTTGAGCATCGGCTTGGACCGAAGTGACACCCCGAATACCCCGGCTCTGCTCTCCCCGTCCCCGGCCTTCAGGCCCGGGAATCGACGCGCCGGGGTCCCCGTCCGCGCGGCACGATGCGCCCCGGTCCGCGGGTTGCGGTTACCGGTTGCGGAGCTCATGTCCCACTTCGCTATCTCCGCCGCCGCAGCTCGCGCTCGACCTCTCGGGCCGCGTCCCGCTTTGCCAAGTCCTGTCGCTTGTCATAGCTGCGCTTGCCGCGCGCCAGTCCCAGCTCGATTTTGGCCTTGCCGTCCTTGAAGTACAAGGAGAGCGGGACCAGTGTCAGCCCTCGTTCCTGGGTCGAGCGTGCGAGCCTGTCGATCTCCTTGCGGTGCAGCAGCAGCTTGCGGACGCGCCGGGGCTCGTGATTGGTCCAGGTCCCCTGCGTGTACTCGGGAATGTGTACCCCGTGCAGCCAGGCTTCACTATCGGTAATCAGGCCGAAACCATCGGCGAGCGAGGCCCGGCCGGCTCGCAGCGACTTGACCTCGGTGCCGGTCAGGACGATCCCGGCTTCGACGGTGTCCTCGATGGCGTAGTCGTGCCTGGCCCGCCTGTTCCGGGCGACGATCTTCGTTCCCTGTTCGGCTGCCACCGGTCTTGTCTATCAATACCTGGCGTCAGACGCGCAGGTAGCGCCTAAGCGTGAGGAACGACGTGCTGCCGCAGATCAGCAGGCCGGTGATCAGCGCGATGATGATCACCTCAAGCAGGTCCGTCGAGTCCAGCGTCACCCCGTAGGGGAAGTAGGACTGCAGGCCGTTGATCCACAGCGACTTCACCGCTATCAGCAGGGCACTGGCGACCAGCCAGCCGAAAAGCCCGGCGATCATGCCCTCGGCCAGGAACGGCAGCTGGACGTAGAAGTTCGAGGCGCCGACGAGCCGCATGATCGAGGTCTCGCGGCGGCGGTTGAACGCCGACAGCCGGATGGTATTGGCCACCAGGAGGATCGCGGCGACCAGGAGGAACAAGGCGATGATCACGACCGCGTTCCTGGCGCCATCCAGCAGCTTGTAGAAGTTGTCGAGGATTGAGGCATCGTCGACGACCTGCGCGACGCCCGGATACCCCTGCACCACTGCCTGCACGTTTGCCGCGTCAGCCTGGGTGTTCTTCAGCCTGATCTCGAACGAGCTGGGGATCTGGTCTGGGTTGGTGTACTTGACCAGCGTCGGGTCGTTCGACATCTCGGACTTGAACTGCTGCCATGCCTGCTGCTGGGAGACGTAGCTGACCGACGTGATACCGGGGACGCTCTTGAGGTCCTGCGCGATCGTCGCCTGCTCGGCCGGCGTCACCGGGCCGTTGCACTGGCCGACCAGCGCCTGGCTCGAGCACAGGTAGACCGAGAGCTGCACCCGGCTCTGCCAGTATCCCCGCGTGTTGTCGACCTGCTTGACGAACAGCAGGCCGGTGCCGAGCAGGGACAGGCTGATCGCGACGACCACGACCAGCGCGATCGTCATCGTCAGGTTCCGGCGCAGGCCGATCCAAACCTCAGACAAGACAAACTGGGCACGCATGTAGCTGAAACCTCTTTCGCCAGGTCCCGGTCAGTACGCCTGGCCGTAGACCCCGCGCGACTGGTCGCGCACTACCTTGCCGTATTCAAGCTCTATGACCCGCTTGCGCATGGAGTCCACGATCGCCGCGTCGTGGGTCGCCATCACCACGGTGGTACCGGTCCGGTTGATCCGGTCGAGCACCTTCATGATCCCGATGGAAGTGGCCGGGTCGATGTTCCCGGTGGGCTCGTCCGCCAGCAAGATCATCGGGCGGTTGACGAACGCGCGGGCCATGGCCACCCGCTGCTGCTCGCCACCCGATAGCTCGTCGGGCATCCGGTCCCGCTTGCCCTCCAGGCCCACCAGGTCGATGACCTCGGGCACCACCTTGCGGATGAACCGCCGTGGCTTGCCGATGACCTCGAGGGCGAAGGCAATGTTCTGGTAGACGTTCTTGTTCGGCAGCAGCCGGAAGTCCTGGAAAACGCAGCCAATACGGCGGCGCAGGTGCGGCACCTTCCAGTTGGTCAGCCGGGCTAGGTCTCTGCCCGCCACGTGAATCCTGCCTTCGCTGGGCCGCTCCTCCTTCAGCACAAGGCGCAGGAATGTGGACTTGCCGGACCCAGAGGGCCCGACAAGGAAGACGAACTCGCCTTTCTCGACGTCCAGAGTCACGTTCTCCAGAGCCGGGCGGCCCTGGTTCGGATACGTCTTGGTGACGTTGTCGAAGTGGATCACTGGCCCATCACACTGGTAGACGAGATACTGACAGGGTTAGCCGGGACGTTCTTGTCCTGCCCCGGTTTGGCCTCGGGCCAGTCTAGGGGGGAAACTGGCCTGGAACGTCCAACATCGTTGAAGTGGCTGGGCTAGCCCAGAGCCCGTTAGGAGCCTGGATGAGCTGCGAGCACCTGATCTGTGCCCAGTGTGCCGGCCCGGTAGCGGAGGGTCGCTGCCCGGTATGCCGTGAGGCCCGCGCGCACGTGCACCATCAAACTCACGGCCTGAGCGTGCAGCTGATCCTGGTTGCCCTGCTCGTGCTGGCGCTGCTGGCGCTGGCGGCCACGCGCCTGGCGCACTGATACCTGAACCGGCCGAATCGGCAGGTTCAGGTATCAGTGGGTGACGTAACCGCTTATCCGTCCAGGGTCGTCGTCACCGGCCGTAATATTTACATTACGTATTGTGGCCTGAGCGGCATGCCCGGATCGCCGTGCCGGCTGCCCGTTTCGTCGTTCTTACAGGCCCTGAGTTCTGAGCCAGCGAATCTCGGCCTCGATGAACTCATCGATCTCGCCGTCCATTACGGCGGCCGTGTTGCCCGTCTCGTAATCGGTCCGGAGATCCTTGATGTTCTGATATGGGTGCAATACATAGTTACGTATCTGGGTGCCCCAGCTGCGGCCGCCGTCGCCCCGTAGCTCATTGAGCTTGGCCGCCTGCTCCTCGCGCTTGCGCTCCAGCAGCTTGGCCTGCAGCACCGCCATGGCGCTTGCCCGGTTCTGGATCTGGCTGCGCTCGTTCTGGCAGGACACCACGATGCCGGTCGGCAGGTGCGTGATCCGGACCGCCGAGTCGGTGGTGTTCACGCCCTGGCCGCCCGGGCCGCTGGAGCGGAACACGTCGATCCGCATCTCGTCCTCGGGGATCTCGATGTGGTCGACCTGCTGGACCACCGGAAGCACGTCCACCATGGCGAACGAGGTCTGCCGGCGGCCCTGGTTGTCGTACTTGGAGATCCGCACCATCCGGTGCGTGCCGTGCTCGCCGCGCAGCGTTCCGTACGCATACGGCGCCTTGATCGCGAAGGTGGTCGACTTGATCCCCGCCTCTTCGGCGTAGGAGGTGTCGTAAATCTCGGTCGGGTAGCCGTGCCGTTCGGCCCAGCGCAGGTAGATCCGCTGCAGGCCTTCCGCCCAGTCCGCCGCGTCGGCTCCGCCCGCTCCCGCGTTGATGCTGATCAGCGCCTCGCGCGCGTCATACTCCCCGCTCAGCAGGGTCCTGATCTCAAGCTGGTCGATTTCCTTGCGCAGCGCCGCGAGGCCGTGCTCGGCCTCCAGCCTGGTCGGCTCGTCGTGCTCGCTCTCGGCCAGCTCGAACCCGGCCGCGACGTCGTCAAGCCGCTGGTGCAGCGCCTCCAGCCTGGCTAGCTCGCCGTCCAGGTAGGACAGCCGGCGGGTAACCTGCTGCGCCTGCTCCTGGTCCTCCCAGAGCGCCGGATCAGCCGACCGCTCGCGCAGCGTGTCGGCTTCCTTGTGCATGGCGTCCGGGTTCAGCACGGCCTCCACGCTGGCGAGGGTCGACGTCAGGTCGGAGATCTCGCTCGCGTAGTCCTTTGCCATGCCTGCAGCCTACGCGAGCCCCGATAGCGCCCCGGTTCGGGCGCGCTGCCACGTTCGGGGGTGTCTCGTCGATTCACGTAGCGGTGATTCTCGGGCCCCCAGCTGTCAGGTTGCCGCCCTCAGGTCGGCAGCGTGCTTGCGGTCACCAGCGTCCTGACGGCGCGCACGGCGACCGACAGCGTGGCGACGGTGAAGGCGTTGCTCTCCCAGATCTCGGTGAGCGTCTGGTTGGCGCGCCGGACCGCCGAGTCGTTGCGCTGTACCCACTGCGCCAGCCGCTGCTCCGGGCTGCCAGGCTCGGTGACCGTCAGCACGTCCCTGGCCAGCGCGGCGTGCGCGGTGTACAGGTCGTCCCTGATGGCGCCGCGCGCCATCGTGTTCCACCGGTCGTCACGCGGCAGTGCCGTGATCATGTCCCTGAGCCTGGCGATCTGCAGCCGGTCCGCCAGGTCGAAGTAGACCTCGGCGGTCTCCTCCACCGACCTGCCGGTACCGCGGGCGATGTCCACGATGTCGAAGGCCGAGTACGCGGGCACCATGGCGGCGATCCGCTCGGCGAGCACCACCGGCACGTTCCGCACGGCGAAGGCCTCGCGGCGCTCGTCGAATCCGGCCAGGTCGCGGCCGGCCAGCATCTTCGGCAGGTTCGCAGCCACCGTCAGCACGCCGTCGGCGAAGAAGTCGATCGTCGCCTGGACGTCGAACGGAGGCCGCCGGTTGTGCAGCAGCCAGCGTGCCGCGCGCTCAGTGAGCTTGCGGCCCTCCAGCAGCGCCTGGACCTGCACGGTCGTGGTCACCTGGCCGTCCAGCGCCTCAACCTGCCGCCAGAAGCCCGGCATGTCGAAGACCGCGCGGGCCACCAGCCAGGCGGCGGTGATCTCGGGCACCGAGGCGCCAGTCTCCTCGTTCAGCCGGAACGCGAAGGTGATGCCGGAGCGGTCCACCATGTCGTTGACTACCGAGGTGGTGATGATCTCCCGGTGCAGCCGGTGGTCGCCCATCCTGCTGGCGTACCGTTCCCGCAGCGGGGTCGGGAAGTAGTCGGTCAGCACCCTGCGCAGGAACGGGTCGTCGGGCAGGTCCGAGGCCAGCACGTCCTGCGCTGCCGCGATCTTGGTGTGCGCGAGCAGGACCGAGAACTCCGGGCTCACCAGCCCGCGCCCGGCCGAGCGCCGCTCAGCGATCTCCCTGTCGTTGGGCAGCACGTCAAGCCGGCGCCGGATCCGCCCGTCGCGCTCCAGCTTGCGGATGTATCGGGCGTGCACGTGCAGCATCTGGGGCGCCTGGGCCCTGGCGGCCGCCAGCGCCTGGTTCTGGTGGTAGTTGTGCTCGAGTACCTGCGCGGCGACTTCGTCGGTCATCTCGAAGAGCAGGGCGTTGCGCCCCTCCCGGGTCAGCTCGCCGTCCAGTACCACGCGGTCCAGCAGAATCTTGATGTTCACCTCGTGGTCGGAGGTGTCCACGCCGGCGGAGTTGTCGATGAAGTCGGTGTTGACCAGCCCGCCCGCCAGCGCGTACTCGACCCTGGCCTCCTGGGTGAGGCCGAGGTTGCCGCCCTCGCCGACGACCTTGGCCCGCACCTGAGCGGCATCCACCCGGACCGCGTCGTTCGAGCGGTCGCCGACGTCGGCGTTGGACTGGTTCGAGGCCTTCACGTACGTGCCGATGCCGCCGTTCCACAGCAGGTCCACCGGCGCCGACAGGATGGCCGAGATCAGGACGTCCGGGGCCAGGGACGCTGGCGCGTCCTCCAGGCCCAGTGCCTCGCTGACCTGCGGGGTGACCGGGATCGACTTGGCCGACCTCGGGTAGACGCCGCCGCCGGCCGAGATCAGGGACCGGTCGTAGTCGCCCCAGGAGGAACGGGGCAGCTCGAACAGCCGCCGCCGCTCGGCAAAGCTGACTTCCGGGTCGGGATCGGGATCGAGGAAGACGTGCCGGTGGTCGAACGCCGCGACCAGCTTGATGTGGCGCGAGAGCAGCATGCCGTTTCCGAAGACGTCACCGGACATGTCACCGATGCCCACCACGGTGAAGTCGTCGGTGTCGACGTCCAGCCCGAGCGTGCGGAAGTAGAACCGGACCGACTCCCAGGCGCCGCGCGCTGTGATGCCGATCTTCTTGTGGTCATAGCCGGCCGAGCCGCCCGAGGCGAAGGCGTCACCCAGCCAGAAGCCCCTGCGGTAGGCGATCTCGTTGGCGGCGTCGGAGAACGTCGCCGTGCCCTTGTCGGCCGCCACCACGAGGTAGGGGTCATCGCCATCGTGACGCACGACTCCGGCCGGCGGCACGACCTCGCCCGCGACCAGGTTGTCGGTCACGTCCAGCATGGCCGAGATGAACATCTGGTAGCAGGCCAGCACCTCGCCCTGGTAAGCCTCCCGGTCTGCCGGGTCCGGCAGCTGCTTGCAGACGAAGCCGCCCTTGGCGCCCGACGGCACGATCACGGAGTTCTTGACCTCCTGCGCCTTGGCCAGGCCCAGGATCTCGGTACGGAAGTCCTCCCGCCGGTCCGACCAGCGCAGGCCGCCCCGGGCGACGCTGGCGAACCTCAGGTGCACGCCCTCGAACCTGGGCGAGTAGACGAACAGCTCGAACTCCGGCCGCGGCGCCGGCAGGTCCGGCACCTCGCGGGCGTTCAGCTTGAACACCAGGTAGGGCGTGTCGGCCTGGACGCCGGCGAAGTAGTTAGTCCGCAGCGTCGCGGTGATCAGGCCCAGGTAGGACCGCAGGATCCGGTCCTCGTCCAGGCTGGCCACCCCGTCCAGCGCGCCGGCGATCTCCTCGGCGATGGCCTCGCTGCGCTCGGCCTCGCCGGCCTGCTTGGACGGGTCGAACCGGGACTCGAACAGCCGCACGAGCAGCCGGGCGATCGGCGCGTTGGACCGCAGCACGCGCTCGATGTACTCCTGGCTGAACGGGATGTTGGCCTGCCGGAGGTACTTGGCGTACGCGCGCAGCATCACTACCTGCCGCCACGTCAGCTCCGCGTCCAGCACCAGCGCGTTGAAGCCGTCGTCCTCGATGTGCCCGGCCCACAGCGCGGCCAGCGCACCCTCGACCTGCTCCCTGACCCGCTCGACGTTGGCGCCGAACCCGTCCGCGGGCATGTCGGTACGGCGCAGGCCGAAGTCGTAGATCCAGAACGGCCTGGCGCCAGGGAACTCGTATGGGTGCTCGTCGACCACGTCCACGCCCATGTGCTGGAGCCTCGGCAGGACGTCGGTCAGCGTGATCGGGCCCGTATCGCGGTAGATGGTCAGCCGCCAGACCCGCTTGCCCGGCCCGGCCACGCCACCGGCGGCAATGGGCACGCCGCCGATGTAGTCCTCCGACTCCCACAGCTCGAAGGAGACGTCGTCGTCGGACTCGCGCAGCTCGGTCACCTTCATGAAGTCGCCGATGGCGGCCGAGGCGGGGACGTCTGCCTTGTAGGTCTCGGGGATGTCCTCGCCGATCTGGGTCAGCAGCTCCCTGCCCCGCTGCGGGCCGAGCTCCCTGGCGGCCTCGTCCACCAGGTCGTCGTCCCACGACCGCACCGCGGTGGCGACCAGGCGCTCCAGCTCCGCGGGGTCGGCGTCGGGCAGCTGGCTGCCGCGCTCGGCCCGCACGACGAGATGCAGCCTGGCGACCGGGGACTCGCCGAGCAGCACGCTGTAGTCCACCTGGTCCGCGCCGAAGGCGCGCTGCAGGATCTCTTGCGCGCGCAGCCGGACCTGGGTCGTGTAGCGGTCGCGCGGCATGTAGATCAGGCAGGACACGTACCGCCCGTAAATGTCCTTTCGCAGGAAGAGCCTGGTTTCCCGGCGCTCGCGCAGCCGGTGCACGCCAGCGCAGATCGCGGCGAGGTCGCTGGCAGGCGTCATGAACAGCTCTTCGCGCGGATAGAAGTCCAGGACCTCGACGACTTCCTTGCCATCGTGGCTGTCGGCCGCAAGTCCGGATGCGGCCAGCACCTCTGCCAGCTTGCGCCTGAGCACCGGGATGCCCTTGATGGTCTCGGAGAAGGCGGCGTGGGTGTACAGGCCGAGGAACCGGTATTCCCCCACCACCTCGCCGGCCGGGGACAGCCGCTTGACCGCTATGTAGTCCAGATAGCTCGGCCGGTGCACGGTCGAGCGCGAGTTGGCCTTGGTCACGATGAGCCGCTGCGGATCCAGCGCCCTGGCCTTGACCTCGTCCGGCAGCGTGGCGAACGAGCCGGGCCCTGGCCGGTCGTGGCGCAGGATGCCAAGCCCGGTTCCTGGCACGGCGTGCAGGCTCATCCCCTCCGGCCCGTTCTCCAGGTCGTACTCCCGGTAGCCGAGAAACGTGAAGTGCCCGGCGGTGAGCCAGCGCAGCAGTTCAGCGATCTCGGCCGGAGCGTAGGGACCACCGGCCGACTCGCCCGATCCCTCCCCCTCCGGCGCGAGCATGTCGTCGGCGAGCGTCAGCGCCTTGGCACGCATCCGCGTGTAGTCCTCCACCGCCGTCCGCACGTCGCCGAGCACCCGGTGCAGGTCGGCGGTGATCGCCTCCGCCTCGCCCGCGGCAAGGGCCGCGGTCTCGATGTGGGTCCACGACTCCGCCAGCTCGTCATGGCTGGGCTGGCCGCCGTTGACCGGCCCGATGACCTCCCGCAGGGCGCCCGTCACGTCACGGCGCACCCGCAATTGCGGGTGCACCACCAGGCGCGCGGACAGGTCGTGATTGGCCAGTTCCATGCTGATGGAGTCGACCAGGAACGGCATGTCGTCGGTCACGATGTCGATGACGTCGCAGCCGGGATCCAGGGCAGAATCGCCGCCAGACCTGATCCGCACGAGCGCACGGCCCTGCGGCCGCAGCCCCGCGAACTCAGCGTGCGCTATCGCGACGGCCGCGACCCGCCGGGGGTCGGCGCCCGCGACCTCGTCCGCGGCGTGCCGGTAATAGGCGCGCAGGTAGCGCGGCATATCGCCGACGCCCGTCACGGCACCGGCCAGCGCGGCGGCCTCGGCTAGAACATCGTGCTTCTCGTCGGACCCGATTTCCGACATGACCCAACACTCCCTTAGTCCGGCGACGTTGCCGTTACAGCCAGTCCCGCAGCTCCCATAGCAGCGGGTAATAACGCATCGGCACGCGCCGGTGCAGGTACGGCGCGCCCGTCGAGCCACCAGTGCCCGACTTGGTGCCAATCTGTCGTTCCACCATCTGGACATGACGGGCCCGCCACAGCGCGGCAAGCTCGTCGTGCGTGAGCAGGTCCTCGGCGAGCTGCCAGAGGTCGTCGTGGTGCGGCCTGTCCCTGGCAATGCTGACCAGCGAGGCGAGCACCTGCTCGTCGTCGGCGACAGGCAGGCCGCGAGAGGCCAGCAGGTCCACGTAGGCATCCCAGAGCGAGGGCTCGGCCAGCCTGGTGGCCAGCCGCTCGCGCTCGGAGTCCGTCAGCGCCCGGAACCTGGCCACGAACCCAGGGTCCTTGGCTCCGGACAGGAACTCAAGCTCACGGAACTGGACGGACTGGAATCCGCTGGCCGGGGCGAGCGCGGAGCGGAACTCCAGGAAATCCTGCGGCGTCATGGTCTCCAGCACGTCGATCTGGCTGACCAGCAGCCGCTCGATCACGTGCGCCCGGTGCAGCAGCTGGCGGGCCCGCCACGTCTGCCGGGAGCTGGCCCCGCTCCCGTTCGCGCTCGGGTCAGGCTGACCGTCTGCGGTGCTGGCCAGCATCGCGTCCCTGACCGCGGTGAGCTCGTGCAGCAACTGCTTGAACCACAGCTCGTAGGCCTGGTGCACCGTTATGAACAGCAGCTCGTCGTGAGCGGGCGGCGAGACCTGGGGCACCTGCTGGTCAAGCAGCTCGGGCAGCCTGAGGTAGCTGCCGTAGGTCAGCAGGCCGCCCTGCTCGCCGAAGCTGCGGTCGGCCGGCGGCCCGGCGCCCGTGCCGCTCATGCTGTGCCTACGGCGCTGGCAGGCTGGCCTGAACCACCCGATGGCACGAAGTACGGCAGCACGTCGGGATTGGCCAGCGCGTCAGGATCGGCGGCGTCGGCCACCGGCGTGCCGAGCAGGATCTTGCGGACCGGCACCTCCAGCTTCTTGCCTGACAGCGTCCGCGGGATGCCCGGTACCTGGTAGATCTCGTCAGGGACGTGCCGCGGCGATAGCTCGGCCCGCAGCAGCGAGGAGATCCTGGCCGTCAGCGCCTCGTCCAGATCGTGCCCAGCCGCCGGGACCACGTAGAGGATCAGCCTGCCCTCCCTGCCCAGCTGCCCGGTGTCCACGACCAGGCTGTCGGCCACCTCGGGCAGCCGCTCCACGACGCGGTAGAACTCGCTGGTGCCCATCCGGACGCCGCCCCGGTTCAGCGTCGCGTCTGACCGGCCGTAGATGACGCAGCCGCCGTCGGGC
Organism: Streptosporangiaceae bacterium; assembly: GCA_035621915.1. GTDB lineage: Bacteria > Actinomycetota > Actinomycetes > Streptosporangiales > Streptosporangiaceae > JAJYUU01. The sequence continues at coordinate 12,297 of DASPWG010000283.1, forward strand.
AGGATCATGATCCAGTCGCCGTGCCGCCAGACGCCGGGGAAGTCGGCGAAGTAGCTGGCGGCGTAGCGCGATCCGTCGGCATCGTTCCAGAACCCGACGGGCATCGACGGCATCGGCTGGGTAAGCACTAGCTCGCCGACCTCGCCGATTACCGGGTGTCCCCCGGCGTCGAAGGACTCCACCCTGGCTCCGAGGCACGGCCCGGAGATGATGCCGGCCCGCACCGGCAGCAGCGGGGACGGGCCGACGAACCCGGTGCACAGGTCGGTACCGCCCGAGTACGAGCCGAGGATCAGCTCCTGGCCGGGCCTGGCCACCGCCTCGTAGACCCAGCGGAACCCCTCGGGCGGCAGCGGCGATCCGGTCGAGCCCACGCCGCGCAGCCTGGACAGGTCATGCTCGGCGGCCGGGCGCACGCCCTCCTTCATGCAGGCAAGCAGGTACGGGGCGCCGGTGCCGAAGTAGGTGACGCCTTCGCGTTCGGCCAGCCGCCACAGCGCTCCGGTATCCGGATTGGTGGCACTGCCGTCGTACAGCACCACGGTGGCTCCGACCAGCAGGCCGCCGACCAGGTAGTTCCACATCATCCAGCCGGTGGTGGTGTACCAGAAGAACGTGTCGGCCTGCGTCAGGTCCTGATGCAGGCTGAGCGCCTTCAGGTGCTCAAGCACGATCCCGCCGTGGCCGTGCATGATCGCCTTGGGCAGCCCGGTCGTTCCCGAGGAGTACAAGACCCACAGCGGATGCGAGAAAGGGACCTGGGTGAACTCGAGCTCCGCCTGCGGGTCGTGGTCCGAACCGACCTGCTGCCATTCGACCACCGGAACGTCCAGGCCAGGGACGGTGCTAGCCCGGGGGGACGACCCCCCGGATCCCCCCGGGGTGCCATGCCCGGCGTAGTCGACCACGATGACGGCCTCCAGGCCGGGCAGCTCGGCGGCGATGGCGGCGACCTCGGGCCGCCGGTCGAAGCGCTTGCCGCCGTAGACGTAGCCGTCGACGGCCAGCAGCACCCGCGGCGAGATCTGGGCGAACCGGTCGATGACGCTGTGCGCGCCGAAGTCTGGCGAGCAGGAGGTCCAGATCGCGCCCAGGCTGGCCGTCGCGAGCATCGCGATCAGCGCCTCCGGCGAATTCGGCAGGTAGGCGGCGACCCGGTCGCCGAGGCCGACGCCGAGGGACTGGAGGCCCGCCCGTACCCTGGCGACTTCCCGGCTCAGCTCGCCGTAGCTGAGCTGCCCCGATCGGCCCGTCTCCGCGCTGTAACGGACGGCAGTCCGGTGCGGATCTGACCGGGCGTGGCGCAGCGCGTTTCCGGCGTAATTAAGGGTTCCGTCCGGAAACCAGGTGACGGCCGGCATCTGGCCCGCCAGCACGGGGCCTGTGCCCGGCTCGCCGAGGACGTCGAAGAACTCCCATATCGAGGCCCAGAACCTGGCGGGCTCCTCGACCGACCACTGCCACAGTTCGTGGTAGGAACTGGTCTGTGCCAGGCCGCGCGCGGCAAGCCATCGCGCGTAACGCGTTATCACCGCATGCTCGGTGACTGCGGGTGATGGCGACCAGAGGATGTCACCGTAGTCGCGTCCGGTCGCCGGCGTCAGGTCACCGCCCACGCCCAGCCCCCCAAACCTCGTGACACATCCACCGTCGCTGACGGACTTTTATATACCAGTATGCGTTTCGTGTGGGCATATTTCCGGTCGGACAATCTGGCAACCGAGCCAGTCTCCGCCTCCCTTTACCCAGTGTGACTATGCCACGCAGATCGGGCGGACCCAAAGCTCGGGTGGGCGGGCCCGATCGCCGCGACAGCGCTACGTGCCTGCCGGCACCCTGGTGAGCCGGTCGATGGCCGCGATCACCTGGTCTGTGTCGGCCAGGTCGGCGAGCACGGTGGCCGCGCCCGCATCGCGCAGTTCGGCGGCGGTGTCCCTGCCGGTCGCGACCGCGATGCAGTGCGCCCCGCCGACGCCCGCAGCCTCGACGTCGCGCCGGGTGTCGGCGATATAAACAGTCGACTCAGCCTCGATGACAGTCCGGTACTTGTCCCCCGCCTTGGTGCGCGACATCATCAGCAGCGACCCGCGCGGGTAGGCATCTGACCCGTAGCCGCCGATCTCCAGGTCCAGGAACGATTCGAGGCCGAGGGCGTGCAGCTTGTAGCGGGTAGTGGGCCGGATTCCGCCGGTGAGCACGGACTGCACGACGCCGGGCAGCGCCGCGGCCGCGGCCAGCGCGGCCCTGGCTCCCGGCATCAGGCGGCCGGTCTGCACCAGCTGATCCTGGCGGGAGCCGAAGGCCCCTTCCAGCTCCCAGAAGTACCGCGCCAGCAGTTCGGCCTCGGCCACCTCGTTCTCGCCGAAGGGCACGTCGTTCAGGGCCAGGGCCTCGAGGAAGATCTCCGAGTCGCTGCGCCCTGCCACCTGCGGGAGGCTGACCAGCGGGCGGCCGGTGACCCGCCGGAACGCCTCGGCGTAGGAGTCACGTGACACCCGCCCGACGTCGAGCAGGGTCAGGTCCACATTCCACAGGACCAGTCGGTCGATGGCACCGATGGCACACCTCCGGCGCGGGCCACGCAGCAATACTTCAATTCAGCCTGTCGCGCGCAAAGCGCTGCGGCGTTACCGTCGAGCGTACCCGCCAGACCGGACAAGCGACGCAATTTGCCCGAAGTTTCAGCCTGGGAGCCGACTTTCCCACAGGGCCGCCGTTGGCTGACCATGATCCGGAAGATTTTGTCAGATTATTTCCGACAATCTTTACCGGATCATGGACAAGGGCTCAGCCCATGTGCGGGTACCGGTAGTCGACCGGCGGCACGAAGGTCTCCTTGATCGTCCGGGCGTTCACCCAGCGGATCAGGTTGAAGATCGAGCCCGCCTTGTCGTTGGTGCCGCTGGCCCGCGCCCCGCCGAACGGCTGCTGGCCCACGACCGCACCGGTCGGCTTGTCGTTGACGTAGAAGTTCCCTGCCGAGAACCTGAGCACCTCGCTGGCGTGCGCGATCGCGGCCCTGTCCTGGGCGATGATCGACCCGGTGAGCGCGTAGGGGGCGATGTCGGCGGCCTGCGCCAGCACGGCCTCGTAGTCGGAGTCCTCGAAGACGTGCACGCCGAGGATCGGCCCGAAGTACTCCCTGGTGAAGATCTCGTCGGCCGGGTCGGAGCAGGCCAGCACCGTCGGCTGAACGAAGTAGCCGTCCTCCCCGGAGGTGTTGCCGCCGGCCAGCACGCTCACCGCTGGCCGCTGCCTGGCCCGGTCCAGCGCCTCGTTGATGCGCCCGAAGGAACGGTCGTCGATGACCGCGCCCATGAAGACCGACAGGTCGCTGGCCACGTCGCCCATGGTCAGCGACCGGACAGTCTCCAGGAACTGCTCGCCCATCCGGTCCCAGACGCTGCGCGGCACGTAGCTGCGCGAGGCCGCCGAGCACTTCTGGCCCTGGTACTCGAATGCCCCGCGGACCAGCGCGGTCGACAGTACATCAGGGTCGGCGGAGGGGTGGGCGATGACGAAGTCCTTCCCGCCGGTCTCCCCGACCAGGCGCGGGTAGCTCCGGTAGCCCGCGATGTTCTCCCCGACGGTCCGCCACAGGTGCTGGAACGTGCCGGTCGAGCCGGTGAAGTGGATCCCCGCCAGGTCCGGGTGCGGCACCGCGACCCGCGACACGGCCTGGCCGTATCCGGTGACCATGTTGATCACGCCGGGCGGCAGGCCTGCCGCCTCCATCAGCCGCATGAAGTAGTGCGCGGCCAGTTGCTGGGTCGGCGATGGCTTCCAGACCACCACGTTGCCCATGAGAGCCGCGGCCGTGGGCAGGTTGCCAGCGATCGCGGTGAAGTTGAACGGGGTAATGGCCAGCACGAAGCCCTCGAGGGGGCGGTACTCGAGCTGGTTCCAGACGCCGGGCGACGAGATGGGCTGCTCGGCCAGCAGCCTCCTGGCGTAGTGCACGTTGAACCGCAGGAAGTCGATCAGCTCGCAGGCTGAGTCGATCTCGGCCTGGTAGGCGGACTTGGACTGGCCGAGGATCGTCGCGGCGTTCAGCGTCTGCCGCCACGGCCCGGCCAGCAGGTCAGCCGCCTTCAGGAAGATCGCTGCCCTGTCGTCGAAGGACAGCGCGCGCCAGCCAGGGGCCGCCTGCCTGGCAGCCTCGATCGCGGCCGAAACGTCCGCGTCCTCGGCCTCGCGCAGCTGGCCGAGGACGTGCCGGTGGTTGTGCGGCTGGACCACGTCCACGGTCGTCCCGGCGCCCATCCGCTGCTGCCCGCCGACCGTCATGGTCAGCTCGGCACGCTCGCCGGCCAGTTCCTTGATCTTCGCCTCGAGCGCTGTGCGCTCCGGACTGCCGGGAGCGTATCCCTTGATCGGCTCGTTGCCCGGAAACGGGACATTGGTTACGGAATCCATCACGCAGTGCTCCCTGCTTTGCCCGACATCGACGGCGGAATCCCATCGTGCCACGACCGCGCGGTTCAGGCCGAATCGAGGTCCGTGCCGGCGAACCCGCAGGTCAGGCCGTCGGGCCTTCGGGCCTTCCTCGGGCCTTCCTCGGGCCTTCCGGCCCTCGGGTCAGGCAGACGGTGCGTGCCTGGCCTTGCCTGGCCGGTCAGCTGAGGAGTTCGCCGATCTCCTGGGTGGCGTACCAGAGCAGCTCGTACCCCTCGGCGCTGTCCACCACGAACCTGGCGTCGTCGTCGCCGGCGTCGGCGGCCGACAGCGCGGCGATGGCAGCCTCGATGGCGCCGGCCGCGGAGGGATCGTCGACGTGGGCCGACACGATGTCCCGCAGCGGTACCGGGCTGTCGATCAGGACCAGCGCCGGGTCATCGAATTCCTCGCGGCCCCCTGACTGGCCGCCATGCTCGCCGCCGGAGAGTTCCGCGGCCAGGACGATGCGGCGCCGCGGCGCGTCAGGATCGGCCGCCAGCATGCGCAGTGAGCGGCGCGCCGCGTGCATGAGCGCGGCGTACTCCAGCTCCTCGATGTCGCCGCTTGAGTACCACTCGCGCAGCGCGGGCGTCACCGCGAAGCCGTGCACCGGAGCGGGCCCGACATCGCCGGTACGCAACAGTTCGGCCAGGGCCGGAATTGTCAAAGGCAGGTAAACGCGCATGTCATTAATCCCGCAGCGCAGCAGAGGTCTTCCTGAGTGTGACAGCCCCGGCGCGTCAAGTCAGCCGAAATTGCCAGGCTCCGGAATGGTGAAGGCGCTCGCCGGCTCCCCCGCCCCAGCCCCCTGCGGCCGGTGCCCGGCCGTGGCATCCGACCCGGCCAGTGCCGCCACCACGGCCGCCACTGCGGCCTCCAGCGACTCGTGTTCCCAGATGCGCACCACGTTCCACCCGGCAGCCGCTAGCGCCGCGTCCGCGGCCCGGTCCCGTTCCACGTTGCGCGCCAGTTTGGGTTCCCAGTACCAGGTGTTGGCCGCGGGCCTGGTGCCGTGCTGCGGACAGCAGTGCCAGAAGCAGCCATCCACGAACACGGCGACCCGGCGCGCGGTGAACGCGATGTCCGGCCGCACCCGCGCGCCCGCCAGGTCGAGCCGGTAGTCCTTGCGGTAGCGGAAACCCTGCCGGTGCAACTCGCGCCGCAGCGCCAGCTCGGGCTTGGTGTCTGCGCGCCGGTTGGCTCGCATGTTGGCCGAGCGACCTGCGCTGGCCGGGTGCGGATAGTCGGGCACAGGCGTATTCAACCCTCTATTGAGCGTAACGGGATTGCTCCTTGCCAACCCCGTGCGCCAGGTTGATGTCGCTACAGGTCAATCCCTAGCAACTCCGACAGGCGCTGCCTGGTCGTGGCCGTGTCGGTGTGCAGCACGCCGGTGAAACCCAGTTGCTCGGCGGCCGTGATGTTGGCCGCGATGTCGTCGATGAAGACGCACTCGGCCGGCTCCAGGCCGAGCAGTTCGGCCGCGTGCAGGAAGATCCGCGACTCGGGCTTGCGCATGCCGACCTCGCAGGAGATCACTACGGCGTCGAACCTCTCCGCGAATAGCTCGCGCGGGTAGCCATTGCCCCAGGAGTTGGACAGCAGCCCGGTCGGCACGCCAAGGTCATGCAGCCTGCGGAACACCTCCAGCATGGTGTCGTCGAGCTTGGTGGCCGCCCACATCCTGCTCAGCAGTCCCTCGCCGGCCACCGGGCCGCCGTCGACCAGCACAAGCTCGCTGGCGAGTGCCATCTCGAACTCGGTGAGGGAGGACTCACCACGTTCCAGTGCGTGGATGGGGTTGTCGTCCGCCTGCGGGTCGTAGGCCTGCGACACCCACTGGCGCATGACCGTCATATAGCGGTCCCGGTCGATGCCGTCGGCGGCCAGCCAGGCGTTGACGGTCTCGGCGATGGGGTTGGTCAGAACCCCGCCCCAGTCGGTGATGACTCCGCGCACGTCCACAGCCCGATCGTAAGGCCTGGCCGGATATGGCCTGCATTGCGTCACTGGCCCCGCCCCGAGCGTCGTCCCGCTTCCTGGCAGAATCGCGGCATGGCACGCACAGCGCTAGTGACCGGGGCGAGCAGCGGCATCGGAGCGGCGAGCGCAATCGGCCTCGCCGCAGCGGGATATCACGTGGTGCTGACGGCGCGGCGAGCCGACCGGCTCGCCGAGGTCTTGCAGGTCATCGCCGACAACGACGGCAGCGCGGAGGCGCACCAGCTCGATGTGACTGACCGGCCCTCGGTGTTCGAGCTGGCGCAGGTCCTGGACCGCTGTGACGTCCTGGTGGCGAACGCCGGAGGAGCCATCGGTGCCGACTACGTCGCCGACAGCTCGCCGGACGACTGGCAGGCCATGTATGACGTCAACGTGCTCGGCACCCTGCATGTCGTCCAGGCGCTGCTGCCGAAACTGATCGCCAGCGGCGCCGGCACGATCGTGCTGATGGGCTCGACCGCGGGGCTGATCAGCTACGAGGGCGGCGGCGGTTACGTGGCGGCCAAGCACGGAACGCACGCAATTGCCGAGACCCTCAGGCTCGAGCTCTACGACAAGCCCGTCCGGATCATGGAGATCGCCCCTGGCATGGTCAAGACCGCCGAGTTCGCGCTGAACCGGTTCCGGGGTGACGCCGGCAAGGCTGCCTCGGTCTATGCCGGGGTTCGGGAACCGCTGACCGAGGCCGACGTGGCCGATGCCGTGGTGTGGGCTGTGACCAGGCCGGCCCACGTCAACGTGGACCTGATGGTCCTGCGCCCGCGCGCGCAGGCCGCCCAGTACAAGGTCGACCGCGAGTCCTAGCCCACGCCGTCCCTGTCCACGGTGCAGCCCGGCCGCCACTCGCCCGACCGCCCCGGCCGCACGGCCCGGCCGCACGGCAGGGGCACATCTGCGGCATTACCCGCAATCTGCTTACACCGCACCGCTGCAGCGGGGTCGGCCGCATGACAAATCCGACACCCTAACAGTTTCAGTCACGCAAACCATCACATAACCGGCGTGATCATGACTGAAAGTGACAGGGAGTCGGATTTGTCATGCGGCGAACCGACTGGCGTGAGCCTCACTGTGGCGTGCGAGGTAATCCTGCAGGCGACCTCGCCGGGGCGACCTCACCCGCGCAATCCCTAGTCGGTCTGGGTCACCTTGGACAGGCCGCGCGGGTTGTCGGGATCGAGGCCCATGTGCCTGGCGAGCGCCTCGGTGACCAGCTGACCCGGCACGATCAGCCCGAAGGGCGCCAGCCACTCCGGCAGCCCGGCCGCAGGCAGCCACCGGGAACAGGCCGCGGCGAGCGCCGGCCCGCCGCCGATCCCGTACGCGCGCGCGCCGGCGCCGGTCACCCGCCTGGCAAGGTCGACCGTCCCGGCGAGGGTGGGGCCGGAGTCGGCCGCCATCACGATCGCCGGGGTGTCGGCATCGACCACGGCGATCGGGCCGTGCAGCAGGTCGGCGTAGGACAGCCCCATCGCGTGCAGGTAACAGGCTTCCTTCAGCTTGAGCGCCAGTTCCAGCGCCGCCGCGTACGCCATGCCGCGGCCTGACACCACGACGCCAGGCACCTTGGCCAGCTCGGCCACGACAGGCGACAGGTCTAGGTTCGCGGCTAGAAGCTCCTCGATCGCATCGGGAACCGCCCGCAGCTCGCCGGGATCCAGCGGCGCGCCGAGCGCCAGGCCGAGCACGGCCAGCGCGGCAAGCTCCGTGGTGAACGTCTTGGTCGCCGGCACCGCGCGCTCGACCCCGGCTTCGGTCACGTACGCCACGTCAGCCGCCTGCGCCAGTGGCGAGTCCGCACCGCCGTTGGTGATCGCCAGCGTCCGCGCACCGTTGTCGGCCGCCCAGGTCAGTGTCTCCACGATCTCCGCGGTCCGGCCCGACTGTGAAAGCGCCACAGCCAGCACGCCGGTCAGGTCGATCCGGGCCTTGTAGGTGGTCGCGATCGACGGTGAGGCCAGACTGGCTAGCCGGCCTGCGTGCGCCTGGATCAGGTAGCTGCCGTAAACGGCGGCGTTGTCCGAGGTACCGCGGGCGATCAGCAGAACCTGGTGGGTGTCGGCGGCCAGCCTGGTGACTTCGTCCCGGCGCGGCAGCAGCGCCTCGATGGTGTCCCGCAGCACCGCAGGCTGCTGCTCGATTTCCTGGCGCATCAGCGACGGGCTGACCCCGTTCCCTGCCAAAGACCTGCTCCCTTCGATCACGCGGGCGCCGCGGCCAGCGTGGCGGCGGCGCCATCACTGTACGCAAGCCGGCCGCCGATCCAGGTCGCCCTGGTCCGCAGATCCGGGCTCAGCCACACCAGGTCGGCGGCAGCTCCAGCGGCCAGGCGGCCAAGATCGGGCCGGCCGATCAGGTCGGCGGGCACCCTGGTCGCGGCGGCCAGCGCGGCGGCGAGCGGGATACCGCAGCTCACGGCGTTGGCCACGGCGCGGTCCATCCGCAGCGCCGAGCCCGCGATGGTGCCGTCCGCGCGCACCGGCGGCTCGCCGTCACCGGACGGCAGCATGATCGGCTCACCACCGAGCAGGTACTCCCCCGGCGGCATGCCCGCGCAGGCAGCGGCGTCGGTGACCAGCGCGATCCGGCCAGGGGCGGCGGCAAAGGCGATCTGGCATACCTCCGCTGCCACGTGCCACAGGTCAGCGATGAGGCCGCTGGTCAGCCGCCGGTCGGTAAGCGCCTGGCCGGGCACGCCAGGCTCCCGGTGGCCGAGCGGCCGCTGCGCGTTGAACAGGTGCGTCACCTTCCTGGCGCCCGCGTCCGCGGCGCGGGCGACCTGCGCGGCAGTGGCATCGCTGTGCCCGACACTGACCAGAACCCCGGCGGCGGCGAGCCGGGCGATCGCCGCCAGCGCGCCGGGCAGTTCGGGCGCGAGCGTCACCAGGCGGAGCACTCCGGCGCCCGCTGCGAGAAGTTCCTCGATCGCCGCCGGCGTCGGATCGGTGATGTAGGCAGGGTTGTGCGCCCCGCGCCTGGACGGCGCGATGAACGGCCCCTCCACGTGCACGCCGAGCACCCGCGCGCCGCCCCCCGGGCTCGGCGCGAACCCGGCCGCCTGGCGCAGCGTCGCGGCCAGTTCAGCGATGGGCGCAGTGATCACCGTGGGCAGGAACGCGGTCGTCCCGGTCTCGGGTAGCCGCCCGGCCACTGTTGCCCAGGCGCTCTCGTCGGCCCGCTGGAATTCGATCCCGTAGTACCCGTTGACCTGCAGGTCGATTAGGCCCGGAACGAGCAGCCCGTCGGGCAGCTCAACGTCCGGACGGCGCGGGCTGCTGCCGTGGCCGGCGTGCGTCACGACGCCGCCTTCGATCGCCACGTATCCGCGCGGAACGGGCTCGTCCCCAACTTGCGTCGTCAGGACAGCGGGTGCGGCAATGAGCATGATGGACCGGTCAGCTGCCGATCCGCTGCGCCTGGTCGCGGCTCTCCTGGCCGGTCGCGGCCGAGAGGAACTCACGCATCTCCGCCGCCACCAGGTCCGGGCGTTCCATCATCGCCACATGGCCGATCCTCGGCAGCACCACGACCCGGCAGGACTTGAACGTCCGGGCCGCGCGGGCCGCCGCCGCAGGGTTCACCAGGCGGTCGTGGCTGCCGTAGATGACGAGGGTGGGCGCCGGAACCCTGGCGGCGTCGCCCCACAGCGAGCCTGGCCCGCGCCGCATGTACTCCGAGACCAGCGCGCGGCCGGACTCGATGAGCACCTCGCTGGCGTAGCCGAGCCCGTCGCGGCGCACGACCTCGCTGACCGCCTCGGCGCGGCGCTCCGGCTCCATCAGGCTCGGATCGGCGTACAGGTCGCCGATGGTCATGTCGGTGCGCTTCTCGGCAGGCAGTTGCTGCATCCGGTTCATGATCATGCGGCCGACGCCGGGCGCGCTTACCAGTGCCAGCCGCAACGGCAGCGGCCGTGGCCGCAGGTCCGGCAGGGCAGGTGAGACGAGGGTTAGCGTGCGCACAAGATCGGGGCGGCGGGCGGCGATCCGCGTCGCGATCGCGCCGCCCATGGAGTTGCCGATGAGGTGCACCGGCCAGTAGCCGCGCTGCTCGATCAGCGCGATCACCGCGGTAGCCCGGGCGGCGAGCGAGTAGTCGCCGTCGAGCGGCGCCGGCGAGAAGCCGAAGCCAGGCAGGTCGAGCGCCTCGCACGCCAGGCCGGCGGTGCCAGGCCCTTGCTCGCCCGGCTGGCTAATGAGGTCTATCAGGTCGGTCCAGTTCACGGCCGAGCCGCCGAGGCCATGCACGAAGACAGCCGGCTCAGCGCCGGACTGCGCGGGGGCGGTCCGGACAAATATCTCGCCGACGCTGAGGGATACCGGCTCGCCCGGCCACGGGGCGATCGGGATACGGCGGCTGCCGCCCGCCAGGCCGCCGAGGGCCTCACCAGGAGGAGCAGCCGCGGGCACAAGCTTGTCTGTCACCTGACCGAGCGTACTCGGCAGTGTCCAGCGTCCCGGCTGGCGCGCCTGCGGCGCAGTGCTAACTGGCGCGCCTGCGGCGCGGTGCTAACTCGCGCGCCTGCGGCGCGAGGTAGTAGCCGGTTCCTTGTCCTTGGCCGCGCTAGTCCGCCTCGAGGTCTTGGCCTCTTCGTCCCCCGCTGCCTTCGTCCCTGCTGCCCGCGCAGCGCCGGCCTTCGATGTGCCGGTCTTCCTGGCAGCTGCCTTGCCTGTGCCAGCCTTGCCGGCTGACTTACCGTCGCCCGACTCGGCCGCGGCGCTCCGGCCACCGCGTGCCGCGTCCAGGCTGGCGCGCAGCGCGTCGGCCAGGCTGGACGGCTCTCCGGCGCTGATCTCGCCGGTTTCCGGCTGGATCACCTCACGGCCCTCGACCTTGGCGTTGACCAGTTCCTGCAGGGCCTCGCGGTAGCTGTCGTGGTACTCGTCGGGGTCGAAGTCGACGGTCATCGACTCGATCAGCGACTCGGCCATCCGCAACTCCTGCGGCCGCACTTCGATGTCATCGTCGAGGAACGGGAACGCGGGGTCCCTGACCTCGTCAGGCCACAGCAGCGTCTCGAGCACGAGCACGCCTTCGCGCACCCGCAAGATAGCCAGCGACTCACGCTGCCGCAGCGCGACCTGGGCGATGGCAACCTTTCCCGACTCCTCGAGCGCGTCGCGCAGCAGCACGTAGGCGCGAGCCCCGGCTGCCTCCGGCTCGACGAAGTAGCTGCGGTTAAACAGGATCGGGTCCAGTTGCTCGGTCGGCGTGAACTGGACTACCTCGATGCTCCTGGTGGTGGGCAACGGCAACTCGGCCATGTCATCCTCGGTCAGGATGACCATCTCGCCGCCGGGCAGTTCGTATCCCTTGGCCACGTCCTCGTACGGGACTTCCTCCTCGCAGATGGAGCAGAACCTCCGGAACCGGATCCGCCCGCCATCCTCCCTGTGCACCTGCCGGAACGCGATGTCCCTCTGCTCGGTGGCGGCGTAGAGTTTCACCGGGATCATGACCAGCCCGAAGGAAACTGCCCCCTTCCACATGCTGTGCATGGCATCTCCCTACCCCGCAGCTGCGTCACTATCGATTATCGGCCCCGGCCAGGCGCGGAAGTCACTCCCTAGCGGGTACTGATACAAGTAGTGTTGTCCGTATTCTGTCTTTCGGCAATATGTTCGATTGGCCGATCCGCCAGGAGGATCCGTGCAGAGCGACATGGGGCTAGAGGCGCCGGATGCCGACGCCGCTGAGCAGGATCAGGATGTCATGCCAGAGCCAGGAGATGCCGAAGAGGATGAGCTAGAGGCCGAGGAAATTCCGCTGGAGGCCAACGAGGCAGACCTGGCGGAGCAGGCTCGCGAGGTGAACCTTGACGACGACGAGTACCGGTAAACGGCCTGCGGACCACGCCTGGTCGTAGGATTTCAGCATGAGACCGTGACGAAGCCTCGTCGCGGGCAGCAATTCCGGAGAGATAGTTGACCGCATCGCCCCAGGCCAGGCCCGCCAGTTCCCGCATGCCGCGGCCTGCACGCCGGCTTCAGCTGCTCGGGGCGGCCAGGGACGTCTTCGTCGCCCAGGGATACCATGCCGCGGCGATGGACGAGATCGCCGAGCGCGCCGGGGTCAGCAAGCCGGTGCTGTACCAGCACTTCCCTGGAAAGCTCGAGCTGTACCTCGCGCTGCTGGACGAGAGCGCCGAGGAGCTTGTGAAGGTCGTCAGCGGGGCCCTGTCTTCCACGTCCGATAACAGGCAGCGGGTGCCCGCCACGTTCAAGGCGTTCTATGACTACGTGGCCGGGGCCGGCGAGGAATTCCGGCTGGTCTTCGAGTCCGATCTGAGCAACGAGCCCGCGGTGCGAGCCCGGCTCGACCGGACCATGTACGAGTGCGCCGACATGGTGGCCCAGTTCATCCGCGAGGACGCCGGGGTGAGCAACGAGGAGGCCCACCTGCTCGGCATGGCCCTGGTAGGGATGGCGCAGGTGACCGCGAGGTACTGGCTGAGGACCGATCAGGCCATCCCGAAGGACGCGGCCGAGCAGCTGATTGCCAGGCTCGCCTGGCGCGGCATCAGCGGCTGGCCGCTGACGAGCTGAGCTGGCAGCTCTTTTCGCTCGGGGCGTATCGCTCTGGCCTTGTCGCTCCCGCTAGTCGCAGGCCGAGCGAGTTAGCCTCGTAACGGCGGAGCGGAGAGGAGAGCCGTGGAAGTCAAGATCGGGGTGCAGCATGCGCCGCGTGAGCTCGTCCTGGAGACCAACGAGACCGCGGATACGCTCGAACAGGCGCTCCAGGCCGCCATCGAGCAGGGCGGCGTCTTCGCGCTGGCTGACGAGAAGGGCGGCAGGGTCCTGGTACCCGCCGACAAGATCGCCTACGTGGAACTCGGCGGCAACGAGGTTCGCCGGGTCGGCTTCGGCAAGTCAAGCGGGCCGAATATTTAGCCTGGCGCGCTGCTCAGGCGTGCTACCTCGGTGTTGCTACACTGTGACGCGATACACATGAGGAATGTGATAGGCCCCCAGCCCTGTTATACAGAGCGTTGAGCGTGACGACCATTGCCGGGCTGATGCCCTGATGGCGGCGCGCTACTCCCTCTCCGCCAGAGCGCGGCACGCTGTTGCGTGCCACTGCACCGCGCTGGCTCGTATCGCGCTTCGGCACGGTGGCACGGCAGGAGAGGTCACATGCCTTCCCGTGGCAGGAGTTCGTGCGCGCGCTGCGCGCCCGGCGGCCGCGGGTTACTGATGGAGGCGGAAGCCCTGAGTACGAATACGACGACAACCGAGGAAGGTCTCCCCGGCGACCCGGAAATCCCGGCGCTGGACGGCAGCGACAAGACCTTCCGTGACTTCGGCATCGCGGAGCCCATCTGCGCTGCGCTCGAGGCCGAAGGCATTACCAAGCCCTTCCCGATCCAGGCGCTGACGCTGCCGATCGCGCTTGACGGCCATGACCTGATCGGCCAGGCCAGGACCGGCACGGGCAAGACCTTGGCGTTCGGCATCCCGATCCTCGAGCGGATAGACGACGCGCCGCGGGTGCCGTGTGCTCCCCGCGCCCTGGTCGTGGTACCGACCAGGGAGCTTGCCATCCAGGTCGCCGACGACCTGCGGATGGCTGGCGCCAGGCTCGATGTCAACGTGGTGACGCTGTACGGCGGTCGCGCCTACGAGCCGCAGATTGACGCGCTGGCCACGGTGGACATCGTGGTGGGAACGCCGGGGCGGCTACTTGACCTGACCCGGCAGGGACACCTGAAGCTGAACCGCGCCAGGACCCTCGTCCTGGACGAGGCCGACAAAATGCTCGACCTGGGCTTCCTGCCCGACGTCGAGAAGATCCTCCAGCTGACGCCCGCGGCCCGCCAGACCATGCTCTTCTCGGCCACCATGCCAGGGGAGATCGTCACCCTGGCCCGCAGGCACCTGACCAGGCCCACGCACATCCGGGCCGAGCAGCACGACGAGCCCGCGCACGTGCCCAGCACCGAGCAGCACGTGTTCCGCGCCCATCAGATGGACAAGATCGAGGTCCTGGCCCGCGTGCTGCAGGCAGAGGGCCGCGGCCTGACGATCGTGTTCTGCCGCACCAAGCGCTCGGCCGACCAGGTGTCCAGCGCTCTGACCACCAAGGGCTTCGCGGCCGCGGCCGTCCACGGCGACCTGGGTCAGGGACAGCGCGAGCGGGCCATGCGCGCGTTCCGGTCCGGCAAGGTGGACGTGCTGGTAGCGACCGACGTCGCGGCGCGCGGCCTCGACGTCGACGATGTCACCCACGTCGTCAACTACGAGTGCCCGGAAGACGAGAAGGCCTACCTGCACCGGATCGGCAGGACCGGAAGGGCCGGGCGCGACGGCGTCGCGGTCACCTTCGTCGACTGGAACGACCTGGCCCGGTGGAAGGGCATCAACGACGTCCTGAACCTGGACTTCGCCGATCCGCTCGAGACTTACTCCACCTCGCCGCATCTGTTCACGGCGCTGGGCATCCCGCAGACCGCCACTGGCGTGCTGCCGCGGGCGATGCGCGGCCGGGCCGGGCTGGAGGCAGAGGACCTGGAGGACATCGGCGAGACCGGCAAGTCCCGCTCTCGCTCTGGCTCACGCGACCGGCAGCAAGGGCCCTCCCGCACCGCTGGCCAGCGGACCGGCCGCGGCCAGAGCGGCCATCAGGCGAACCAGCCCAGCCAGCGTGCACGCCGCCGCACCAGGGGCGGCGAGCCAGTCGGCAGCGGCCAGCCGAGCCAGGCCGCAGGTCAGGCCGAGACGCAAGGCAGCGCTCAGCCCCGCCGGCCTCGGCGCCGCAGGTCGCGCGGCCGCACGGCAACGGGACAAGCAGCGTCGGAGTAGCGGAGCGTAGTCGCCGACAGGCGCTTAGCATTCTGTCGGAACTCTTTCAGCGAATCCTGCGTTATTTTCCCGTTACATTTCGACGAGTTCTCGGTAGGCTGCCACCCCGTGAGTACCCTCAGGTCCCTGCATCTGCCGGAACAGGTGAGGTCCGCGACGCTGATGACAGCGCGCGGCCAGTTCGCCATCCTCGAGGCGCAGCCGGCCCGCGGCGTCAGTTACCGCAAGCCCGCCGTGCTGGTGCCCGGCTACACCGGCAGTAAGGAGAACTTCCTGCCGGTCCTTGAGCCGCTGGCCGCGGCGGGCCGGACGGTAGTCGCCATAGACCTGCGGGGCCAGTACCAGAGCCCGGATGCTCCCGACCGCGCGGGCTACTCACCCGCGGCGCTGGCCGCGGACGTGCTGGCTATCGCGGAAGCGATACGCGAGTCAGCCGACCGCGTGCACCTGGTCGGGCATTCGCTTGGCGGGCTGATCGCGCGCGAGGCCGTGCTGAGGCACGCGGCGGCCTTTGAGTCCCTCACGCTCCTCGGCTCGGGGCCCGGCGCAATCGGCGGCGAGCGGGCGGCGGCGCTGCGGCGGCTGGTGGCCGCGCTCGATCCTGCAGACGGCTCAGTCCCTGACGACCGGCGGGCGCTGGCCGCGCTTGTCCGCCAGCAGTGGCACGACGAGCACGAGCCGCAGGCCAGGGCCGACGGCGTCGACGAGCACATCATCGCCTTCCTCAAGGAGCGCACGCTGCGCACCTGCCCGGTGCACTTCATCGTGCTGGCCAGGTATCTGCTTGACTGCCCTGACCGCACCGGCGAACTGGCCGGCGTAGTGGCCGCCGGGCTGCCTGCCCAGGTGGTCTACGGCGAGGACGACGACGCATGGCCGCCCGCTGAGCAGCACGAGATGGCCGCCCGCCTCGGCGCGGAGCGCGCCTGCATCCCCGGCGCCGCCCACTCGCCTGCCATCGATGCGCCGGTCACGACGGCCTCCATACTCACTAATTTCTGGAACGCCGCGGAGCGCCGCCAGCCCACCGTCCATTCGTGCGGGCGGCTACGGCGCGCAGCCCAGGATGGGCCGCCCGGAGCCAGTGCAGACTCGGCCGACAAGGTCGGCAGGGCCGGATCGGACAGCTCGACCGGCATGGCCGTCACCGATAAGCACTGAGTCTTCTAAGCACTGATTCTCGCTCGCAACCAGGCCGTCAGTCGGTCGCGGCAGCAAGAGGCGCCTGAACCTCGTCGCTGAGACTGTCCAGGCCATCCCACGGCCGTCTGGTCTCGGCCGCGGCGCTGCCTTCCGGGCAGTGCGCGCGAAAGTCGCACCACCCGCACCAGCTGCCCGGCCGTGGCGCGAACAGGTCCTGAGCGGCGGCCGGGCCGTCCTCGCGGTACCGCTCGTCGGCAGCGGCGCACTCAGCGGCGAGGGCCTCGGCCCGGCCTAGCTGCCTGGCCAGCGACTCCTCGCTGTGCTCCCAGGCCAGCACACTGCCGGTGGGCAGATGGTGCAGTTCCACCCGCCGGCACGGCCTGCGCATCACCCGGCTGGCCGCCAGCGCATACAGCGCCAGCGCGAGCGACGTGCGCGCGTCGTCGACCGTCAGCACGTGCCTTCCGGTCTTGTAGTCGACGACCACCAGTTCGCCGGGCAGGCCATCGGGCCCGCGCCTGTCGTCCAGCCGGTCGATCCGCCCCGACACCGCGATCAGGTCCGTCCTGGTCGCAACGGTGCGCTCCACTCCCAGCGGCTCGGCAGCCGGGTCCAGGCCGGCCACGTAGTGCTCGACCATCTGCCGGCACTGCCTCCGGTGCGCCGCGGACTGTGCGTCGTCGGCAAACCCGTCGCCGATCCAGCCGGTCTCCAGCAGTTCACCGGCTCTGGTCACGGTGCGCTGCCGACGCGGCAGCCGCCACCACCCGGCGAGCGCGTTGTGCACACTCGCGCCGAGGCTGTTATGCGCCCAGGGCGGGCCCTTCGGTGGCGGCGGCCGGTCCAGATAGCCCATCCGGTACCGCCGCGGGCAGTCCAGCCAAGTGGTCAGCCTGGTGGGCGTGCAGGCGTACAGCCGCCGCGGCATGCCGTCAAAGCCAAGCTGCTCCACCACCCCATCCTGTCCCGAACCGGGTAGGTGCTGCCACTCGACACCCGGCAGCGGGCCCGGATAGCGACGGCCGCCGCGCTAGCTACTGCTCGGCGCTGCCGGGGAAGGACTGGTCGGGCCCGGCCGACACCCACGAGTTGAACTGCTTCTCTGCCATGGCCACGGAGAACTCCTCGCCGTGACCGGGCAGGATCCGGGTATGCGCTGGCAGGGTCAGCACGTGCGACCCGATGGCGTCCAGCTGGCGGCCCCAGTTCGGGTAACCGTCCGCGCGGGCGACCGGGCCGTCCTGTGAGATGACATCGCCGGTGAAGACGACGTCGAGGTCCTCGCTGTACAGGCAGATCGAGCCGCGGGAGTGGCCGGGAGCGTGCAGCACCTCCAGGGTGATCCCGGCCACCTCGAAGGCGCCCTCGTCCTCCATCTCGATGTCCGGATCGGTGTCGTGGACCTCTCGCCAGGCCATCCGGTCCGCAGGGTGCAGCGCGACTGGGGCCTCATCCCGCTCGGCCACCTCGAGGGCTGCCTCGGAATGCCCCGCGTGGCCGTGCGTGCAGATAACGGCCAGGATCTCGCGGTCCCCCACCACATCAAAGACGGCCGCGGCATCGGTGCCTGGGTCGATCACGATGACCTCGTCGTCGTCACCGACGATCCAGGTGTTGGCCTTGCCGGTGACGGACTCGATCCTGGCGTCCTTGGTACTCATTGGCGATCTTGCCCTCCGTGCGCCTTAGCTGCGCGCAACGATAGTCGTGATCGCACCGATCACGAGCTGAACGGCGATCGCGGACAGCAGCAGTCCCGCAATCCTCGTCAGGAGTTCTACGCCGCTGTCGCGCAGCACGCGATGGATCGCGCCGGAGAACCGCATCGCAAGCCAGAGCGCCACAACCACCAGGATCAGCGCGAGAGCGAAGGCAACAACTTCCCAGGCCGACCGTGTCCGCTGCACGAACAGCATGGTCGCCACGATCGCGCCTGGCCCGGCCAGCAGCGGCGTACCGAGCGGAACGAAGGCTACATTGGCCTTGACCTTCTCCAGCTCCTCGGGCTCGGCGGCCTTGCCGGTCAGCAGTTCGAGGGCGACCAGCAGCAGGAGCAGTCCGCCGGCGATCTGCAGGGCAGGCAGCTCGACGCCGAGGTAGGAGAGTATGGACCGGCCGAAGAGCGCGAACGCCACGATGACGCAGAAGGCCACCACCGCCGCCTGCCAGGCCAGCCGGTTGCGCTGCGACGCCGTCCGCTCCCTGGTCATACCGAGGAACACCGGGATGATGCCGGGCGGATCGGTGATGACTAGCAGGGTGATGAAGACTTCCCAGAAGAAACGCAGCGGGAACAGGCTGCTCATGTGGCCGTGACCGGTGCGGCTCCGGTCGCACGCTGGACCAGCTGCTCGTAGGCGCCGTCTGGGGCGACCACCGTTCCGATGCGGTACCCGGTCAGCTCACCGTGGTCGTCGCTGCCGCCCGAGGACACCAGTCGGAGGCGGGACGCGAGCTCGCCAAGTGCGGCCCGTTCCCGTTCATCTTGCTGTGGATGGTTGACCTCGAGCCCGGTGAGCCCAGCTCCGGCCAGTTCCTCGATCACCTCGTCGGGTATCCGCCAGCCGCGCGCCGACCCGCGGGGGTGGGCCAGCACGGTGACGCCTCCGGCGGCGCTGACCAGCCTGACCGCCCTGGCCGGGTCCAGCGCGTACCGGCTCACGTAGGCCTTGCCGCCAGGACCTAGCCAGTCCTGGCCGAACGCGTCCTCGACTGTCGGCACCTCGCCGAGCTCGATCAGCGCCCTGGCGATGTGCGGCCTGCCGACGACGCCGCCGGCGGCGATCTCGCTCACCTGGTCCCAGGTAATCGGGACGCCGAGCGCGGCCAGCTTTGCCACCATCGCCCGCGCCCGGTGCAGCCGGCTCTCGCGGATCTCGGCCATCTCCCCGGCAAGCTCGTCGTTGCGAGGGTCGAACAGGTAGGCCAGCATGTGCACGCTGTGGCCCTCGAGCCTGCACGACAGCTCCATGCCCGGGAGCAGCGTCAGGCCTGGCGGCAGCGCCGCCGCTGCCTCGAAGTGGCCGGCCACAGTGTCATGGTCGGTCAGCGCGATGACGTCGAGGCCCGCCGCGGCGGCCCGCTGCATGACGTCGGCGGGCGGCTGCGTTCCATCGGAGACAGAGCTGTGGCTATGCAGGTCTGCGCGCATCAGGGCGACATTAACCCGGAAGCTGCGGTGACGGCGCCCCAAATGGAAGGTCCAGGTCCTGACCCGGATCGCGCAGGTCGCGCAGCGTCATCGGCTCCACCATGAGCATGCCCGCCGTGTCCGGCCAGAGCACTAGCCACAGCCAGTTCCCGCCGACCTCGCCGGCGAACGCGGCGCGGCCCCTGGTATCGACGTTCCAGACCGGGAACTCGTGATTGCCGAACTCCACCGCCCCCGCGGGCGGGCCCTTGGCGAACTGCACGCCAGGGTCTGGCCCTTCCAGGCCGGCGAACCTGGCGCCGAGGCCGATGCCGGGCTCCTCGGAGATCAGCATCATCTCCGCCGGGCCCTCGCCGACCGGGTTCGGCCCGGACAGCGCGACCGAGCAGCCGCGGGTGCCGGTGCGCTCGTCGCCGGCTATCGCGAAGCCGGTGACCAGCCATCCTTGCGGGAGCGGCCACGGTACCCACACGGGTACCTGGGCCCCGCGCAGTACTCCCTCCAGGCCCTCCGGCGTCGGGCTCAGCGCTGACCGCAGCGGGTGCACCTCACCGTGCTGCTCACAGTGGTAAGCGCTCGACCACACGCTGGGCGCGCGTACGACGGCGTCGCACCGCGGGCAGGTCAGTACGGGTCTCATATCACTCTGCGTTATCCCCCAGAAGGGCTGCGTTAAATACGCTACCCATTGGTACCCGGCCAGTCGAGGGCAGAACCGGACTCGACGGCAGTCAGGACACCGCCGTCACGGTCGGCCGTACCGTCCGGAAGAGCTAAATGTCGGGGATTTCCCCGACGCTAGATAGAGCCGGAAAAGCACATACTCCTCGCGTGGTGAGCGGATCCGCCGGCTACCTCCCATCGGCGGCGGGCTGCTCCGGAGAGGAGTCAGGCAATGAACAGACGGATGGGGTTACTGACAGCGGGCCTGGCTGTCGCGCTCGTGGCCGGCGGCGGTACGGCGCTGGCGGCATCCTCGGGGCCGGTCAGCTCCAGCGGCGTCATCTATGGCTGCTGGACCAACGCCGCCATCAACGGCTCGCATGTGATCGTGCTGCAGAACGCCGGGACCACCTGCCCGGCAGGCACCACGGCGATCTCCTGGAACGAGCAGGGACCAGCAGGGCCGATGGGCGCGACGGGACCGGCAGGGCCGACGGGACCAGCGGGAGCGACCGGACCGGCAGGAGCCACCGGACCGGCAGGTGCGGCAGGTCAGGCGGGCGCGACCGGGCCGCAGGGGCCGGCCGGGGCCAGCGTCCTGACCAGTTCGGCCGCGCCATCTGGCGGCTGCACGACCGGGGACACCGACATCGTTCTTGGCACCGCAAACGACGGCGAGGTCTATACCTGCTCTGCGTCGACGTGGTCCGACACGGGCGACAGCATCCAGGGGCCGGCCGGGCCAGCCGGACCGCAAGGCTCCCAGGGACCTCAGGGACCGGCCGGACCTGCGGGCGTGCTTGGCAGCATGGACTCCCTTAACGGCGTTCCCTGCGATGTGGGCAACCCAGGCCAGGGCGTGATCTCTGTCAGCTACGCCAGCACCAACGGGGCTGTCAGCCTCACCTGCACGCCGACCACCCTGTACACGCTCACCGTGAATATCGAGGACGGCGACGGCAACGACGTGGTGACCAGCAGCCCGGCCGGCATCGACTGCGGCGACGGCCTGGCCGAATCCACCTGCAGCGCCTCGTTCCCGACCGGCTACAACGTGACCCTGACCGCGCAGCCCGACAGCAACGACAGTTTCTTCGGGTTCTCTGCCGCGAACTGCCCGTTCAGCCAAGGCGAGCCCGTGTCCAGTGACTCCTGCACGATCACGATCACCGGCAATACCACCGTGACGGCCAACTTCGGCGAGGCCCTCACCGTCACCGTGAACACTTCTGCCGACAGCATTCCTGACGGCGGCAGGGCGGCCTTGGTGTACGTCGGTTATCCCCCTGGGGAAGTATTCCCTGGCGGTGAATTCGAGGCAGGAGCGGCATCACAGCCAGGCGACACCATCACGGAGTCCTTCAGTTGGCCGGTTCCCGTTGCCGGCCAGGCGACTCTGCCAGCGGGGGTTGTGCAAGTCTGCGAGGTACCGTTCGAGCAGGGTACTGGGGAAACGGCCGAGTGCCCGTCCGGTTATGCGTGGCCGACCGCGGACATTACCTGGTCCTATAGCGGCTGCGCCGGCTTCGGTTACTCCTGCGGCGGGATCACTCTCGGCGCGACGCCTGTCGATCTCACGATTACGCTCAGCACCCCGTAGCTCGTCGCGGAACGGTGAGCAGCCACGCGGCCCCCGCGCCAGATCAAGGCGCGGGGGCTCGCTGGAACTCCGAGTGCATACTGGGCTGATGCCGCACGCCGAGAACAATGACAAGGGCTCTGCCCGCATGCAGTGCGTCGGCGCTGTCATCACTGACGAGTCCGGGCGGCTGCTGCTGATCTTGCGCGGGCACGAGCCAGGGATGGGCCTGTGGTCGATACCCGGCGGCAGGGTGGAGCCAGGCGAGACCGACGAGCAGGCGGTGGTCAGGGAAGCGCAAGAGGAGACCGGGCTGTCGGTTACCTGCGGCCCGCTGCTCGGCGCGGTGGTCCGGCCTGGGCTGGACGGCGCGGTGATCGACATCAGGGACTACCGCGCGTTCGTCACCGGAGGCGAGCTATCCGCCGGAGACGACGCCGCCGCCACGCGCTGGGTCACGCCGTCGCAGGCGTCCCGGATGGAAGCGGAAGGCGAGCTCACCGAAGGACTGCTGGCCGCGCTCAGGTCCTGGTCCGTGCTGGCCTGACACTCGCGCTGGGCTGACACTCGGGCGCCTCGCGGTCGTGCTGGCCTAACCCTCGAGGTCGCCCTGGCCCTCGTCCGCCTCGGCCGCAGCCGGATGCCCGGACAGGTGGTCGGCGAGCGCCACGGCCACCACTGTTGCGGCCGCGCAGGCGGCCAGCGCCAGCGCCGTGACGTGCGGGGCGAGCAGGCCAAGCAAGCCGAGTACCACCAGGGCGGCCACCCTGGGCACCGAGATCCGCCGCCATATGGCCAGCTTGAACGCCAGGTGGCCAGCCACGTACAAGGCGGGCCCGCCCAGGATGAACCAGGAGGTGGATGACACGCCGACCGCGCCCGGCGCCGCGAGGAGCACGTCGTCGGCGGCTGCGGTCAGGATAATGCCGCCGACCATGACCGGGTGGATGTAGTGATAGGCGGACCGGCCGAGCCGACCCGGATCGCGGGAGGCTGCGATGAACCGGGCCGCATCCTCGGCGCTGCGGTCAAAGTACAGCCACCACAGCGCGGCGCTTTCGCCGAACGCGACGAGGAACGCCACCACGGTCGGCGCGTGCGCCGCGCCAGGTCTGGCGAGCGGCCCGGCGAGCAGGCCGGCCAGCGTCGCGCCGGTCACCACGATCGACTCGCCAAGCGCGATGAGGATGAACGCCTGGCACCGCTCGGCGAAGTGGCCGCCCTCGATGTTCCACTCCTGCGTGCTGGACCTGCCAAGGCCTGGGGTGTAGAAGCCGAACGCGCCGCCCAGCACGTCCACCCCGGCGGCCGCCAGCCACAGCGCCGCCCGCGGGCCAGCGCCCTGCACCAGGCCGCCGGCCACCGCAAGCGCCCCGCTCACGCAGCACCAGGCCAGGATCCGCTGGAAGTTGCGGGCGAGCGGCCGGTAGTCAGAGCTAGCCGACTGGCCGCGCAGCGCGACCACGGCGAACAGGCTCCGCCCGATCTGCATGACCGCGTAGGCCGAGCCGACCAGCAGGCCGCTCGACCGGAACGCGTTCGGCAGCGCCGCTGACAGCACCAGGCTTACGAGCATGAGCGCGAGCAACAGCAGCCGGACAGGGATCTTGCCGGGATCGAACCAGTTGGTCACCCACGTCGTATAAGCCCACAGCAGCCACACCATTACCAGCAGCAGCGCGGCTTGCAGCGCGCCCACGACCGTCCGGTGGCCGAGCAGGAAGTTCGAAAGCTGGGTGATGGCGAACACGAAGACAAGGTCGAAGAACAGCTCGATGTTCGTGACCCGCTGCCGCTGGTGTGCCGCGTGCTCCCGCACCAGGCCAGGCTGCGCCGTCTGCGCCATTTAGCCGCCCGGCGGGTCGAACCTCGACGTCCTGGCCAGTCCGGCGGCCCGGCCCCTGGCCGCGGCGACCATGGCCATCTTGCGCGACGCCTCGTCGATCATCTCGCCATCCAGCGTCGCGGCTCCCCGGCCGTGCCTGGTGTAGTAGTCGTAGGCTTCGAGCAGCAACTCGGCCCGGTCGTACTCGTCCTGCGCCGGGGAGAACTCGGAGTTCACCGTCTCGATCTGGCCGGGATGGATCACCCACTTGCCGTCGTACCCGAGTGCCGCAGCGCTGGCGGCGCTGCGCTGCAGGCCCGGCAGATCCGCGATCGCCGCGAACGGGCCATCAATGGCCTGCAGCCCGTGTGCGCGCGCTGCTACCAGGATCCGCATGTGCGGGTAATGAAAGGCATCGCCGCCGGCGTAGCCGGCCGGCTGCGCGCCGACTGTCAGTGACCGCATGCCCAGGCTGGCCATAAAGTCGGCGGGGCCGAACACCAGCGCCTCCAGGCGGTCAGAGGCCGCGGCGATCTCGTCCACCGCAGCCAGGCCGGCCGCATCCTCGATCTGGGCCTCGATGCCGATTCCCCCGGCCGGCAGCCCGGCGGCCTGCTCGACCTGTCCGAGCAGCAGGTGCAGCCAGCCGATGTCGGCGGGCCCTGTCACCTTGGGCAGCACGATCGCGTCCAGGCAGTCTCCCGCCTGCTCGACGATGTCCACCACGTCGCGGTAGGCCCAGCGCGTGCTCGCGTCGTTAACCCGGACGGCTCTGATCCTGGAGCCCCAGCCCCCGGCCCGCAGCGCCTCGACGACGAGCGGCCTGGCCGCGTCCTTGGCCGCGGGGGCGACTGCGTCCTCCAGGTCGAGGAACACCTCGTCGGCCGGCAGTTCGCGCGCCTTCGCCAAGAATCGGTGGCTGCTGCCGGGAACCGCGAGCGTCGTCCGGCGCGGCCTGTATGCCCGTGCGCTCACGGTCGCCGAGCTTACACACGAGGGGCTGCGCCCCCCGTGGACCCCCCAAAACCAGGCGCACGCGAGGTTAACCCAGGTCCGACGTTGGCACTGCGGCCAATAGCGCGCTGAGCGCGCTATTGGCCCTGAATGAGCCGCAGCTGCGGAGCTGGCTCGGAGGGCTGGCACGACAGGGCGCGGAACTCGGCCGCGGCATCAAACTGTCCTGAATAGTCACAAAGCTGGGCGAGAACCTCGAGCAGAATGTCGATCCGCTCGTCGAGCCGCCGGATGTCCAGCTCGGTGAAGGCCAGCCGGGCGTACTCCTCGCGTCGGCGCGCCCAGGGCGCCCTGGCGTTCCAGCACCGTAACTCGGTCGCGATGGCGCCGGCAAGACCCTGCCTGGCCGCCACGTGGTTAGGCATGACAGTCCTCTTTCCTCGGAACGGGCTATGTCCAACGGACAGCTCCCCGGCACCCAGGCACCCACGTGGCCTGCTCCAACCCGGTTCTGGCCTGCCCCCGCCAGCAATAATCGCGGACGCGAGCCGACCGGGGCAGCCGAACGGCGGGCTGCCCGTGTTCGCGCCGAATCACTGCGGTGGGCAGCATCCGCGGCGTTGCCACCGCGCTGCCACAAAGCTCGCGGAGTGGGTGGGGGGCATGGCCGCGGCGGCCATAGCATGGGGTCATGTCCACAGATTCGCTGCCCGAGGCGGCTGGCGCAGGCGCCCTCCCGACAGTGGAGCAGGTAAGCCACGCCCTTGACGGCGTCAACGACCCGGAGATCCACCGGCCCATTACCGAGCTGGGCATGGTGAAGCATGTCCAGGTTGGCGGCGACGGCACAGTGACGGTGCAGGTGTGGCTCACAGTGGCCGGCTGCCCGCTCCGCGACACCATCACCAGGGACGTGACCGCGGCGGTCGGCAAGCTGCCGGGCGTGCGTGCCGTCCGAGTCGAGCTGGATGTGATGAGCGAGGAACAGCGGCGGGAGCTGCAGGGCCGGCTTCGTGGTGGCGCGCCCGAGCGCGAGATCCCGTTCGCCAAGCCCGGTTCGCTGACCAAGGTCTACGCGATCGCCAGCGGCAAGGGCGGCGTTGGCAAGTCGTCGGTGACGGTCAACCTAGCGGTGGCCATGGCGGCCACAGGGCTGCGGGTGGGCCTGCTGGACGCCGATATCTACGGCCACTCGGTGCCCAGGATGCTCGGCGTGACCGCCAGGCCGACCCAGGTCGAGCAGATGATCATGCCTCCCGCTGCGCATGGAGTCACCGCTATCTCCAGCGGAATGCTCAAGAAGGGCAACGAGCCGCTCCCGCTGCGCGGCCCCATCCTGCACCGGCTGCTTCAGCAGTTCCTCGCCGACGTCTACTGGGGTGACCTGGACGTGCTGCTGATGGACCTGCCGCCGGGCACTGGCGATGTAGCCATCTCCGCAGCGCACCTGGTCCCCGGCAGCGAGCTGGTCGTGGTTACCACCCCGCAGCTGGCGTCGTCCGAAGTTGCCGAGCGGGCCGGCACGCTGGCCGCGCAGCTGCACCAGCGTGTGGCCGGCGTCATCGAGAACATGTCCTACCTGCCCTGCCCGCACTGCGGGGAGCGGGTCGAGGTCTTCGGCGCCGGTGGAGGCCAGGCGGTCGCGGACACGCTGACCAGGCTGACCGGCGCCCCGGTGCCGCTGCTCGGCGAGGTGCCCATCGACCCCCGGCTCAGGGAGGCCGGGGACGCGGGCACGCCGCTGGTCGTCTCAGACCCAGACACGCCGGCCGCTCAGCAGCTCCGCAAGGTCGCAGAGAACCTCGCTGGCCGCAGCCGCAGCCTGGCGGGCCGGCAGCTCGGCCTCACGCCAGTCTGATCACGCCCGGCCACGGCATCAGCCGCGCTGGAGTCAGGTCGCCTCGACGTCGTAGGGCGGGCTCTCACCAGGAGCGAGACTGGCCGCCGATGCGGTAAAGGCGGGCCGGGTGGACCCGTTTCCGTTATCGGCGGCCTTGCCGAGCAGGACTCCGTCGCCGGTGAGTTCGTCCATCAGGTGCTTGCGAACGAAGTGCTTGGGGTTGAGATCAGCGATGTCGAACTGGCTGAACTCCGGGCCCAGGCTGTCCTGCAGCTCAGAGGTGGCGCCCTCGGCCATGCGGCGTAGCTCGCGCAGCATGCGGCCTGCCTGCGCCGCGATGCCCGGCAGCCGCTCGGGCCCGAAGATCACTAGTGCGAGGACGGCCAGCACCAGCAGCTTGGTGAAGGACAGATCAAACACCGTTGCACTCCAGCTGGCAGGAACCGGCGCGCCGCACGCCTGTGCCACCCAGCCTAAACCGTCAGCGCTAGTCCGCAGAAACCCTGAGGCTGGCAAACTTTGCCCGAACTCTAGCCCACGGAGGATTCCGCCGCTGACAACCGCCCTGCCGTCAGGAGGGCGCAGATCCGAGCCGGATGACGGCGGTATGCGGCTCGCCGCCGCGGACGAAGGTGACGCCGACCCTGGCGCCGGGGGCCGCTGACCGCAGTACGTCCATCAGCGTGTCGGCGTCGTTGACCGGCTGGCCCGCGAACCGGACGATCACATCTCCCGGCTGCAGGCCGGCCAGAGCGGCCGGGCCGCCGGGGGCGACCGTCTGGCTGCCCCGCCTGGCCGGCATGATCTCCGCGCCGTTTCCTGTCCAGTTCGCACTGAGATCCGCGCCGAGGACGGCATGCGTGGCTTGCCCCGTCCTGATCAGCTCGAGCGCTACCCGCCTTGCCTCGTTGACCGGGATCGCGAAGCCGAGGCCGATGCTGCCGCCCTGGCCGCCGGTCAGCGGGTTCGCGCCGAGCGTGTCGATTGCCGCGTCGACGCCGATGACCTGGCCCTGGGCGTTGACCAGCGGGCCGCCGGAGTTGCCAGGGTTGATCGGCGCATCGGTCTGGATGGCATCGAAATAGACCTCGGGCGAGGTTCCGGTCGTCAGGCCGGGCTGCACCGGCCGGTCGACCGCGCTGACGATGCCGCTGGTCACGGTGTCCGCGAGGCCTAGTGGTGAGCCCACGGCGAGCACCGGGTCCCCCACCTCGACGCTGGCGGAGTTGCCGAGCGAGAGCGCCGGCAGCCTGGATACCCCGAGCGCCCGGATGATCGCGATGTCGGAGTACGGGTCCTGGCCGACGACCACGCCGGGTACCGACGTGCCGTTGCTGAAGTACACCTCGAGCGGTGCGTTGCTGACCTGGTTGTCGAGGGTTACCACATGGTTGTCGGTCACGATATAGCCGCCGCGGATGACGAAGCCGGACCCGGTGCCCGCACCGTTGGCCACCTTTATCATCACGACGCTCGGCGTCACCCTGGCGGCGATCCCCGCCACCGAACTGGCAGGGCGGCTGTTGAGCGCTGGCGGCACGGTGCCGAGGCTGTAGCTGGGATCGGTTCGCGCCTGGTCTGAGTGCAGCGCGACGTAGCCGCCGATGACTCCGCCGATCATCGTGCACGTCAGCGCCAGCGCCGCAGCGGCGAGCGCCAGCCGTCCGCCGCGCAGTGGCCTGCGCGCCCGTGGCCCGCGGCCAGAGCGCAGTCCGCCGAGCAGCGTTGGCTGGGACGGGTAGGCGAGAGCCCCGGTGGCGCTGTCGGCCTGTGCGTCCGCTGCCGAGATGAGTCGTTCCTCGGCGGGCGGGCTTACGGCCCCGGCAGCGCTTCCGCGGGCGTCGGCCTTGACCCACTCGCCGGGCAGCAGCGCCCCGGATGGGCCCTGTCCTGCCCGGCCCGGCCTGCCAGGCCTGGCGAGGCAGCTGGCTTCGGCTGCTGTGTCCTGATCCCCCGCATGGGCCGGCTCGGCCCCGTCGCCCGACTCGCCGAAGCGGCCGTTCGCGCCGGTCAGGGCTGGCAATTTGCCCGCACTGTCGTCGCCGGGCTGCCCGGCCATCATCCGCCTCCCCCGTGACGGCACCCCGTGGCCCGTGCGAACAGCCGTCAACGCTGCATTCCTGCCCTGAGGCAGCCTGGGCAACACGCCCTAATGGAACGGGTTCGCCCAGTGCGCAAGACGGCGGAAACCCCTGCCAAGCCGTTCCCAGAAACTCATGTGGCTGGCGTGCGGCAGCGCGGCTATCGCCTGGTCAACGGTCGCGGCAGGGGCATCGGCCAGGAGGGTGAATACATAGCCATCCGCCGACCAGGCGATCGTCTGGTCGTCCGGATCGACGGTGTACGCGTCGTGCCCGGCGATCGCGATCGGCTGCCAGCCGGTCAGCTGACTCGGCAGCTCGCCTCGTTGCACGAACAACGAGATAACCGACAATCCATCCGAATACGATGCCGCAACGACCCTGCCCGCCGCCGTAGTGGACTCGGTCGCGGTAAGCAGCACCATCCGGCCCGGCAGCTCACCCGGCAGCGGCCAGCCCTGCGCTCGCAGTGCGGCGACCTCCGGCATGCCGAGCTGGCGCGGCCACGGCTGCGTGCTGGCGGCCGGCATGCCGCTCAGCGAAGCAGCCCCGATGTGCAGCTCGGCGAAGCTGATGTCGCTCACCAGGCGGGCCCGGTCGTCGAAGAGCTGGCGGCGCAGCGGCAGCTTCGTCTGCCTGTCCAGCCAGTACCTGGCCGCCAGCGTCCCGTTCGGGCGGCGCACCGCCACGAGCTCGGCGATCCGGCCGTCGGCTGAGCCGAGGCCGGTGTAGCTCAGCAGATAGCCAGCCTGCATCAGGGTCAGCTGCTGGGCGGAGATATCCAGGGACACGCTCGGGCCAGGCATCGTGGCAGGCCCGGCCCTGGTCTGCGGCACCGCCGGGCGCGCGACCGGCTCGGCCACGGTCTGGCCGCCGGGCCGGTGCCAGATATCTGCCAGCCAGACGCTAGTCCCGTCCGGCCCCAGCCAGCGGAATACCTGCACCCCGCTGAAGGCGGTGGTCCGGCATGCCGCCGCCGCCTCGGTCATCAGCGCAAGCCCGAGCCTGGCGCCAGCGGTCTGGCCGCCAGCAAGGACCCGGTGCTGCTGAGCAGGCGCAGGCAGGGCCTGGTAGGCAACGGAGTCGTCGGAGGGCTCGTAGTGCATGGCAAGCGCGACGGCGGACGACCCCGCCAGCACGAAAACGGCAGCGGCGCCGGCGACGCGCCAGTGCGCGAACTGCGGTATCACGGCTGGCGGCTGGAGGTATTACCGTCCTGGCCGGACCGTCCCGGCTTTGGCTGCAGCGGCCCGTTCATGTAGAGGCCGTTCATGTCGTCATGCTCGACCGTGTACACGCCGACCTGAGGCGTGACCCTGGGCGCAGGCGTCTGCGACTGCGGATCGCCGCCGGCGATGAACGCCGCCGCGCCAAGCCCGGCCAGGAACACCGCGAAGGAACCGGCCAGGAAGTAGCGCGCGACGCGGGCATCCGGCCTGTGCTCACGGCCCGCGATTTCGAAGGCCGCCGCATGCGACGGCCACGTGCCCGGGTCCATGTTGCTCAGGCCGATCAGCCTGCCGGTAAGCCCGGCACCGGCGGCCGCCTCGCCAAGCGCGTTCATGCGCCGCTTCAGGGCACGCAGCGCCGCCACCTCGTCTCTGCACCAGCCGCACCTGGCGAGGTGGACGAGCACTCGTTCCCGCTCGTCGTAGTCCAGTTCACCGTCGATCAGCGCCGACAGGCTCTGGCCCAGATGGGTCATGGCTGCCCTCCCTGCGGCAGCGGCGGCAGCGGGAGGTCGATGTGCAGCCGCGGCTGCGGGACCGCTGCGGCAATCCGGCGAGGCCTGCGATGCTCGAGTGCCTGGCGGAGCTGGGCGCGGCCGCGGTGAATCCGGCTGCGCACCGTGCCGAGCTTAACCCCGAGGGTCTCGGCAATCTCCTCGTAGGACAGCCCCTCGATGTCACACAGGATTACGGCTGCCCGGTACTCCGGGGCCAGCGCCATGAGCGCGGCGTGGACGTCGCCATCCAGATGCCGGTCGTCGAAGGCCTCGGCGGGCGTCGGCTCACTGCCGCCAAGCCGGGCCTCGGTCTCGTCCGCCAGCCCCTCGAACCTGATGCGCTGGCGACGCCGCGCCATGTCCAGGAACAGGTTCGTGGTGATGCGATGCAGCCAGCCCTCGAAGGTGCCGGGCGTGTAGGTATCCAGGGAACGGAAGACGCGGACGAAGACTTCCTGGGTCAGGTCCTCGGCATCGTGGCTGTTGCCGGTCAGCCGGTAGGCAAGACGGTATACCCGGGCTGAGTGGTCCCGGACGACCGTCTCCCAGCTCGGGGGCGTCCATGCTGGCAGGCCGCTGTCGGCTATCTCGACGTCGGCTTGCTCGGCCTGGTCCACGGCTTCCCCCTTCACCGCTCCCGCACCCTGCAACACTGTCGCCGCCGCAATCCTTCCTCCGCCCCGCGCGGCCTGCAAAATGCGAGGGGCCCGCTTGAGGTGACATGCACCCGATGAAGGGAAAACGCCTGTGTCTGGATAATCCGCGTATCTCCGCAGCTTTTAACGCGCTCGCTGCCCGCCTAGTTCCCATTCGAGGTTACCTGGCTTGATTCCCGCGCGCCGGTCAAGCCGCTAGGCTGCGGCCCTGGGACCAGCCGCATCGAGGGCCGACGGCCGGCCGTATCCGCCAGGGGAGGTAGCCATCTCCATCTCCGCAGGCACCCTCGCCTACATCGATGACTTCCAGCCGGAGGATGACGCGCTCATCGCGGCCAGGCGGAACGCCGCCGAGATCGGCGTGG
Source organism: Streptosporangiaceae bacterium (assembly GCA_035621915.1). Taxonomy (GTDB): domain Bacteria; phylum Actinomycetota; class Actinomycetes; order Streptosporangiales; family Streptosporangiaceae; genus JAJYUU01. The sequence continues at coordinate 43,519 of DASPWG010000283.1, forward strand.
CCGCTCCAGTCGGCCCGCTGACCGGAGGGACGCTGCGGTTCCTGGCCGCCGCCATCGGGGCCCGCTCGGTGGTCGAAATCGGCACCGGCTGCGGCAGCTCCGGCATCTGGCTGCTGCGCGGGATGCGGCCGGGCGGAGTCCTGACCACAGTCGACGTCGAACCAGAGCACCAGCGCCTGGCCAGAGCCGCCTTCCTCGCCGCCGGCTTCCCGGCGGCACGGTACCGGCTGATCGGCGGCCTGGCCCTGGAGGTGCTGCCCCGGCTCGCCGACGGCGCCTACGACATGGTCTTCTGCGATGCCGACCGGCAGGAGTCAGCCGAGTACCTGGCAGCGGCGCTGCGGCTGCTGCGGCCGGGCGGCATCGTAGTCTTCAATGCCGCGATGCCTGGCATGTCCGCGGCGGAGCGGATGCCCACGGAGGCCGAGATGTCGGCGCTCAGCGAACTCAGGGAGCAAGTCAGGGCGGACGACCAGCTCGTACCGCTGCTGCTTCCTGTTGGCAGCGGGCTGCTCTGCGCGGTCAGGCAGTCTGGCTAGGCAGGCGGCCAGGCTAGGCAGGCAGTCCGGTAGCCAGCCAGGCCAGCAGCAGCCTGGTGCCGAACCCGGTCGCGCCCTTGGACACTTCCCCGTCGTCCGCCGTGCTGCGGGCCGGGCCGGCGATGTCCAGGTGCGCCCACGGCAGGCCGGCCACGAACTCCCGCAGGAACAGCGCGGCCACAATAGACCCAGCCGGGTTGTGGTCGGTGGCGACGTGGGCAAGGTCGGCCACGGGGGACTCAAGCGCGCAGCGATAGCTGTCTTCCAGCGGCATCCGCCAGAGCAGGTCACCGCTGGCCTGGCCGGCTGCCAGCAGTGACTGCGCGAGCGCATCGCTGGTGGCGTAGACGGCGGCGTGCGTGCCGCCGAGCGCGATCCTCGCCGCCCCCGTCAGCGTGGCGATGTCGATGACCTGGTCTGGCGCGAGCCTCGCGGTCGCGTACGCCAGCGCGTCCGCCAGCACAAGGCGGCCCTCAGCGTCGGTGTTGAGCACCTCGACGCTGGTACCGCCAAACTGGTAGATCACGTCGCCCGGACGGTAGGCCGAGCCAGACGGCATGTTCTCCGCAGCTGCGATCAGGCCGGTCACGCGGCAGCGAACGCCAAGGGAGGCAAGTACTGACATGACAGCGATAACTACGCCACCACCGGCCATGTCCGTCTTCATCAGCTTCATGCTGTCGTTCGGCTTGAGCGATAGGCCGCCACTGTCGAAGGTGATGCCCTTGCCGATCAGCACGACGTGCGTCTGCGCGCCGGCCGGGCAGTAGCTGAGCTCGATGAGCCGGGGCGGGCGGACCGATCCTGAGCCGACGGCGAGCAGGCCGCCGAATCCGGCAGCGGCGAGCTCGTCTTCTGGCCAGACCCTGGCGGTGACACCGCGGCCCTCGGTCAGCCTGGTGGCCTCGGTCGCAAGCCACTGCGGGCTCTTGCCAGCCGAGGGTGTGTTCGCCAGGTCCCTGGCGATCGCGACCGCGCTGGCGACTACCTCCGCTCGCCTGAGCGCGGGCGCCGACGCCTCGACATCCCTGGCGAGCATCCGCACCTCGCCGCCGTCATCAAAGGCGCCGCGCAGGCTGAACTGGTAGCCGCCAAGCAGCACGCCCTCGGTGAAGGCCACCAGGCCCTGGCCGGCCTCTAGTGTGCCAAGATCGGCGACGGCGACCTTTCCGTCAGCGCAGCGACGGCCCAGCGCCGCGCCGGCCCGCCTGAGTGCCGCTGGGGACTGGTCGCCTAGGCCCAGAAAGAGCACCCGGATGACGCGCCCGGCCGCCGTGATGGCGGATTCGATCGCCTCGCCAGCCTGCGCATCATGCTCGTAAGCGGCCAGCAGTTGCTGCGTGCCGACCGGGAGCAGGGCGTCAAGCGGCCTGAGGGCCAGCTGGCTATCATCTGCTGGCACTGCAATGACGAGCAAGTCGGGCGGCTCAGCTTCGCCGGCCAGCACGGCCGACAGGAACGATTCGATGGCAGTTGCGCCGAGCCAGGGCAGCAGCCCGGCCCGGACGGTGAGCGGCAAAGGGTCAGCCGACGGCAGAGGTGAGGGCGTCACTGAGCGCGCGCGCCTCATCCGGGGTCAGCTCCACAACCAGCCGCCCACCGCCCTCAAGTGGCACGCGCATCACGATGCCGCGGCCCTCTTTGGTGACTTCGAGCGGACCGTCACCCGTCCGCGGCTTCATCGCCGCCATCCAGCTCCCCTTCCATGCCCACCAGCGATACAGGACCACCGCCACGGCAAACCCGTGAGCGGACTGGTGCCTGGCACTACCCCAGCCAGCCACATCACATACATCTCAATCAGTCCCTCTATTATCCAGTGTTCTGCCGCCCGATGGAAACGATCAGTATTCCCGTCCTGGTCAGTCTGATATCAGGCGACACTGGGACAGGCCGCCGGCGGATATCAGGTGGGAGACGCCCCGCTACGGGAAGGACATGCACTGTGACCGAGAGTGTGCTTCGCCGGGATGACGGCGCGGTGGCGACCATCACGATCAACCGGCCGGAGGCCAGGAACGCGCTGACCACTCAGACCAAGGTCGCCCTGCTCCAGGCCCTGCGCGACTGCGGCGCCGACGACAGCGTCCGGGCTGTCGTCCTCACCGGAGCGGGCCAGGCCTTCTGTGCTGGCCAGGACCTGCGCGAGCACGCTGAGCTGCTCGAGTCGGGCGGTTCTCCGCTGGATACCGTGCGCCAGCACTACAACCCGACGATCGAGACTATTACGGCAATGCCGAAGCCCGTCATCGCGGCACTGCCCGGCGTGGCGGCTGGCGCCGGGGCGTCGCTGGCTTTCGCGTGCGATTTCCGGATTGCCGCCGAGCGGGCCACAATCCTGCTCGCCTTCGCCAGGGTGGGCCTCGGAGCCGATTCCGGCGCGTCGTGGACCCTGCAGCGCCTTGCCGGCCCGGCCAAGGCCGCCGAGTTGCTGATGCTCGCCGAGCCGGTCGACTCCTATACGGCGCAGCGGCTAGGCCTGCTGACTACCGTGGTGCCTGACGACGACCTGGCCGCCGCTGCCGCCGAACTGGCGGCCAGGCTGGCCGCCGGGCCGACCCTGGCCTATGCGGCAATCAAGGAAAGCCTGCTGTACGGGGCCGCGCACAGGCTCACAGAATCGCTGGAGAAAGAGGCCGAGCTACAGGCGCGGCTTGGCCAGAGCGAGGATCACCGGGCGGCCACCCTGGCGTTCGTCAATAAGCAGACGCCGACCTACCTGGGCCGCTGAGCCGGGCGCGGGCCTGCCCGGCATGCCTGGCTGCCAGGACGGGAACGGGCCGGGAATGGACTGCGACCTGCACCGTCAGGTGGCGGCGGTGAGATTGCCGAGCAAGGGCCAGGGCGGCAGGCCGCCGGTCTCGGCCAGCGCTGACTCCTCGTGCGTGCAGATGATCTGCTCGCACACCTCGACGATGTCGGCCACGTCCAGCTGCTGATAACGCCCTGAGGGCGTCCGCCACGAGACCATCGGCCCATGCCGCCAGACCGTGAGGTGGCGGCTGATGGACAGCACCGCCATCGCAGGTGCGTCGGCTCTGACAATGCTGGTGAGCCCGCGATCGGTCAGCATCACCTCGAGCTCATCCACCAGCCACTCCGGGCTGTAGCGCGGGCGGCCGAGGCCATCGGGCAGCGCCGCGGGCGGCACCCGCAGGGCAAACCACACGACCTTGCCCGGCGTCTTCCACGGGCCGAGCCGCGACAGCGTGGGATGACTGCCCCACTGTCCCGCCGACAGCCCGTCGACCACCTGCAGCCCGCGGCCGCTGACCGACTCCACCGGGGCCTTGGCCAGGCCGGGCTGATCGGCCGCGTCGAGGGCGCGCTCGGAGTCGAAGACCTTGCAGACCAGCTCGCAGCGGCGGCCGTCCCCGCGCAGGTAGACCCATATCTCCGGAACGGCGGCCGGCGTGCGCTGTGGCGCGTTCGCCGCCTTGCGCTGTGCGTGCAGGGTATTGGCGGCCAGTTCGCTGGCCATCGTGACGCCATCGTGCAGTAGCCCGGAAGGAATCGGCAGGCTTGAGACGGCCTCGCGGAAGAACCTGCGTGCCGCGCTGGCGCACGTGGTATCGATGGGCAACGGCCGGACGAAGCAGCCCCCGGCGCTCACCCCGGCCTCGGCGAGGCTGCCAGGGCGGGGCGGGAGCACGGCCAGCACCTCGGCCAGCGGTGCGGCCAGCAGACCGGCGGCTGCAGGCATGGCGGACCAACCCGCCCCGCTACTGCCGTCAGGCGTTGGCGGCCGCATGCTCCTCCGCCTCCCGAGTAAGGCTTCTGTGAAGCACAGATTATGAGTATTGTGCGAACTTTCGCAATAGCATCCGGCTAATGCCGGGTTAAATGGTCGAAGCGTTCATCTTGACGCGCGCGGCTGGCCAGCGGAAACGGTCATCCTGCTGGCAGCCGGTGGCGCCGCGGACTTAGCGCGGCACCACCGGCGCGACTCAGCGTTGGCTGGTCTGGCCAGCATCGCCAGGCCGAGGGTCAGCTTCGGCCGCCCTGCGGCATGGCGGACAGGTCAAAGCCGCCGCGCCTGGCGTCGGCGACAAACTCGGCGAAGGCAGCGATGGTCACGACGTGCGCGCCGTCGCCCGGCCGCTTGCTGTCGCGGATAGCGATAACGCCCGGCAGGTTCGCCGCCACCTCGACGCAACCCCCGTTGTTCTGGCTGGCCGTGGCCTTACGCCACTCGGCCTGAGACAGGTTCATCGCATTACTCCAGTCGTTGCGATAGATATCTGAGGTAGGCGGCGGTATCGAGTGGCTCGAGCGCCGCCTGCTTAGCTCTGTCGAATGTGTGTCCGTAGTCATCCACCAGATCCGGCTGGCTCACCTCCTGAATGGCCGTGTCTGTCTCGGTGAAGACGATCCCCGGCTCGAGGCCAGGCAGGTCGAAGATGTTGACCGGCGAGAACATGCCCTGCGGCGGGCCGTCCTCGAAGCGCTGAATGCGCAGGTCGATGTTGGGCCGGGCGGACAGGTCCAGGAGGTGCTCGATCAGGTCACGCCGGTCGGACTTCGAGCCCCAGCGGTACATCAGCGAGGCCTCGGTGATGACAGCCTCGATGGTCGGCAGCGTGCCGTCGGCCCGGTCGAGTATCTCCTGGCGCCTGAGCCGGGCGGCCATGGCGCGCTGCCGCCAGGTGGGCGGCCGCGACCCGAACCGGAGGTGGGCTTCCATGTAATCGCGAGTCTGCAGCAGGCCAGGAATGAGCAACGGCATGAAGACCCGGATCCTGGCTGCGTCGTTCTCGTAGCCGGGGAACTCGTTCTCAAAGACGTCCGGGTAGTCCCGCCACCAGGCTCGGGCCCTGGCCAGCACGGCAAGCTGCTCAAACTCCTCGCGCTGGGCCTCGTCGACCTGATAGATCCGCAGCAGGTCCCTGATGTCGCTCATCTCGGGCCGCTTCCAGAGGTTGGCCTCGAACCGGCCGACCTTGCCACGGCCCCAGCCCAGCAGGTCGCAGACGTGATTTGCGGTGTGCCCGGATGCGTGCCGCAGCTCGGTCAGCCGCCGGGAGAGGCGCCGCTTGGCGACGGTTGCCCCATACGCGTCATCGCTCATCGATCGCCCCTACAAGCCCCGTTGCCGACCAGGCGGTCTTACAAGTTGTGAATCACAAACATGGTATCGGGGCGCCGTTCTTCTCGGAAGGGACTTTGTCGCTATTATCAAGTCATTTACCATATCGAGATCCGACTGCCGAAGTGTGACCTTTCGCTCGCTGCGATGACTTAGGCCAGTGCATCCCGGCGACCCGGCCCTGGCCGGGCGAGCGGCGGCGAGCGCTCAGCCTGGCAGGTCGAACTCGCCCTTCCTGACCCCGTCAAGGAAGCACGCCCACTCGTGCTCGTCGTAGACGAGCACGCGCCCGGCCGGATCACCCGCTACTCGCAGCAGCACCCACCAACCGTTGTCGCTACTGGCCACAGTCGCAACCTCGAGGGCACCTGGTGCCTGGACCGATCCATCCGTGCCCGCCGACCGCCAGTCAAGACTCGCAAGATCGATGCCGAGTGCGGTGGCCGAAGGCTTGTCTGTCATGGAACCAGCCTTGCCGATCAGCATCGCCCCTGTCACGCCGAACGAGTCCGGTAGTAGCAGTCCGCCAGGTGGTCGTTGACAATGCCGCACGACTGCATGGTGGCGTAGGCCGTCACTGGTCCGGTGAAGGTGAAGCCATGGCGGCGCAGTTCCTTCGACAGCGCCCTGGAGGCGGCCGTGGAGGCCGGGATATCGGCCAGCCGGATCGGCGCGGGACCCGGCTCCTCCGCGAAGCTCCACACCAGCTCGGCCAGGCCGTCGTCAAGGCTCAGCGCGGCTCGGGCATTGGCGATAGCTGCCTGGATCTTCGCCCGGTTACGCACGATGCCAGGGTCGGCGAGCAGCCGCGCCGCATCGTCAGAGCCGAAGCGTGCGACGGTGGCGATGTCGAAGCCGCGAAACGCGGCACGGAAGTTCTCCCGCTTGCGCAAGATCGTGAGCCACGACAGGCCGGACTGGAAGCCCTCGAGGCACAGCCGCTCGAAGAGCCCGTTGTCGTCGCGCACTGGCCGCCCCCACTCGCTGTCGTGGTAGCCCAGATACTCAGGAGCGCTGAGGCCCCACGGGCACCGTGGCAGCCCGTCTGGCCCTGGT
>DASPWG010000284.1:0-4969 GCA_035621915.1 Streptosporangiaceae bacterium
GCTTGGTGAAGACGTGCCGCAGGTGGGAGTTGACCGTGTGCGGCGATATGAACATCCGCTCGGCCACCTCGCGATTGGTGGCACCCTCAGCAACGAGGCGCACGACCGCGACTTCCGATTCGCTCAGCTCTGGCCACTCCGTTGACGACCGGGGTCTGCTACTCGGACGCCGCGCTCCGCGGGCCCGTAGCGCGCCCCGCACGCGGGCTGCGCTACGCTCCGCACCAGCCGTCGCGTACAGCTCCAGCGCGGAGTCGAGCAGCGGCAAGGCCTCGGCCTGCCGAGTGTTGGGGAGCAGGCCAGCAACGTCTTCGAGCACAGCTGCACGCACCAGGGGCCGGGGATCGGCCTGGTGCAGCTGCACTGCCTGGAGACCAAGGGCGTAGTCACCGACGGTGAGCGCGCGTGCGTGGGCGGCAGACGCCTGTAGGAACGGAAAGTCGGGGTATAGAGCGGCGACCCGGTCGATCCGGCCAAGTACCTTGCTGCCCTCGGCCCTCTTTGTGGCTTGCGGCAGCATCCGGATCAGAACCGCGCTGTCGGTGTACATCCGCGGGCTGCTCGTCGGCAAGTACCCGGTGGCGAGCGGGTCGAGAGAGTCGATGTCGATGGCTATGGCACCGTTCGGGCCGCCGTCAGCATCATCCAGCCTGGCGTCCAGCCATGTGCCGAGGCGATTACTGGAAGCGCAGTCCCGGGCGGAGCGGAGCCGCGCGGCGGCGTGCCGGGCTTCCCTCAACCCAGTGGGGTCACCAGTTTGGAGAGCAACCAGGCCAAGGACATAGATAGCTATGTGGTTGAGGTACCCGAAATGTTCCCCGCCCAGCTCATCTGCCATTTCGATGACAGCCTCAGCCTCGGCCCGCGCATCCTCGAGGCGCCCGGCACAGAACAGAGCCCGGCAGCGGACCATCGACCAGATCCTGACGTTGGCTGAGATTCCTTCTTGCTGAGCCGCGCGGGTGCCGACATCGATCAGCGAGAGCGCCTCGTCGAGCCGGGCCACCGCTATGAGGATCAGGGCCTTCCACGCGTCAGGCAGCCAAAGCCGTACGGAATGCCCGTCCGCGTCATGCTGGCGCGCAACTGCCTGTCCTGCGACGTCCAGGGCCTGCCGCCAGGCTCCATGGGCCAGGGCAAGCGCCGCGCGAGGGACGAGGGTCGCTGCTTCACTGACCGGATCGCGGCTGGCGAGCGCCGCGGAGGTCGCGTCCTCCGCTGAAACGTCCGCAGCCTCGATGTCGCCCAGGATTTCCAGGCCGCAGGACATGAACGTCAGCAACTGGGCTCGCAACGGTGCTGGCAGATCTGGCAGGAGCAGCGCCTGGCGGCACTGTGCCACCGCAGCCGAAGGCGAGTACTGCAGGAAGAGAATGGCGATGCCGAGACGGGCCTCGGCCTCAGCGACTGGGCTCAGATCTGACGAGGACGCCGCGATCAGGTTGTCCGCCTCGGAGGCGTGACCAGCACGGACGAGGAGTGAGACGGTGTCCACCACGAGCTTGCCGCGATCTGGATCGGCTCGCGGCATCAGGTCAAGCGCGCGGCGGCTGAGCACCGAGGCCACTGTTGGAGACACCCGCCCGATCTGCGCCGCCGCCTGACTCAGCAGCCCTATGGCAGTCTGATCACCCGGCTGCGCTACCTCCATCACGAGCTCCGCCACGTCCGATGGCGCAGCGCCGTGGGCCAGCATCGCATCGATAGCCCGGCGCCGCAGGCTGCGGCGCATCGCCTTAGGCAGGCTCGCGTCGACCGCCTCGCGGACGAGATCGTGCTGGAAAGCCAGGAGATCACCGTCCTCGACGATCAGCCCCGCGTCCAGCGCGGCGCGCAAGGCACCGAGCAGCGCTGGCGGCGACCGGTCCACCAGGGCAGCCAGTTCGTCGACCGAGAATCGCCGTCCGAGCACCGAGGCCATCTGCAACGCGTCGCGCGCCTCAGCCGGAAGCCGTCCCAACTGCTCGCCGATCGAGTCGACGAACCGGTGCGGAATCTGCGTGCGGGTCAGCGTGGCAACCCCGTCGTCTACCTCGACCATCTTGTCCTCAAGCAGGCCACGTAGCAGCTGGACAAGAAGGAACGGCTGCCCCTGAACACCGTCGAGAGTTCCGAGCAGGGACATGTCAGGCTCGCCGCCTAGCACATCCTGCGCGACTTCGGCCACCGCTGCGTCATCGAGACGATTGAGCGTCATCTTGATGGCGTCTTCCGCCTCTAGACGGCCCATCGTGGCGCGGACCGGAGGCGCGAGCTCGCCTGACCTGGCGGCGAGCAACCACAGGATCCGATGTGAGGCGAGGCGGCGGGGCAAGGTAGTCATCGCGATAAGCGTCGCTGCGTCAGCCCACTGCAAGTCATCGACCGCGATAAGTATCGGTGTCCGCAGCGCCGCCTGCTCCAGCCGCTCCTGCAGCTCCCGCAGGAGCCAGAACCGCTGGTCCGCGGAACGGCTCAGCTCACGCAGAATGCTTGGGTCGACCAGCGGGTTCTCTGTGGTCAGTAGGGCATCCAGAAGCGGACCTAGGGGAACAACCTGTGCAGCGGCATTGCCTGAGCCGTGGAAGACCCGGATCCCACGATCATTGGCCATTGCCTCGGCCTTGGCGAGCAAGGCGCTCTTGCCCATACCGGCTGACCCGGTGATCAGGATCACGCCGCCTACGCCGACCCGGACTGCGTCCAGATGAACGCCTAGCGTCTCAAGCTCTACCCGGCGTCCCCGCAGGTGAGCAGTCACCAGCCTGTCCTTACCCGGCTAAGTCGGCTCACATCTTGATTGCTCACAGCTTCATCGCCTCAGGTCCAGCTTCCCACGCGATTGCCCCGGACTGAAGGTCGGCGGTCGCGAGCGCAGTCTGCGAAGAGGCGTATCGGTTGGGCCGGGAGGGGCCGGCTTTAAGATCGGCTCCCAGAATCGGACATTGTCGCTCCCAGAATCGGGCAAAAGAACCGGAACGAGCCGACGTGACCGCACGTCAAAGCGCTGGCCTGCGGTTTTTGGTGGAGCTGAGGGTGGAGCTGAGGGGATTTGAACCCCTGACCCCCTCGATGCGAACTGAGCGCTGATATCCCCATGGTGGGACGCCGCGCAGGCGTGAAAATCGTTTTGCATCGGGTGCAGCGACGTCCTCAGGCGGATGCCGCCACAGGTACCTTCAACTGCAGCGCGTGCACCTGCCCGGCCGTGTCACCGGCAAGGGTGATGACGCTATTGACGGCGACGGCCAGTATCCCTGCGTCGGCCATCCAGCGGGCCTGCTCCCGATTGCCGGCCAGGTCCCACATTCGCACCGTGCGGTCGCGGCCGCCGCCGCTGACCGCGGTCCGCCCGTCCGCGCTGACTGCCACCGCATAGACCGCACTGTCGTGGCCGGTGAGCATCTGCGGTCTGGCGGTCCCGGCCAGGTCCCATACCCGTACCGTGCCGTCATCGCCGCCGTCGCTGACCGCGGTCCGCCCCAGCACTATGACCGGTCCAAAAGGCCTGTCGTCTGCGCAGGCTGAGGAGCTGCCGCCAAGGCCTCCCGGCCGGCTCCTATAGAGGCACTCGTAAGTGATTCAGGTGAGGCTCACGCGATGGAGCTGATCGCAAGCGCCGTTCCGGCGGCCCGGATCAGCAGCCGCGCCTGGTCGCCACTGGCAGGCCGACAGGTAGCGCCGCAGTAGCAATCGGGGAGCGAGGACCGCGCGACCGGTTGGCGACCGAGGGTCTTGGCCGCGGACGCCGTCCGCGTCAGGGCCTCGGCGACCTCGGCCGCATTAGGCGCTGCACCGAAGCGGGCAGTGGTATGCCATCGCGCAGGTCCGGCGCGGCTAGCGGCTCGTCGTAGCGTTGCGCCACAGGCAGCACGCCGGCCCAGGCCGGGCCGGCTACGTCGCCAGGCGGGTCGTCGGGCCACCCCTCGGATACCTTCAGCGACCACTCGGCGATGGGTAGCGCCAGCACCAGCACGGCGGCTAGTTCCTTAGCCGTCGTCGCCCGGACCTCGGCACTGCGCCCGGGGATGAGCGCGTCGGTGATCGTGTCCAGGGCGCGGCGCTTCGCGTCCTGCTGAGTGATCACCTGGCACACCCCGAACAGCACCGCGCTGCGATAGCGCATCGACGACTCGAACGCAGAGCGGGCCACCACCAGGGCGTCGAAGGCCGTGACGGCCAGGCAGGTCGGCGCTCCGGCCGCCAGGCGCCGCAGCCAGCCTGAGCCGGTCGACCCGTGCGCGAGCACCCGCTCGCCGTCGCGTACCACGGCAGTGGGCAGCGCCACCGGATGGCCGTCGTCGGCGACGATCGCGAAGTGCCCGATGTGCACGGTATCGAGCAAACGGTCCAGCGCGGCCCGATCGCTGCTGGCCTTACGGGACAGCCGGGTAATCGATGTCCTGCTCACCGAGCTGGTCCATAGGCGGTGGTGAGGGCGGCGTCGAGGTCCGCTTGGACGTCTGCTGCGGATTCGAGGCCGGCTGCGAGCCGGATGAGTCCGTGGTCGCGGAAAGGGGAGGCGAAGGCGGCTATTCGTGCCGGGGGATATTGCTCGTAGGCGATGAGTGTCTCGTCGTGTCCGAGGGACACCGCTGAGGTGATCAGACGCAGGTCGTTGATGAAACGGACGCGGTCCTCGTGGTCGCCTGCGATGGTGAAGGAGACGATCCCGCCGTAGTTGCCGTTGAGCTGGGCGGCTGCGCGGGTGTGGCGGTGGTCGCCGGGGAGGCCGGGGTAGGCGACGTGGGTTATCCGGCTGTCGTGGGCGAGGAAGCTGGCGATGGCCTGTGCGTTCTGGCAGTGGCGTTGCAGCCGGAGGGGCAAGGTGACCGAACCGCGCATGATAAGCCAGGCGTTGAATGGGGAGATGGCGCCGCCGACGTGGCACATCGGGCCGGACTTGATCTCGTCGATGAGGCTGCGGGCACCGATGACTGCACCGCCCATGGCGTCACCGTGACCGTTGAAGTACTTGGTCAGCGAGTGG
>DASPWG010000285.1:0-7936 GCA_035621915.1 Streptosporangiaceae bacterium
GCTCGTCATGAGCCAGGCAACCTCGCCAGCGGTCAAATGGGTCGCAGTCGGGGGCCCCCCGTTCCTGACCTTCCTGATTGCGCTCACCGGAGCTTGCCTGGCCTGGCTGCTGCTTGGCCCGGCGCCGGGAATGCCTGCCGAGGCTGGAACTGCGCCCCGCGGCGCTTCCGTGCAGACGCAGATCAGGGGCCGCCCCAGGGTGGTCGCGGCCGCGGCCCTCGCTGCCACGGCGGCCGTGACGCTCTGCGGCGCGTTCATGCCGGTCGACCGCGGCTCGGCCGGCGAGCCTACGGCCGTGGTGGCGGCAATCCAGGGCGACGTGCCGCACGCCAGGAACCTGCCTGACCTGTGGCGGGCAACAACCGTGACACAGAATCACGCCGCCGCGACCATGCAACTCGCATCCAGGGTCAGCGCAGGCCTGGCCGCGGAACCTGACCTGGTGGTCTGGCCGGAGAACTCCACTGATCAGGATCCGAGCCTGAATCCATACATCTACAACGTCATCGCCGGCGCTGTCGACACCATCAACCGACCGGTGCTCGTGGGCGCCGTACTGCAGAACCCCGTCCGCAACGCAGGGCAGCTGTGGCTGCCGGGCAGGGGCCCGGTCGCCCTGTACGTCAAGCGCCGGCTGGTGCCCTTCGGCGAGGTCATCCCGTTCCGCAGCCTGCTCGCTCACATCACCTCGCTGCCCAACACGTTGCAGCCAGAGAACTTCACCCCTGGTCACAAGGCCGTCGTGTTCAGAATTGGCAAGATCAGACTCGGTGACGTCATCTGCTACGAGATCGGCTTCGACGGGCTGGTGACCTCCGAGGTGAAGGCCGGCGCCAACCTGCTGGCGGTGCAGACCAATGACGCCGACTTCGAGCTGGACGGGCAGACAGGCGAGACGCTCCAGCAGCTCGACATGGCCAGGGTCCGGGCCGTCGAGCACAATCGCGCCGTCGTCGTCGCCTCGACGACCGGCATCAGCGCGGTCATCGCGCCGGACGGCGCGCTGCTGGCCTCGACCGGCACCTGGCGCCGGGCCGAGATCGAGGCACGGGTGCCGCTGCGCAGCTCCGCGACCCTCGCCGACCGCCTCGGCGGCTGGCCGGAAGGGGTGCTCGCCTGGGCCACCGTGGCCGCGCTGGCCTGGGCGGCCGCCGGAGCACTCCGGCAGCGGCGCCGCCGGTAGCGACTTACCGTGCGGCAGCAGCAGAATAGCCACGTGGGAATCCGGCATGCTTTCTCGCAACCTGCGCGCTATGCCGCATTGCTGTCTGGCGGCATACCAGTGCTGGCGTTCCCGCAGGCGAACCTGGAGTTCCTCGGCTGGGTCGGCCTGATCCCTGGCCTGGCACTGATGCAGGCCGCCCCGACGCGCCGCGAGGCAGTCGTGCGCGGCTGCTGGTTCGGCACCGGTTACCTGCTTGCGGCCATGTACTGGCTCACGCCCAATCTCGGCCCGGCGCTGCTGCTTGTCTGCATCGTGCTTGGGCTGCTGTGGAGCGCGGTGGGGCTTGCGGTCTGGGGGCTGCTGCGCCCGCCGGTCGGCTGGCGCCGCGCGGCCGCCGCGCTGGTGGTCGTGCCGAGCTGCTGGCTCGTCACCGAGTGGATCCGATCCTGGCAGGGCATCGGCGGTCCGTGGGCCGTGCTCGGCGCCAGCCAGTGGCAGCACCCTGCCTTCCTCGCGCTGGCCGCCGCCGGCGGGGTATGGCTGGTCACGTTCGCGCTGGTGGCAGCGAATACCGGGCTGCTGATCGCGATCACCGGCAGGGCGGCGGTCACGCGCGCCGTCGGGATAGCCGGGGCGCTCGTCGCCGTGCTGGCGGGTCCGGTGATCTTCGCCCTGACGGCACCACCGCCAGTGGCCGGGCACATCACCGTGGCCCTGGTTCAGCCGGGCCTGGAAGGCTCGCCCGCGCCGCGGCTGGCGGCCAGCGAGCAGCTGACCGCTGCGGCAGCGGGCCGGGCCGCGCTATATGTGTGGGGTGAGAGCAGTGTGGGCTACTACATTGCCGACTATCCCCGGATGAAGGCCGCGCTGGAGCGGCTGTCGAAGACGGCCGGCGCGGAGATCCTGCTCAACCAGGATGCGCTCAGTGCCGCCGGCCACTCCAAGCAGGCAGTCCTGCTCAGCAGTGCCGGCGTGCAGGGCACCTACGTTAAGACGCGGCTGGTGCCGTTCGGCGAGTACATCCCGTTCCGGTCGGCGCTCGGCTGGCTATCCAAGATCAGCAAGGCCGCGGCGCAGAACGTCGTGGCCGGCAACGGCGCGCACGTTCTGAACGCCACGCTGCCCGGCGGTCGCCGGCTCACAATCGGGGTGCTCATCTGTTTCGAGTCCGCGTTCCCTGACATGTCACGGGTCGATACGGACCACGGCGCGCAGGTGATTTTCTACCAGACTTCCGACTCCACGTTCCAGGGCAGCTGGGCACCCGCGCAGCACGCTGCCCTCGGCGCCGTGCGTGCCGCCGAGACCGGCAGGCCAGTCGCGCAGGCAGCCCTGACTGGTGACTCTGCGGCGTTCGATGACCGTGGCCGCCAGATCGCATGGGCGGGAACGAGCTATCGCGGCGTGCTCCTGGTCCGGCTGGCACTGCCGGCCGCGTCCTCGCGGACCCTGTACGACCGGCTCGGCGACTACGTCCCGTGGACCGCCGTGGGCATCGCGGCGCTCGCGGCCCTCATCGGCCTGGCCGGCATCCGGCGGGACCGGCATAGGCAGGAAATCCGGACTGCTGCGGGCACACCGGTTCGCATAGGCTTGGACCGCAGCCAGGATTCGGGCCAGGTGCTTTCTGACACGGTGCCTCCGGGCAACGGCAGCGCGCACGTGAGCGCGCCGGAGCCGAACAGCACGGCATCCGATGGCACTAGGCCCGAGTAGCACGGCCATGCAGGGGACGCAGGCGACGGGCAAGCCGGCCGACAGCCAGCGGCGGGCGGCGGGCGCCAGATCCGCGAGGGAGACCGGCGTGCGGGGAGTCAGTCAGTTCAGGCGCTCCGCCAGGCTGATGCGCATCACGGTGTGCTGCGCGACCGTCGCCCTGCTCGCGGCGGGATGCGCGGCCGGGCACGCTGCCGCGACCGGCCGGCACAGCACCCGCGGCAGGTCCGCGACCGGCCTCGGGCTCACTATCAGCCCCGCGAGCGGCAGCGCCGGCGTCAGCCCGGCCGCCGGCATCACCGTGACCGCGACCCATGGCCGGCTCACCGGCGTCTCCGTGCAGGGCGGCAGCGACCCGGTAACCGGCAGCATGAACGGATCAGCCAGCATCTGGCACAGTGCATGGACGCTCGGGGTGTCCACCCGCTACACCGTCACCGCGACAGCGCAGGCACGCGATGGCAAGCGCGTCACGCAGACCAGCACCTTCACCACGCTGACGCCGAGCAGCACCTTCGCCACCGAGATCTACGAGGCGCAGGGCGCGACCTACGGCGTCGGGATGCCGATCATCCTGACGTTCAGCCAGCCCATCGTGAACAAGGCGGCCGTCGAGCGCGCGCTGCAGATCCAGACGTCCAGGCCTGTCGTGGGCGCCTGGTACTGGGATGGCGATCAGACGGTGGACTTCCGGCCGGAGAGCTACTGGCCGCCGTACACCACGGTCAGCTTCACCGGCCACCTCGACGGCGTCGAGGGCGCGCCTGGCGTCTATGGCTTCCACACCCTGACCCAGTCGTTCTGGATCGGCGACTCGCTGATCGTCGTGGCCAGCACCGCTACGCACTACCTGAACCTGTACCGCAACGGCACGCTCTTCGCGCACTGGCCGATCAGCACCGGCCGGCCGACGCTGCCCACCCCGAACGGCACCTACGTCACCATTGATAAGGGCAACCCCGTCCTGATGGTGGGCCCCGGCTACAGCGAGGACGTGTACTGGTCCGTCCGCTTCACCTACAGCGGTGATTACCTGCACTCCGCCCCGTGGTCGGTGGGCGAGCAGGGCTACATCAACGTCAGCCACGGCTGCGTCAACCTGCCGCCTGCTGATGCCGAGGAGTACTACAAGATGGAGGTCCCGGGCGACCCGGTGACCATCACCGGCAGCCCGGCCGCGGGGACGTGGGACGACGGCTGGACAGAGTGGTTCCTGTCCTGGCCGCAGTACGTCGAGGGCAGCGCGCTGGGCCAGGCCGTCGAGGCCGGCCCGCAGGGCAGCGTCTTCGTCAACCCCTCGCTGCTGCCGGCGTCCACCGCCACCGCCCCGCTTGGCACCTCCGCCGCCGGCAACTCTCGCGCGAGCTAGCAGCGCGCGACCTGGCTGACCAGGATCTGCGCCAGCGTCTCAGCTGCCCGGCCAAGACCGCCATATCGCGCTATCCCATGCCACTACTGAACGTATATATTCCCGTCACTCAGCGATAGTGACAAGGGTCATATCGGGATGGACCTCCTTCTGACCTGGCGTTATACGAGCCAGATCCTCACCGGGGAGCCAGCCTCGCCCTCTGAGTCCTGGTTCCTGAGCTAACGATCGCTGCCCGGCCGGCACCCCCGCCGGCTGGGCCGGTCCGCCCTGAACCAGCGACGCACGCTAACCCCGGCGTGCGAGAGCATGCCGGTCCCCTCCGCGTGCTCATCCCTGCCCGGCTCGGCCGGCGGGCGGGCGAGGACACGCCGGAAAGGACCCCCCATTGCTCGCAGCTGACCGACTGGCGCATGCCGTCCGCGGCCATCGCAAATCCATCGTCTACGTGTCTACCGCCCTAGCGCTCGCCGGCGCGGGGTCCGCTTGCGCGGCGGCAATCGCCAGCCCGGTGCCTGCAGGGTCCCGCCCGCCGGTGCTGAGCGCCAGCGCGCTGAGCACGCCCTCGGTGAGTACGACAGCGGCAATCGGCACCGGCCGCGCCGAGGGTGCGGGCGTCGGCGGCTCGAACATCCCCGCGGGCCTCGCCCGCGCCAGCGGCCTGGGGTCAGCGCCGCTAGGCCCGGCCGCGGTTCCGAGCACGGCGGCGCGCGGTGTGGCCGCCACGAGCGCTGCCGCCATGCACGCCGCGACCACCGCCAAGCCAGCCCCGGCCCACCCGGCCGCACCGCCCAGGCTGACGTTCGCGATGGTGCAGGCCGAGCTGAGCAGGCAGACCAGCCCGGCTGTGGCCGGCACCGGCGGGTTTGCGGCTGACCGGCTGCTGCCGGTGCCCACCAGCGGGCCGCAGTCATTCACGCCGATCGGCACGGCCCAGTACCAGAATGCGACCACGATCGTGGCGCAGGCACTGCAGATGCACATGGGCATCCGCTCGGCCGTCATCGCGGTGGCGACCTCCATCCAGGAGTCCAAGCTGGTGAACGTCGACTACGGCAGTGGCGAGTCGCTTGGGCTGTTCCAGCAGGAGCCGGACATGGGCTGGGGCAGTGCCCAGCAGATCATGGATCCGGCCTACGCCGCCGACGCGTTCCTCGGCGCGCTGCAGCAGTACCAGGCGAACAACCCTGACTGGGCCTCGCAGCCCCTGTATCAGGCGGCGCAGGGCGTGCAGGGATCGGCGTTCCCCTACGCCTACGCGCAGTGGGAGACGCAGGCCGCCCAGCTGGTCTCCCAGATCGTCATGCAGCTGCGCTAACAAGCCTCCGGCCGCCGCGATCCCCCCCAATGCCGCGACCGGAGCCGCCGGGCCGCCGGGCTCCCCCCGCCCGGGGCCGTCAGGCAGTTATGCCCCGCCCTCCCCGAGAGGGCGGGGCATAACTTATCTGCGCCGCCTGCTGGAACGACCCGCGCACCAGCTCGGATGAGGTAGAACAGGGTGCCATGACGACCTTCCTGACGCACGCAGGATACCTGGCCTTGATCATCTTTGCCTTCGTCGAGGCCTGCTGCATCCCGATCTCGTCGGAGATCACCTTCGGGTTTGCCGGCGTGCTGGCCTACCAGGGTCACCTCAGCCTCGCGCTGGTCATCGTCATCGGCTCGCTCGCAGAGCTGGCAGGCTCGTCCGTGGCCTACGGGCTCGGCCGCAAGGGCGGCCGCCGGGCTGTGGAGCGCTATCGCCGCTACCTGCTCATGACCAGGAAGGACGTCGAGCGCGCTGAGGGGTTCTTCGCGGGCCGGGGTGCCTGGTCGGTAGCCGTCGCGCGCGTCATCCCGCTGGTCCGGGCATTCGTCGGGCTGGTGGCCGGACTGGTCGAGGTGCCGGCGATGCCGTTCTTCTTCTTCAACGCGATCGGCACCGTGGTCTGGGCTGTCGTGCTGTCGTGCCTCGGATATGCGGCAGGCAGCGACTGGGACAAGGTCTCCAAGAACTTCTCGCACGCCAGCGACGCGCTCGCCGGGCTGGTGATCCTCGCGCTCGTTGCCCTGGTCCTGCACAAGTGGCATCAGGTGCGGAAGGAGCGCAGGGCCGAGGCGGCCGCCGCAGCCGGTGCCCAGCACTCGGAGCCGGTCAGGCAGCCCACTCCGACGGACCGCCAGGGTGGCTGACCAGTCCGGTCCCGCAAGGCCGCCCTGGCACCACACCGCGATCATCTACGAGGTCTACCTGCGCAGTTTCGCCGACGGCAACGGCGATGGCGTGGGCGATCTGGCCGGACTGCGCTCCCGGCTGCCCTACCTGCGCGAACTTGGCGTCGACGCGCTCTGGATCACGCCGTGGTATGTCTCCCCCATGGCGGACGGCGGCTACGACGTGGCCGACTACCGCGACATCGACCCGGTATTCGGGACGCTGGAGGAGGCCGAGGCACTGATCAAGGACGCTCACTCCACTGAGCTGAAGATCATTATCGATATCGTCCCCAACCACTGCTCCGACCAGCATCCATGGTTCAGCGCGGCGCTGGAAGCCGGACCCGGCAGCCCCGAGCGCGCCAGGTTCTGGTTCCGTCCTGGCCGTGGCGCAGACGGTGAAGAACCGCCCAACGACTGGCCATCCATGTTCGGCGGCCCGGCCTGGACCAGGGTGACTGAGCCCGATGGCCGTCCCGGCGAGTGGT
This sequence comes from Streptosporangiaceae bacterium, assembly GCA_035621915.1. Taxonomy (GTDB): domain Bacteria; phylum Actinomycetota; class Actinomycetes; order Streptosporangiales; family Streptosporangiaceae; genus JAJYUU01. The sequence continues at coordinate 6,935 of DASPWG010000285.1, forward strand.
ACCTGCATCTGTATGCGGCCGAGCAGCCCGACCTCAACTGGGGTAATCAAGAGATCCTGGCCGAGTTCGAGGCGATCTTGAGGTTCTGGCTCGACCGCGGCGTGGACGGTTTCCGGATCGACGTGGCCGACTTCCTGGTAAAGGACCCGGCCCTGCCCGACGTAGCCGGCCTTCCGCCCGGCGCCCGCAGGCCCTGGGAGGACCAGGACGACCTGCACGAGATCTACCGGGGCTGGCGCGGCGTCGTCGAGTCGTACCCGCGCGCGGCGGTCTTCGTCGGCGAGATCTGGCTCAAGCCGCTGACCCGGCTGCGGGCGTTCCTGGCCGGGGACCAGCTGCATACCGCCTTCAACTTCGACTACCTCGGCACGCCGTGGGACGCGGCCAGCCTGCGCGAGGTCATCGACACCACCCTGACGAGCATCGGCGCATCGGCTCCGTGGGTGCTGTCCAACCACGACGTGACCAGGCACGTGACGCGGTACGGCCGGGCCGACACCAGCCACAGCTGGCAGGCCGACCCCGGCATCCCTGACCTCGCGCTCGGCACCCGCCGCGCCAGGGCCGCGATCCTGCTCTCGCTCGCGCTGCCCGGCAGCGCCTACCTCTACCAGGGCGAGGAACTTGGGCTCTGGGAGGTCGAGGACATCCCCGACGAGCTGATCGCCGACCCCATATTCGCGCGCACCGACCACTTCGTCCGCGGCCGGGATGGTTGCCGCGTGCCGCTGCCCTGGCTCGCCGCCGAGCCAGGGTTCGGCTTTGGTCCGCCGCACGGGGCGCAGCCGTGGCTGCCGCAGCCGGCGGCGTGGCGCGCGGTAGCGGCCGACATGCAGGCCGGCGACCCGGGGTCGATGCTGGAGCTTTACCGGACGGCGCTAGCCCTCCGCCGGGCGGATGGCGAACTCGCCGACGATACGCTCACCTGGCTGGATGCCCAGCCTGGAGTCCTGGCCTTCAGCAGGCCGGGAGGCCTGCTCTGCGTGGTGAACATATCCGGTG
>DASPWG010000286.1:0-2804 GCA_035621915.1 Streptosporangiaceae bacterium
CACCTGGAAGGCGATGTGGATGCCGTCGCTGGTCTGGACGTAACGGGTCCGCGGAACCGCGTCGGGCCCGGCAGTCGCGTCGGGTCCGGCCGCGGCGTCGGGTCCGGCCGCGGCGTCGGGTCCGGTGGCCGCCCGGTCCGGGACCGGGCTGTCCAGCGCGGGATCCTGGCGCAGGATGCGGGCGTGCAGCTCGCGCAGCTCCGGGCTGGGCTCGATCCCCAGATCGGCGACCAGGATGTCGTGCAGCTCACGGTAGGCGCGCAGCGCGTCCGCCTGGCGGCCGGCCCGGTAGAGTGCGAGCATCCGCTGATACCAGAACCGCTCGCGAAGCGGGTGCGCTGCGGTGAGCGTCTCAAGTTCCGCGATGAGCTCCCGGTGCCTGTCGCACGCCAGCAGGGCTTCGGCCCGCGATTCGAGCGCGGCCAGGCGCTCCTCCTCCAGCCGGCTCGCCTCGGCACGGGCGGAAGGTGCGGTGTCGAAGTCGGCCAGCGCGGGCCCGCGCCATAGGCTCAGGGCCTGATCGAGGCGCTGCGCGGCCGTGGCGGCATCACCGGCGGCCAGCGCCGCCCTGCCCTCGGCGGCCAGCTGCTCGAACCGCCGTACGTCCAGTTCCCCGGGCGCTACCCGCAGCAGGTAGCCCGGCGGCCGGGTGGCCAGCCGGTCGGCCTCCCCGGCCGCCCGGAGCGACTTGCGCAGCTCGGACAGGCGAACCTGCAGGCTGTCCGCCGCCTTGTCGGCCGGATGCCCGGGCCATAGTTCCTCGATCAGCCGGTCAGCCGAGACGACCTGATTAGCGTGCACGAGCAGGACGGCCAGCACGGCCCGGGTGCGCGCGCCGGACAGCTCGAGCGGCTGGTTGTCGGCCGTCACCTCGAGCGTGCCAAGTACGCCGAACTCCACCCCGAGCTCACCCACTCACGACGATGGGCCGAAGGCCTGTACCCCGGCGCCGGTAAGTCAACGGTAAGCCCGTCGTAGGCCGCCCGGAACCCGTGCCGGTCACGATGCAGATATGACCAGCAGATGTGACGTCGCCATTGTCGGCGGAGGCATAGGTGGCCTGACCCTCGCCACCTGCCTCCTGCAGCAGTCAATGTCCGTGCAAATTTTCGAGCAAGACAGTGAGCTTCGAGAAATCGGGGCCGGAGTCGCGGTCGGCGGTAACGCGACTCGCCTGCTGCAGCGTCTTGGGATCGATCTGGAGCAGGTCGCGAACGTACCTCCGGATCTTGAGTTTCGCAGCTGGAGGGATGGCAGGCTCCTGTGGTCTCATCCGATCGGAGAGTGGTACCGGCAGGAGCTGGGAGCGCCCTTCATAACCCTCCACCGTGCCAGCCTTCAACGGCTCCTGGCCGCCGCCGTGCCGTCCGACTGTATTCAGCTGAATCACCGGCTGGTCGGACTGTCCGACGAGCCCGCTGGCGTGCGCCTGCGCTTCGAGAACGGCGCCGACGTCGTGGCCAGCATCGTCGTCGGCGCCGACGGCGTACAGTCCACCGTGCGCGGCCATGTCTGCGGAGCCGTAGCGCCGATTCATTCCGGTGAGATCGGTTTTCGTGGCGTCATCCCGGTTGCGAAGTCGCACGGCCTGCCGAATCCGACCTCACTCCATCTCTGGTGCGGACCCGGTACACACGCTGTTACCTACGGGCTCGACCGAGGCGAGCTGGTGAATCTCATGGCCGTGTACACGCCGCGCCGCCTGCCAGCCTGGACCACATGGTCGAATCGCGCACCGGTCACGCCAGACCAGGCTCTCGGAGTCTTCGAGGAATACTGCTGGGATAGCCGCATTCTCGATCTGGTGCGCAACATCGAGGGCGACATGAGCCTTTGGGCCCTTGTCGATCTGCCCCGCCTGCCTCGATGGAGCCGCGGCCGGGTGCTGCTTCTCGGCGATGCCGCTCACGCTCCCCTTCCTCATCAGGGACAAGGCGCCGGCCTGGCCATAGAAGATGCCTACGCCCTCGGCGCGCTTCTGGGCCAAGACGGGATGACGCGCTATGGCCGCCTCTTCGAGGCCTTCGAGAGCCTTCGCAAGCGGCGGGCCTGGACGGTCCAGGCGTATTCACGAGCCGCCGGACGGGCTTATAAGGTCATCGGCGCTGCGGCAGCAAGACGCGATGCGAGCTGGCCGTCGCTGCCGCAGCGAATCGGGTGGATTCACCGGTACCGCGAGGAAGAGCTGGTGCCGCTGCCGCTGAGCTGACCCGGAATGTCAGACCCCCGGCCTAGAGTTAAATCCCTGGAGGTGGGTCGTGCGCCCGGTTACCGATGTGCAGCGCAGGGTCGCGCCGTTCCATGTCGTCACGGACATGGTCCCGGCCGGCGACCAGCCGCAGGCGATCGCCGAGATCGAGCAGCGCGTTCAGGACGGCGACACCGACACCGTGCTGCTCGGGGCGACCGGCACCGGCAAGACCGCCACCGTCGCGTGGATCGCCGAGCGCCTGCAGCGCCCTGTGCTCGTCCTGCTCCCGAACAAGACGCTCGCCGCGCAGTTCGCCAACGAGCTGCGCGAGATGCTCCCCGACAACGCGATCGAGTACTTCGTTTCGTATTACGACTACTACCAGCCGGAAGCGTACGTCCCGCAGACCGATACCTACATCGAGAAGGACTCCTCGATCAACTCCGAGGTGGAGCGGCTCAGGCACTCCGCTACCAACTCCCTGCTGACCAGGCGGGATACGATCGTCGTCTCGTCGGTGTCCTGCATCTACGGCCTGGGCACGCCGCAGGAATACGTGGACCGGATGCTCAAGGTCCGCCTCGGCGACACCATCGAGCGGGACCAGCTGCTG
>DASPWG010000287.1:0-24709 GCA_035621915.1 Streptosporangiaceae bacterium
TGGGATGGCCGTCGTCTACCGCGCGCACGACTCCCGCCTGGACCGGCACGTCGCGCTGAAAATCCTGGCGCCGGGCCTGGCGCTCGACGACGCGTTCCGGCAGCGGTTCATCCGCGAGTCGCGGGCCGCCGCGGCCGTCGATCACCCCAACATCATCCCGGTGTTCGACGCCGGCGAGGCGGACGGCGTGCTGTTCATCGCGATGCGTTACGTCGGCTCCGGTGATGTGCGCACGCTCCTCCAGTCCGAAGGCCCGCTGCCCGCCGCCAGGACCGCGGCAATCGCGATCCAGGCGGCCTCGGCGCTGGACGCCGCGCACGCTCACGGCCTCGTGCACCGTGACGTCAAGCCGGGCAACATGCTCATCGATTCCTCGGGCGGCAGCGATCACGTCTACCTGTCCGACTTCGGGCTCAGCAAGCACTCGCTGGCGAGCAACACGCTCACCGCGACTGGCCAGTTCATGGGCACGCTCGACTACGTCTCGCCCGAGCAGATCCAGGGCCTGCCCGCTGACGGCCGAGCCGATCAGTACGCGCTGGCGTGCACCGTGGTTGAGATGCTCTCGGGCACGCCGCCGTACAAGCGCGACGAGAGCATGGCGCTGCTGTGGGCGCAGCTCGAGGCGCCGCCGCCCGTTCTCACCCAGCTGCGGCCGGACCTGCCAGCCGAGGTGAACGGCGTGATGCAGCGGGCGCTCGCCAAGTCGCCCGCCGATCGCTACCCGACGTGCCTGGCCTTCGCCGCGGCGCTGTCTGCTGCGTGCGACGCCGTGCCTGCGGCCAGGCCCACCACTTTGCTCGCCACGATGGCCCCGCCGCCGCGGGCAGACCGGCCACCAGCGGCACCAGCGGGCCGAGGGGGGCTGACCTCGGCCGATCCCGTTTCCGGCAAAGGAACGCCAGGGGTGCCCGCTGCAGTCCCGCAGCGCCAAGCAGACGAGCGCGCCCTGATCACCCACCACTCGCCGCGGCCGGGAATGCCGTCGCCGGTGGCTCATCGCCCGGCGCCGCCAAATCGCGCAGGGGCGCCTGGCCCGCGGCCCATGCGCGACGATCACCTGGTGCCGCAGCGCCAGCCCGCGCGGCGCCGCCGCGGCCGCGGCCGGGTCGTCGCGGCAGTCTTTGCCATCGTCGTCATCGCCGGTGCCTGCGTGGCTGGCTTCAAGCTGCTGCACCGCCCGCCGAACGTCGTGCAGCCGCCGGTCTACGTGACCGTCCCGCCGCGCGTGCTGGCGCCGACCGCCACCGTTAAGGCATTCTTCGCCGCGATCAACGCGCAGAACTACGCGAAGGCCTGGGAGCTGGACAGCTTCGACCACTCCAGCGAGAACTACCAGCAGTTTGTCAACGGCTACGCGGGCACCGAGCGGGACGTAGTGACGATCCTGTCGACCGACGGGAACGTAGTCACCGCACGGCTGGCCGCGTATCAGACCGACGGGAGCGTGCGCACCTACCAGGGCACCTACACGGTGACCAATGGCGTCATCACCGGCGCTCACGTCCTCGTCGTTGGCGGCTGACCGGCGCCGGCTCACATCTTGATGCGCTTGCCCGCCGGGTCGTAGAGCGGGCGCAGTGACACCGTGGCCGGGCAGATCGCGTCGCCGATCTGCACGGTCCACTCGCCCGCGTCCAGGTAGGACTGGTCGATCGGCTCGCCGTCCGACTCGATCATGGCCAGGCCGACCGCGCCGCCCAGCGTCCAGCCGTACGAGGCGGCCCGGATGTAGCCGACCTCGGCGCCGTCCCTGCGCACCGGCTCAGCGTGGAACATGAGTGGCTCGGGATCGGTCAGCAGCACCTGCACCAGGCGCTTGGCCAGCTTGCCTGCCCCCTTCTGGGCCAGCACGGCGTCCCTGCCGACGAAGCCGCCCGGCTTGTCGAGGGCGACAGCGAAGCCCAGCCCCGCCTCCAGCACAGTGTCGGTGTTGTCGATGTCGTGACCGTAGTCCCGGTAGCCCTTCTCCATCCGCAGGCTGGAGAGCGCTTTCAGGCCGGCGTGACGGAGGCCGACCTCCTGGCCAGCCTGCGTCAGCCGGTCGTAGACGTGCACCGCCTGCTCGGCCGGGATGTGCAGCTCGTAGCCGAGTTCGCCGAGATAAGTGATCCGGATGCAGAGCACCCGCGCGAAGCCGATGTCGATGTGCCGCGCGGCGCGGAAGGCGAACGCCTCGTCGCTGACGTCCGCGCTGGTGACCGCGGCTAGCAAGTCGCGCGACCGCGGGCCCTGGATGTTGATCTGCGCATACGCCGACGTCACGTCGGTGGCGAAGGCATGCGCGCCGCGCGCGCCGAATTGGCGGTGCATCCAGGTGAGCGCATGCCGGTGCGCGGTGTCGGACGCCACAACGTAGAAGTCGTCGTCCGCGAGCTTCGTGACGGTCAGGTCGGCTTCCAGCCTGCCGTCGTCGTTCAGCCACTGGGTGTAGGTGATCACGCCCTGCTGGCCGTCGACATGGTTGGCCGACAGCCAGTCAAGCTCACGCCCCGCATCGCGGCCCTGCACGGCGAATTTCGCCATGAACGACATGTCCATGAGGATCACGCCCTCGCGGCACGCGCGGTGCTCTGCCTCCCAGTAGGCATACCAGTCGCGACGGCCCCAGGACAGCTCGCCGGCGTCTGGTGCCGCGCCCGCGGGAAGGGATCCCTCCGGCGCGTACCAGTCGGCCCCTTCCCAGCCGCTGACGTCGCGGAAGAACGCTTGCCGCTGAACCAGCCTGTGATGGATCGGCGACAGCTTAGCGCCCCTGGCCGTCCGCATCGACTTGCCCGGGTAGTGCGTGGCGTAGACCATGCCGAGGGACTCGACGGTCCTGGTCGCGCGGTACTCGGGATTGGCCTGGTAGGGATGCAGCCGGTCGACGTTGAATCCGGTCACGTCCATGTCCGGGCGGCCGGTCGCGATCCAGTGCGCGAGCAGCCTGCCGATGCCACCGCCGGTGAGGATGCCGATGGAGTTCAGGCCCGCGGCGACGAAGTAGTTACGCAGCTCGGCAGCCTCGCCGACGAGCGGGGCAAGGTCGGGGGTGAAGCTCTCCGGGCCGCAGAAGAACTTGCGGATGCCCACCTGCATCGAGACCGGGATCCGCGACATGGTCTTCTCCAGGAACGGGCCCATCCGGTCCCAGTCCGGCGGCAGCTCGCCGAAGGAGAAGTCCTGCGGGATGCCCTCGATCTTCCACGGCGCGCAGACCGGCTCGAACATGCCGAGCATCAGGCCGCCGCCCTCCTCGCGGAAATAGCCGTAGTTCGCCGGGTCCTCCAGGACCGGCCAGTCCCTGCTCACCTCGGCGATCGGCTCGGTCAGCAGGTAATAGTGCTCGGCAGCCTGCAGCGGGATCGTCACGCCCGCGAGCTCGCCGAGCTGTCGCGCCCACATGCCCGCGCAGTTGACCACGTACTCGGCCTCGATGTCGCCCCGTGCCGTGCGCACGCCGGTGACCGCGCCGTCCTTCCGCAAGACCCCGGTCACGGCTGTGCCCTCAATGATCCGCACGCCCTGCTGCCGCGCGCCCTTGGCCAGCGACATGGTGACGTCGACCGGATTGACCCGCCCGTCCGCCGGGATGTAGAAGCCCGCCAGCACATCGTCGGTCCTGGCCAGCGGCCACAGCTCAGCGACCTCCCGCGCCGAGATCTCGTGCACCTCGACACCGCAGTGCCGGTTGAAGGCCGCGACCCGCCGGTACTCCTCGAGCCTGCCCGGCTCGATGGCCAGCTCGATCAGGCCGACCTGGCGCATCCCGGTCGCCAGGCCGGTCTCGGCCTCCAGTCGCAGGTACAGGTCACGCGTGTACTTGCGCAGCTCCGTCGAGGTCTCCGAGGTGGAGCCGAAGGTGGCCATCAGGCCAGCCGCATGCCAGGTCGTCCCGGACGTCAGCCGGTCGCGCTCCAGCAGCACGACGTCCCTGATGCCCTCGTGCGCCAGGTGGTAGGCGACCGAGGTGCCGATGACGCCACCGCCGATGACCACGACCCTGGCGCGCTCCGGCAGGTCCCGACCTCGGCCGACTTGCGCTGCCGCCGGCAGTACTGGATTGACGGGCGACGCGTCGGGGCTGGTCATGCGGGAAGGCTCCGATCGGCTGGGCACGGGATTAGCGCCGGTTTGGCGCTCACAGGAGCATATGCGCAGCTAGCCACCCGCGATCAAGCCAGAAGCGGAACCGTGGCACCGGGGGCTGATGCGGCCGGCCGGGCGCATGCGGCTGCTAGTCGCGGGTCAGCTTGCGGTAGGTAACCCGGTGCGGCCTGGCGGCCTCGGCACCGAGCCGCTCGATCTTGTTCTTCTCATACGCCTCGAAGTTGCCCTCGAACCAGAACCAGCTGGCCCCGCCCTCCCAGGCCAGGATGTGGGTGGCGATCCGGTCCAGGAACCACCGGTCATGGCTGGTGATCACCGCGCAGCCGGGAAACTCCAGCAGCGCGTTCTCCAGCGACGACAGCGTCTCCACATCCAGGTCATTGGTCGGCTCGTCCAGCAGCAGCAGGTTCCCGCCCTGCTTGAGCGTCAGCGCCAGGTTCACCCGGTTGCGCTCGCCGCCGGACAGCACGCCAGCCGGCTTCTGCTGGTCACTGCCCTTGAACCCGAACGCCGCCACGTAGGCCCGGCTGGGGATCTCCACCTTGCCGGCGGTGATGTAGCTCTGGCCGTCGGAGATGACCTCCCACACGTTCTTGTCCGGGTCGATCCTGGCCCGCGCCTGGTCGACGTACGCGATCTTGACGGTGTCACCGATCCTGATCGCCCCGGCGTCGGGCTGCTCCTCGCCGATGATCATCTTGAACAGGGTGGTCTTGCCCACCCCGTTCGGGCCGATCACGCCGACGATGCCGCCCTGCGGCAGGCTGAAGCTCAGCTCCTCGATCAGCTCCCGGTCCCCGAACCCCTTGGCCAGGTCGGCGACTTCTACGACCTGGGTGCCCAGGCGCGGCCCCGGCGGGATCTGGATCTCCTCAAAGTCCAGCCTGCGGTTCTTGTCGGCCTCGGCGGCCATCTCCTCATAGCGCTGCAGCCGGGCCCGGCTCTTGGCCTGCCGCGCCCGCGGGCTGGACCGGACCCACTCCAGCTCATCCTCCAGCAGCTTGCGCCGCTTGGCGTCCTTCTGCCCCTCCACCTTCAGCCGGGCCGCCTTGGTCTCCAGGTAAGTGGAGTAATTCCCCTCGTACGGATAGGCCCGGCCCCGGTCCAGCTCCAGGATCCAGCCCGCCACGTTCTCCATGAAGTACCGGTCGTGGGTCACCGCCACCACCGTGCCGGGGTACTTCTCCAGATGCTGCTCCAGCCACTGCACGCTCTCCGCGTCCAGGTGGTTGGTCGGCTCATCCAGCAGCAGCAGATCGGGCTGCGCCAGCAGCAGCGCGCACAACGCCACCCGCCGCCGCTCGCCGCCCGACAGCACCGCCACCTCCGCCTCCGGCGGCGGGCAGCGCAGCGCATCCATCGCCTGCTCCAGCTGGGACTCCAGATCCCAGCCGGCCCGATGGTCCAGCTGCTCCTGCAGCACCCCCATCTCCGCCAGCAGCTCATCGGAGTAATCAGTCGCCATCAGCTCGGCGATCTGGTTGTACCGCTCCAGCAGCGCCTTGGTCTGGGCCACCCCCTCCTCGACGTTGCCCAGCACCGTCTTGGAGTCATCCAGCTTCGGTTCCTGCTCCAGAATCCCGACCGTGAACCCCGGCATCAGCCGCGCCTCGCCATTAGAGGGCTGCTCGGTCCCGGCCATCATCCGCAGCAGCGTCGACTTGCCCATCCCGTTCGGCCCCACCACGCCGATCTTCGCCCCGGGCAGGAACGCGAGCGTCACATCATCAAGGATGACCTTGTCGCCGTGTGCCTTGCGGACACGGCTCATCTGGTAGATGAACTCCGGCATGGGATCAAGGGTAGGGCCAGCAGGACACGACTTCGAACTCCCATGCCTGGCCAGGGCAGCCGGTGTCACGCAGGTCACGCCGGCCCTATCCCCGCGCCGCCACCAGCTGGCGCCTGGCGGAACGACCTGGACAAGCCGCGCGCTGCGCTAGCTTCGCCTGCCAGACTTCGCCAGCTTTTCGTCCGGTATCTCCTCGCTCTCGCCAGGCTCGCCGACCTCCTCAGCCTCCTCCGCCACTTCTGCCTCCTCGGCCTCGTCGAACATCTCGTCGGCCGGGTCGGCGGCAGCAGGCCAGCTGTCCGCGGTTTCGCGTGCCTCGCCCTGCTGGTTCAGGGCCTGCCGCTCGGCGGCTGTCAGCTCCGTCTCCGGGCGCAGCTTGCTGAACTGAGCGACTCCGCGGGCCAGGTCATGGCCGATCGAATTGGCCGTGATGTCGATGGCGGTCCGGCGGCTGCCGTCCTTGCCGTCGTAGTCGCGGATCCGCAGCGTGCCCGTGACGATCACCGGCTGGCCCTTGCGCAGGCATACCGCTCCGTTGGCGGCGACCTTGCGGTAGGCCTTCAGGGTCGCGAAGCAGCTCGCCTCGTCTGTCCAGCCCCCGGTGGCCCGGTCCAGCCGGCGCGGCGTCCATGCCAGCCGCATCTGCAGCGTCGGCACGCCCGACCTGGTCATCCCGAGCGTCGGCTCGGTCGCGATGTATCCGGCAACGACAACCTGTGCCTCATTAGCCATCGCCTGCCTCCTTCAGGTTCACGGCGGCGGGCCGTCTTGCGGGACCGGCAGCCGCCACGGCGGCTCGATGCCGCCTGCTGCGAACCAGGCTGCACCGGGCCAGCGCAGCAGGACGGGCGGCCGACTGCGGCTGTGGGTAACGGGGCGGCATCGCGGGCACCCTGTGGATCACCGGCGCCCGCTCGTGCGGGGCTGTGCGACCATGTCCGGCGGGCGGACCCGCATGGCGCGGAAGACAGGGGCCGTGCTAGCTGACGCGGCCGCGGCCGGCCGCCACTTCCAGGCCGGTGCGGAACCGCTCTAGCTCAGCCAGTTCGTGCTCGGCGGGCGCGATCACAAGATGGCGGGCCGTGCCTTCCATCCGCTGCCTGATGTCCTCGACTAGTTCATCCCGCTCGCGGTCGGCGGCGTCCTCGACGGCCCTCTCGCACAGCCCGGCTATCAGGTAGCCGGCCAGCAGGGCCACGACGACCAGGAGAACCGCGACCGGCAGCAGCCACCTGTCGGTGAAGACCATGGGGACGCCGCTGGCGGCGCCGAACACCCCGATGGCCAGCAGCGCGCCGAACCAGGCCAGCCCCACCAGCGAGAGCCCGAGCAGCAGCCCCTGCGCGATCCCGGCCACCCGCCACCAGCGCTCGCCGCTGGCCTCGGCCGGCAACGCCGCGCCGATCTCGCCGCCGAGCACGGGCGGGATCTCGTCAGTGCGGGACCTGACGGCCGCCCTGACAGTCCGCGACCACGGCGGCGGCAATGGCGGCGTCACCTGGTCGGCCAGCTCGGTGAGCGAGTTGTCGATCTCTGCCCGCTGGGCGCCAGCCGGGCCAGTGGTGACACCGCGCAGCTCCTCCCAGATCTTGCCCAGCCTGATCTTCCTGACCGGGTCCCTGGTCGTCACTCGCTCCGCCATCCAGCTGACCGGCCAGCCGATGTAGTCCATGGCCCGGAGTTCACGGGCGCTGCGGACCGAGTCACCGATGGCTGCCACACCGGCCGCGGCGGCGAAGTCAGACGCCAGCCTGGCCGCCGCCCCGGCCGGGATGGTCGGCACGGCCGCGTCAGGGCCGTCGTCGCTGAGCTCGCCGTAGGGCCGGAAGCCCGCGACGACCTTGTCCACGTCGGCCGCGATGCGCGCGGCCGAGGCACGGCGCGCCGACACGGTATCGATGAGCAGCTTCCGCAGCTCCTCGACGCCCGCGCCAGTGGCGGCGGAGGTTACCAGGACCTGCACGTCGTGCAGGTTCTCCGAGTCGAGCAGGCGGCGCAGGTCACCGACGCACTCCTCAACTTGCACGGGTGCGAGCAGGTCCGACTGGTTCAGCACCACGGCCACGACCTCGGAATGGCCCGCCAGCGGGACCAGGAACCGGCGGTGCACCGCCCGGTCGGCATACTTCTGCGGATCGAGCACCCAGATCATCAGGTCCGACAGGCCGACCAGCCGGTCGACCTGGTCGGTGGCATGGCCCATCACCGAATCGTGGTCTGGCATGTCGAGCAGCACCAGGCCGTTCATCGACTGCTCGCCGCTGTCCAGCGCGCTCGACCTGGCGTAGCGATAGCGGCGCGGAACGCCGACCCACTCAAGCAGCGGCCCGGATCCGGCCACTCCCCAGACACAGGCATGCACGTCGCTGGTCACCGGGCGGGTCACGCCCACAGCGGAGAACTCCGCCCCGGCGAGCCTGTTGAACAGCGAGGACTTGCCGCTGCCAGTGCCGCCGGCCAGCGCAACCACGGTGTGCTCGGCGGAGAGCATCAGCCGCTCGCCTGCCCTGGTAAGCAGCGCGCTGGCCTCAGCGATCAAGTCGTCGCTGAAGCCGTCGGCCCCGCGCCTGGCCGAGCCGATCTGCACAAGCCTGGCGAGCGCGTTTAGCCTGGCCGATAGGCCGGCCCGCTCAGCATCCAGCTGAGCCTGATCTGCCGTGATCACGGTCATCGGGCGCTCTCCAGCGCGTAGCCGGCCTCCAGCAGCTCGGCTGCCATCGCCTCGTCCGGAACCGCGACAGCGTCCAGCAGCGCCGCGAACCGGCTGGCCTCCTCTTCCAGCAGCAGGCCGACCCGATCATGCAGGTCCTGGCGCACCCGAACGCCGATATCGCGCAGCAGCCCGGCCCCGAACAGCGACGTCAGCAGGTTCTGGGGAACCGCCCCTGGCTGCGCGTCATCCTGAGCGTCCGGGGCGCCGCCGTACCCGAGTACGCCGATGGTGAGCACCAGGGCCAGCGACTGGTCGTCGAAGGAAACGACGCGCGCGATCGAGCGCCGCGTGACATTCTCGCCGCGTACCAGCTGCCTGACGTGTTGCTGCCAGCCCCTGATCGCCTTCGCCGCGGCATCGGCCAGCCCGGCGGATGCTCGTTCCAGCTCCGCCTGGCCGACCGGGTGCTCGGCGTCAGAACCCTGCGCCAGGCCGAGGTCGGCCAGCGCCGACGCCACGAAATCTGCCTCGGACTGCCCGGCAACCTGCGCACCGGCCGGCCCGGCGACAGGGCTGGCCAGGCCCGCCAGCAGGGCAGCACCGGCCTGGCTTTGCTGCCAGCCGGAGATCGCGTGCTCCGCTGCCGTCGCAGCGATCGACACGATCAGTGACTCAAGGCTGGTCTGCAGCGCAGCCTTCAGCGCGGTTGCCCTGGCCGGAAGACGCTGCTTCTTGCCCTTGCCCACCCGTCCCCTGCCGCGGCGTGCCTGCAGGGTGCGGAGCAGGTCGCCCGTCCCGGCGAAGTCCTGCCAGCGGGCCAGCACCTCCCCGTCCAGGATGGAGCCGTTCCTGACCGCCTCGTCGAAAGCGGCCAGCCCGGTGGCATAGCAGGCTTCGACGCCGGCCCGCAGGTCCACTTCGACGGCCAGCTGCGAAGCGGCCTGAGCGGCCAGGGCGGGGATCCGTTCCCTGAAGGTGTCTAGTACGCCGGCCATCGTCTGGGTAAGCACCGCGACCCGCCGGTCTTCGCGGCGGGCGGTGTCAGCCAGGTACTCCTGGACCGGCTCCGCGACATCCGCGGGCAGCCGGTCCTCGGAAATGATGGTCTCGGGAATGATGAAGCGCCGGATGTCACCCAGTCCGTTCGCGTCGAGCATTGCATCGAAGTGCTCTGCTAGCTGCCTGGCAGCCGGAGGCGGCACCCTGGACAGCGCGACCGCCAGGGCGGCGCCGCGGTCGCGCGCGTCCTTGAGCATCTCCCACACGGCCGCGTCGGCGTACCGGCGGGCTGTGGTCACGAAGAGCCAGAGGTCTGAAGCGTCCAGGAACTGGTTGGCGAAGTCCCTGTGCGCCTGCACCACCGAGTCGATGTCCGGGGTGTCGAGAACCGCGACGCCCTCCGGCATTCCCTCCGTGGCCGCGAGCACCAGCAGGCCGTCGCGGCCTGGCATCGCAAGACCCTGCTGGCGGACTCTCGGCAAGGTCGGCAGGAAGACATTTTCCGCAAACCACCGCATGTCATTGGGATGGCAGGCCAGGACAGGACTGTTCGTGGTGGGCCGCCGGATCCCGGTCGCGCTCACCTGCCGGCCAGCCAGGCTGTTCATGAGCGTTGACTTGCCCGCGCCGGTGGATCCCACCAGCGCCACCAGGATGGGCGCGCCCGACTGCCTGAGCCGCGGCAGCAGGTAATCATCGATCTGGCCGAGTAGCTTGAGCCGCTCCGCCCGTGCCGCTGCGACGCCAGGCGCCTCTAGCGGCAGGGGCACGCTGACAATCGGCTTGCGCAGGGTGAGCAGCGCGCTTTCGAGCTTGCGGGCATCCACCCTGGCCGCAGGCTCGTCTCCCGCGTCGGCGGGGCGACGGCCTAGGACAGATGCCGGAGCATTCCCGGCGGGCGTACCGCGGTAGCCGGGCCCGGCCCGCTGGTCGCCGGGCACGTCCTGGCGGGTGGACGAGGATGCGGCAGCGCCGTCGGATCCAGCCAGCTCGTCAGCGCCGGCGACGGTCGGGGCCGCGTGCGGGATCGCCGGATCCTGGGAAGCCGGAAGTGGCCCGCCGGCGCCCACCCATGGCGCTGGCGCGGCTGCCACTTCCTGTCGCTCGGTCATGCGTGCGGTTCTCCCGCCCCAGGAGATTCAGTCATCGCAGATTAGTCCCAATTGCATACTGCCCAGGACCGGGTGGCCTATTTTGTGGCCAGCTGTTAACGGTCGAGCCGACCCGCCGCCGGACCGGCGGTCAGCGTCGCTCATCACCGAGCAGACCTGCATCGTTCCGGTCCACCTCACCACCCTGACCGCGCGCGCTGCTGGGAGCGGGTATCACACTCCCTTATCTAAGTTTGCAGCTCACCGGCCGACAGTTTCCGGCCTTGACGGTAATTCTGTGCCGCTAGGGCAGATTACCGTCTGTGGCGCGTAAATGTGGACCGCTAGTCGGCCCTGGGCCGGGCTTGCCCGGCACCGGCCAGAACCCGGCTATGCCTTCTCGGTGACGCCAGCTGAGTCGAACGTCGCCACGTCCCGCAGCGCGCGGCACGCGCTCTGCACGATGGGCAGCGCCAGCAGCGCGCCGGTGCCCTCGCCGAGCCGCAGCTCAAGGTCGACCAGCGGACGCAGGCCCAGGTGATCGAGTGCGACGGCATGGCCAGGCTCGACTGACCGGTGGCCGGCAATCAGGCACCCTGCGGCCTCGGGCGCAAGCGCGCAGGCGGCCAGGGCCGCCGCCCCGGCGATCACGCCGTCGAGGATCACCGGGATCCGCAGGGCCGCCGCCGCGACGATGAACCCGGCCAGCGCGGCGTGCTCGTAGCCGCCGAACGCCGCGAGCACGCCGACCGGATCGGCCGGATCTGGCCGGTGCATGGCAAGGCCGCCGCGGACGACATCTATCTTCCTGGCCAGAGTCGCGCCGTCGACACCCGTTCCCCTCCCGGTAACCATCGCCGGATCCTGGCCTGTGAACGCAGCGATCAGCGCCGCCGACGCGGTGGTATTGGCAATTCCCATGTCGCCGGTGAGCAGGCACCGGTTCCCGGCGACCACCAGGTCCCTGGCAACCTCGATGCCCACGCCGATGGCCGCCACGGCCTGCTCCCTGGTCATGGCCGGGCCGGCGGTGAAGTCGGCCGTGCCGCGGCCGATCTTGCGCGGCAGCAGACCCGGCACCTGGTCGAGGTCGGCGCTGACCCCGACGTCGACGACCACCACCTCGGCCCCCGCCTGCGCGGCGAAGGCGTTGACGACCGCGCCGCCGGCCAGGAAGTTCGCCACCATCTGCGCGGTCACTTCCTGCGGCCACGGCGTCACGCCCTGGGCATGGACACCGTGGTCGGCGGCGAAGACCGCGACCGCCGCGGGCTCTGGCAGCGGCGGCGGGCAGCTGCGCGCGAGACCGGACAGCTGCACCGAGATGTCCTCGAGCAGGCCAAGCGAGCCGGCGGGCTTGGTCATCATCCCCTGCCGCTGCCTGGCCGCAGCCATCGCGCCGGCGTCCAGCGGCCCGATGCCGACGAGGACCTCGTCAAGCAGGCTGACGGCCCGGCCGCCCGGCAGCTCGCGCCGGCCGTACTGCTCGGCGTGCACCGCCCAGCCAAGCGGCCGGCGCCTTGCCCACCCGGCGAGCGCCAGCTCCGGCTCTGGTCCGAACTCGCTGACATAGCCCAGGCACAAGTAGGCCACGACTTCCAGGTGCGGCGGCAGGCCGAGCTCAGCCGCGATCTCGCGCTCGCTGAAGAAGCTCACCCAGCCAACTCCGAGGCCCTCGGCCCTCGCCGCCAGCCAGAGGTTGGCCACCGCCAGGACGCTGGAGTAGCTGGCGGTCTGCGGCTGGGCGTGCCTGCCGAGGGTGTGCCGGCCACCCCTGGTCGGATCGCAGGTCACGACGATGCTGACCGGCGCCTCCAGGATTGCCTCGGTCTTTAGCCGGTCAAAGGCCCTGCCTCTGGCGCCCGGCAGCGAGGCCGCGTAGTCCTGCCGGCCACGCTCGGCCAGCTCCCTGATCCTGGCGCGCCTGGCGGGATCGGTGAGGACGATGAAGTCCCAGGGCTGGGAGAAGCCCACCGAGGGGGCACGGTGCG
Organism: Streptosporangiaceae bacterium; assembly: GCA_035621915.1. GTDB lineage: Bacteria > Actinomycetota > Actinomycetes > Streptosporangiales > Streptosporangiaceae > JAJYUU01. The sequence goes on from DASPWG010000287.1 coordinate 12,619, forward strand.
CGGCGGACAGGACGCGCTCCAGCACCTCTGGCGGGATTGGGCGGGCCAGGAAGCCGCGCCGCACGTCACGCCGTTCCGCTATGACGCGGTAGACGGCAGCGCGCTGCTCGTCAGGGAAGGCGTTATCAGCTGCGGGCAGCGCACAGCCAGGCTGGCCGCCGCCAGGCCCGCTACCGCCAGGCTCGCCGCTATCGGGCTGGCCGTCCGGCATCACGTCGGTAAGCTCCCGTCCCGGCGCTACCAGCCGGCGCCATCGTCGTCCGCCAGGGCAGCCGGGCCTTCCGGTCCCCAGCCCGCCCTCGATCCGCTGACCTCGCAGGCGGATCTCAGCAGGGCACTGAAGGCAGCCGCGGCCGCCACCGGACCGCCCTTTTCCGACATATTAGTAACAGAGCGCAGGTCACTGGCCCGCAGTTCGTCCTTGGCGGCGGCCGCGCCGACGAAGCCAGCGGGCATGCCAACCACGAATGCGGGCTCCACCCGCCGGCTCAGGATCTCCTGCAGCGCGGCCGGCGTTCCGCCGACAACCCATACCGCGCCCGCCCCGGCCTCGCCGAACGCCAGCCGCACGGCCGCGGCCGCGCGTGAGATGCCCGCGGTCCTGGCGAGCCGCTGGGTGAGCGGCTCACTGATCTTGCACACGACCGGGCAGCCGGTGATTCCGGCCGCGACCATCGCGGAATCGGCGATCACCGGTGCCCCCGCGGCCAGGGCCGCGACCGCGTCGGCCAGGGCGTCCTCGTCGCAGACAAGGTCAGTCAGGTAGTCGAAGTCAGCCGTGGCATGGATGACGCGCTCGGTCACGTCCCGGCACAGCTTCGGCAGCCGGGTCAGGTCGACGCGCTCGCGCAGGATCCGGTATGACTCCTCGACGTCCGGACTCATGACTGCAGGTGCGCCATCGCCATCCGGCCACGTCACGACGGCCTACCTCCTCCCGCGCCGGCCCCTTCCCGTGCCGACGCAGCCCGCGCGCCGAGCCCCTCGCGGACAGCCCGCGCGTGCGCCGGCGGCTCTCCAGCATGGCCCAGTGGCTCTCCAGCATGGCATAGCCAGCGCCGGGTGGCCGGGCGATCGGCTGCCGATCGGCGGCCGATCGGCGGCCGGCCACATCGGCGGCCGCGCTGCGGCCACCGGCCGGAACGCGCGGCGGTGGTCAGGCCTCCGGCTTGGGCTGGCTCGCCGAGTCGGCGGCCAGCGCCATCTGCGGCGCGTCGTCTGGCGCGGCGGCGACGCCGGCTGCGCCCGAGCCCCCGGACGCCGGGGCCAGTTCCGCTACGACTGCCGGCTGACGCCTGTTCGCGAACAGGAAGTAGTGGAAGATCAGGAACCGGGTCACGAAAGTGATGCAGTTCGCGGCCAGGTAGGCGCCGTTGACAACCGCAACCCTGGCCAGGTGGTGCAGGTGCTCCTGCTTGGCGAATGCGCCGGCGTAGTGGCTGGTGAGGGACAGCACGCCCCAGACGGCCAGCGAGACAATCCAGAACGGCACCGTCTCCCTGAGGAGGTCGGGCCGGCCCTTGCGCTCCCAGGCCCAGCGGCTGAGCAGGTAGCTGACGAGGGCGCCGACGATCGACGCGCACAGCGCGGCCTTGCCCGCCGTGACGTCCATCCAGACGAGCACTGCCAGCGTGATCTGGCTCGACAGCAGCGCGGCTATGGCCACCGGCACGAACCGCATGAAGCGCTTGCCGGCTTCGGTCTCCGCCCGCCGCCTGATCGACTCCGGCAGGATACGGAGAACCGCCTCGCCGAACGCGGATGCCGCCCGGCGGACCGGGCCGGGAACAGAATGCCGAGGTACGGGGGCGGGCTTCTCCGGTTCTGCGGTCATGGGGTTCCTAGCTCGACGGACGGCTTGCGCTGGCCAAATCTCGTACAACAGTACGGGAACCCGCGAGCGGGTTCCCGGAAACCCTACCCACGCTCGCCGCCGCCGCACCGGCGTACGGCGCGGCAGCCGGGCCAGGGCGGGGCGCCTCGGCGCAGGCTGGGCTGTGTCCGCGCAGAGCTGATTCAGCCACGCGCAGGCTGGCATAAAGGATAGGTCAACGCTAAGTAATGGCGGGCCATTGCCGCGGACGAGGCTGTCGCGGCGCGGCCCTCACTTGACCCGGCCGCCCAGGTTGACCGGAGCCTGCCAGCCGCGGCCCGCCGTATAGCTGACCGACCACAGTCCGGAGCGCGGGCCGATCCAGAACAGCGTCAGCGGCGCGCCCGCGCCGCCGCTCGCGGCGACCGGCGCGGAACCGAGCCTGCCGATAGTCCCGACCCTGGCCGGGGCCGACCAGCGACCGCCTGCACCGCGGGAGATCTCCCATAGCTCCGAGTGCGGGCCGCGGAAGAACACAGCCTCGCGCCCGGCGGCGACAACGGGCCACGGCGATCCGGTCACGTGGCCGCCCAGGTTCGTCGGCCCGCGGACACGGCGGCTGGCCGTGATCACGGCTGACCAGACCGAGTGCGGGATCTTGCCGCGCCAGAACACGTCGGTCTCGCCGTCGGGCAGCTGCACCGCGAACGGAGGACCGCCCATCGGGCCCATCCCGAGGTCCTCCGGGTACGTCCAGCCTGCGCCGACGCCGCGGGCGACCCGCCACAGCCTGCCGTCGGTCCCCTCCCAGAAGACCTGGACCTGGCCGGTAGCCGACTCCACCGGGTAGGGCCAGCCCGCCAGGCTGCCGCCGAGCCGCTGCGGGCCGCTCCAGCCCTGGCCGGGGTTGTACTCGCCGTGCCACAGGTGCTTGTCGTAGTGGCCGGACCAGAAGACGTCGATGACGCCGTTGGTCTGGGCGACGGCGCGCGGTGCGCCGCCGATGATCCCCATCATCGGCAGGGCCTCAGCGGCCTGCCACCGGCTCCCGCTGCGGCGCACCACCGTCAGCTCGCCGGCTTTGCTGCGGTAGAGCACGGCAAGGCCAGAACGGCCGACCTGCACCACGCTCGGCGGCGAGCTGAGCTGACCGCCGAGATCAGTGCGCGACCAGGTGCCCGAGGCGGCCCTTGTGTCCTCCCACAGCTGATGGTCAGTGCCCTCGTAGAAGAAGCTCCGCGAAGAGTCAGCCAAGGACGCCGCCGGCGCGGCCTGCGTGGTCCCGCCGGGGGCGGTCAGGCCCAGGTCGAGATAGTCCTGATCGATGTCCAGGGTGACGCCGGCGTAGGTCTGGAGCACGTTCCCGCTGAACTGGTGCAGGCGGCGCCGCCCGGTCCACTCGCCGTGCCCGAATACCGGATCGCTGACATTCTGCGAGCCGTTCCACAGCGCGTCGTAGATGACGTCCGGCATCGCGTACCGGCGGCTGTGGTACTCGCTCGCGAGGTTGGTGATGCCGGAATCGGAGCTGCTGTACACCCCGGACTCGTAACCGAGCGCGTGCAGCTGCGCGGTCCAGGCGGACAGGAACTCAAGCGCGCTGCTTGTCTGCGACGGGGGGTAGGCCTCCATGTCGTAGTAGATCGGGGTCCGCGGCCCGAAGCCGAGGCGCTGCGCCTGCTGCACCGCATCTGCTGCCGCGGCCGCGCCCTGCCTGGCCGGGTCGTTTAGCTGGCCGAACGACGCCTGCGGGCCGACGTACATGGGCATGAAGCGCCAGCCCGCGGCAGCTTCCTGCCGCACCCAGCCGCTGGAGAGGTTCTCCTGGTCGCAGGCTCGGTCAGCGCCGCCGATATAGATGCCGACAGCGCGATAGGGCGAGTCCTGCCGCCACCCACGCATCGTGCTCGTGCTCGGCGCCGCGCACACGTCGAAGCCGAGTCCGACGTCATTGGCCACCGTCGCTGGCAACTCGGGCGCGGCCACGCGGAAGATCAGCGCCGGAGCGGCCCGGTCCTGGCTCGCCGATAGCGCGTCGGCCGTCACCCAGCCTGGTGCCGCCCCGCCCGCGTCGGCCGGCCCCGGCAGCTGAGCTGCTGCCAGCCGTGCCGGGTTCGGCGCGACAATCACCGGCGCGGCCAGGCCCGCACTGGCCAGGATCTGGTAGATCACGGTGGGGTCTGTGTCGAAGGTGGCGGTCACCTCGACCGACGGCGCGGTAGCGGTGACCTGGTTCGCGATCGGGTTCTCCGCCGACCTGCGGGGCGTGGCTGCTGGCGCGGGCTGGATCAGCAGAGCCTCGGTCGTGCCTACAAGCCAGCTAGGGCAATCTTGATTTACACCGGGAACGCCGAGGTATACGGCGTGCACGTCGAATCGCACGCACGCGGTGGGATTCCGCCAGTCACTGATCACGGGCCAGGATCGCGGGACCTCGAAACGGTAGCCGTGATAGAACACCGCCTTGAGGCGGGTGGCGGCCTGCCCGCCCGCGGCAGCCGGACCGCCCTTGGTGATCACCTGCGCCTGCGTTGCGGCGGCTCCCGTGGCGGGGAGCGGCCGGCCGACTGCGGCCACGACGGCTAGACAGGCTGCCATGGCCAGGGCCCGCGGCAGCCAATTCAGCCGTCGTCGATGAGGCATGACCAGTTACCGGCTTTCCCGCTCGCAGTCGGGCACGCGCTCAGGTCGCCGCGGCCGGCTCGCTAGCCGCCGCAGTGCCTCACCACCGGATGAGCGCGGCACCGGGAATGGCCTGCCTCTGCACACGCCAATTGCCGCCGGGCATGATGGACCGCAACCTCCCCGTGTTCCCGCCTTGCCCCCTGACAAGACGCTGAGCGCACGTGACCGCCTGACCGTGACCGCCCGCCGGCAGCCGGCCTGTCCGGCCCGCCGTCGCCGCTCAATGGCGCACCCCCGGTTCTAGCCCCGCACCGTCATGCAGGCCAGAAACCCCATCGGAAGCGCCCCAGTGCACCGAGACTAATTGGCAGCAAGGCGATGATGCGCGCGACGCGCCGACGCCGCAGCCGCGCCCCAGGGCGTTTCCGCGGAGGCGCATGCAGCCTCGGCCGGCTGGCGTTTCCGCTGAAATGGATGCGGCCCTCGGCTGGCGGAATTGCGGGCGGGCGCTTCCCCGCAAACGCGTGCGGACACTGCCCGCGGCAGCGGCGCATCGCTCAGGTGCGAGAAAGCGTCCAGCGGTCGGTTGCGAGGTCATGGGCCAGTTCATAGGTGGCCGGCGCCGTGGCCTGCTGAGCCGTGGCTTCCACGAGCCAGTGCTCGTGCCCTGGTGGCTGGTCACCGCCGTTCTCCGGCGGCGGCGCCGGCGCTGGCGGCAGGCTGAGCCGCCGGTCGAGCACGAACAGGACCACGTAGAGCCGGCCGCGCCAGACGAATCGAGCTGGCCGGCCATGCCGGAGCCAAACGTCGACGGGCTCGCCGCGGATGGGGCGCATGCTGCTGATCTCCCTGGGAGCGAGACCGGCCCGGTGCCGGTGACCGCCCTGGGGAAGACAGGCAGCTTCGCTTGTAATTCGAACATACATTCGCCTGGGCTGAACGGCAAGGGCTCCGACCCCGACATCGCGGCCTCCGCAGTCAGGCCGTCCGCGCCCGGCCCGGCATCGGGAAGCCCGCCATCAGTGCATGGCTCGCTCCTTCACGCCTTGGCGGACGCCGTCTCAGCAGCGGATCGCCTAGACGGCGGCGAGCAGCACCGGTTCCGCCGCTGCCCACGACATCTCCCGCTCGGCCATTGCGAACAGCCCGGCTGCTGCCAGTGCTGTACCTGCCGCGGCGATGTCGGGCCGCCGTTCCTGGCAAGCCAGGCCGAAGGCGCTGGTCGCACTGCGCCGACGGTGGTAGGCGAACGTCAGGCCGGCAGCCAGGAGGCCGACCTGATCGGCACGCGGTCCGGCAACCTTGACCTCCTGGCGGGCCGCATACATCGGCGAGGTCAGGGCCCAGAGCCCGCCATGGCGGGGGTCGGCCCCCAGATAGGTCACCGCGCCGAGCCCGGCCATCCGCAGCGCACCCGTACACAGCAGGCAGGGCTCCAGCGACGTCACCAGCTGGTAGCTCGCGTGCTCCTTGCCGGTCGGCAACCACAGGAGCGCGTTCACCTCGGCGTGCGCGAGCGCGCTGCCGGAGATCAGTGGCGGATCGGCCGTGCCGTACACGGCGTTGCGGCCAGACGCGATGATCGTGCCGGTCGCGTCCACCACGACGGCCCCGATCGGCATGGTGCCGGCTAGCAACGCCTCCCAGGCCAGCGCCAGGCACGCCCGTTCCGGATCCGAAAGTGCAGGCAGCGAAGAGGACGCATTTGTCACCCTCGGCACGATAAGGCCTGCGCACGGGTTACGCACGTTAAATAACTGTGCGTAACCCGTGCGCAGCACGGTCTGCCGGTGCCCTGCTCCTTCGGTGTCCCGGTGCCCGCCTGGCGGCGCGAACCGGGTCTCAGCCGGCTACAGCGTCAAGCAGCTTGCGGCGCTGCTGGTCGCCAAGACCGCCTACGCGCCTGTTGTCGTCGATGCCCGCTTCCTCCATGATCGCCGCGGCCTTGGCCGGTCCATAGCCCGGAAGGGCCTTGATGACCTGGGCAACCTTGGTCTTCTTGGCCACGTCGTCCTTGCGGTCGAGCAGCTGGGCGATGGTTACCTTCCCGGCCTTGACCTTGGCCAGGAGTTCGCTTCGCTCCTTGCGCGCGGCCTGGGCTTTCGCCAGCGCCTCGGCGCGCTGCTCTGGAGTCAGGGTTGGCAGAGCCATGTCACTCCTTCAGTTAGGTCGATCAACTGTCCCACATACCCGCTATCCAGCGCCGTAACGACGGCCGTGTCGCCTGATCCAGCTCGCCATCGGGTAAATGCCCAGGTCAGCCGCCCTTCCCGCAGCAGATGGAAGATCGTCTTGTCATATCATCACAAATCACTCTGAATATCCCGTGCGCTCGAGGCGGTCAGCGGCCCTGGGGCGTGGCTGGAATGACGTGGCCGAAATGACTCTGTGCGCGTTTCCGTAATGATCATGCCTGGTATGTAATGGTTTGCGTTCCTGCAACTGACACATAGGGAATAGAAGAGAAGCGGCCCCGCCATGCCGATCTTGGTCGGTGGGTCGAACATGTGTTTGGCCGAGGCCAGCCGGATTTTGGGTTAGCGCTGCCGGGGCACTGGCGGAACGGTCCCGGTCACGAGCTGGCCGAGGTGGTCAACTGGGTTGACGACGTAACCCGCTCTGGCCGCTGCGAGCCAGTTGACGACAAGCCGGGGAGGCTGCGGGCTGGACGGGCCGCTGCGGGGGCACTGGTGGCATGGTCCCGATCACGGGCTGGCCGAGGTGGTCGACCGGGGTCACGACGTGCCCGCCCAGCAGGGTGTGAGGATTGACAGGCGCAGTACCGGTTGCGAGGGTTGGTGTTCTTGGCCCTGGTGCCGACCGTGGCCGGTCATGTCTGGTCACCGACCGGTCTTGTGGGCTAGTACCCACAGAAGGGCGCCCCCAGTGAGCCCACAAGAGCATGGCAATGCCGCCTTCGATCTCGCCGGGCAAGTGGCGTTGGTCACGGGGGCAGGTCGCGGAGTCGGGAGAGCAATAGCCCTGGCCCTGAGCGACGCCGGGGCTTCGGTCGCCGTCTGTGCGCGCTCCGAAAACGAAATCTCCGGCACGGCAGCAGAGATCGCGGCGCGCAACGGACGCGCACTGGCCATCCGGGCTGATGTTGCGGATCGTCAAGACGTCGAGCGCATGATCGCTCAGGTCGAGCGCGACATGGGATTCATTGATCTTCTCGTGAACAATGCCGGCGTGCCTGGCCCGATCGGCGCGATCGTAGCGACCGACCCGGATGACTGGTGGCGAACCATGGAAATAAACGTCCGCGGTCCGCTCTACTGCTCGGCTGCCGTGTTGCCCAGCATGCTCAAACGAGGCCACGGCCGGATCGTGAACGTTTCGAGTGGGTCAGGGTTCGCCGCCTGGCCGATGGTCTCGTCCTACTCAACCAGCAAGGCCGCCCTATATCGGCTGGCAGAAAACCTCGCGGCGGAGACGCGGGCTCACGGAGTGCAGGTCTTCACGATCATGCCGGGCTTCGTGCGCACCGCGATGACGGAGTACGGCCGGTCATGCGGCGAGCCGAGTGTCGAGCAGTTCTTCGAGGGACTCATCGCGCGCGGGGCAGAGGTTGCGCCAGAACGGGCAGGGCAGCTAGTGACCTTCCTCGCCTCAGGAGAGGCCGATGCGCTCTCTGGCAGGTACGTCCATGTAGGACTTGACGTGCAGGAGATGGTTGCCCGCGCGCAGGAGATCGAAGATCGCGACCTGTACGTAATGCGGCAACGGGAATAGCGCGGTCCATGCGCAGGCCGGTGCCGCCAATGCCTCCGCGAGGACACCCCCATAACACCAATATCGGCTAGCCGCTCCGACGTTACACGGCGCCCCACTGGGCGGCGTGGATCAAACGCATGTTCGAGCACGCTACCAAGATCGGCATGACAGAGCCGCTTCTCTCCTATCCCGCAACTGACACATAGTCGGGTTCAGGGGGCGGGCCGCGACGCACCGGTTGACTTCCATGTAGAACATGTTCTAGTTTCTGGCCGTTCGCAACAGCGACAGGGCTCTTGCGGATACCCGGCCGGAGGAGGTCCGCGGCCTTGGCAGAGCAGACTCTCACCGCCCGTGACCTCGCGCGCCGATCGCAGGCGGCGGTCAGGGCGAAGGACCGTGCGGCATGGCTCGCGCTGTGGGCGCCCGATGCTGTGATCCAGGATCCGATCGGACCCTCGCCGTTCGACCCGGCCGGCAATGGCCATAGCGGACCGGAGGCCATCGCGGCGTTCTACGACAACGTCATCGCGCCCAACGAGCTGATCACCTTCGAGATCGAGAGCAGCTACCTGTGCGGTGACGAGGTGGCGGACGTCGGCATCATTCGCACCGTGCTTCACGGCGGCAGGCACGTGGCGGTGGTGCACGGCGTCTACACCTACCGCAGTAACGGCGAGGGCAGACTCGCCGCGTTGCGCGCGTTCTGGGAGTTCGACGCCGTCGAGCTGGTCGAGGCCGGGCCGGCCTGAGCCGTGCGGGCAACGCCGCTCACCGTATGCGCCCCGTTTGCGGACCGGGTGAAGCAAGCGCTAGTAGTCGGCCAGTAACCTGCTCAGACGGCCACCGCGACCGGTGACCAATCCCCCGACAACCGGAGCTGGCATTGCGCATCGGGCAGATTGCCATCGACATCGCGCCGCTCCGGGAGAGCCGGGACTACCGCCGCCTGTTTGCCGGCCGGTTCGTCTCCATGGCGGGAAACGCCGTGGCCACCACCGCAGCCAACTGGCAGGTCTACGGGCTAACGCACAACTCCCTCGCGGTCGGGCTGCTGACGCTCGCCTCTAGCGGGGGCATGCTGATCGGCCTGCTGGCGGGCGGCATGCTGGCCGACCGGCACGACCGGCGCACGCTGCTCATGGCGGTCCGGCTGCCGCAGGCGGCACTGGCCGCGCTGCTGATGGGCAACAGCCTGCTCGATCATCCGCTGTTGTGGCCGCTGTACGTGCTGACCTTCGGCATCGGCCTGCTGGCCGGCCTCAGCGCCCCGGCGTCCACTGCGGCTACCCCGGCCCTGGTCGGCGAGCACCGGCTCGCGGCCGCGGCGGCGCTCAACGCCACCGCCAGCCAGCTCGGACAGCTCGGCGGCCCCGCGCTCGCCGGGTTGCTGATCGCCGGGTCCGGCGGCGTCGCCAGCTGCTACGCGATCGATGCCGCGTGCTTCACCATCTTCGCGCTGGCCATGACGGCGGTCGGGCCGCTGCCGCCAGAGACCAGGGCCGAGCGGCCCGGCCTGAAGTCGCTGGCCGCCGGCTTCGGCTACGTCCGCCGCAACGGAGTCGTCGGGGGCATGCTCCTCGTCGACACCAACGCCATGATCTTCGGGATGCCCTCGGCGCTGTTCCCGGCGCTGGCGACGCAGCACTTTCACGGCGGCTCGGCCACCTTCGGCCTGCTCGCGGCCGCGCCGGGCCTGGGCGCCATGGTCGGCGCGGCCTCCAGCGGGTGGACCGGCAGGCTCAGGCGGCCGGGCGTTGTCGTGATCGGCGCGGGCATCGTGTGGGGAGCGGCGATCGCGGCGTTCGGCCTGGTCGACAACCTGCCGGTGGCGCTGGTCTTCCTGGCCCTGGCGGGCATGGGAGACCTGATCTCGGAGGTCCTGCGCAACGCGCTGCTGCAGCGCTACACGCCCGACCCGCTGCGAGGCCGGGTCAGCAGCCTCTACCTGGCCCAGGTCAATAGCGCTCCTTCGCTTGGAAACGTCGAGGCCGGAGGGGTAGCCAGGCTCGTCGGGCTGGACTTCTCCGTGGTCAGCGGCGGGCTCGCGTGCGTGGCCGGCGCGCTCGTCCTGGGAGCGCTGATCCCGGCGCTGCGCAAGGCAACCCTCACCGGGCCGCTGGAGCGGTCCGTCAGCCCGGTGCCGCAGGACTCCGCCGCTACCAACGCCGCATCGTCCTGATCATCGGGCACGCACGCCGGCCGGCGGAAGCACCGGCAGGCCCGGCGGCGGCCCACCCTCGATCAGCCGGCACAGGGCCGCGGTGTCCACGTTGTCTGCGACCAGGTCGCCGAGCCGGTCAAGCGCGGCCTCGCGCATGGCCGCGAAGCACGTGTCCGAGGCGACCTTGAAGTCGCGCCCGGCCAGCGCGGCGACCTCGGTCAGGAACGCGCGCCGGAATTCGTCGTTCTCCATGGTCCCATGCCAGCTAGTGCCCCACACCGCGCCGCTGCGGCAGCCGTCCAGGAACGGCTCGGCGGTAACGCCGGAGCAGGAAACGACCCCGTGATGGATCTCGTATCCCGTTACCGGCGCGCCGTACGCACTGCCTGCCGGGCGGCCCAGCGTCTTGGACTCGGAGAAGGTCACCCTGGCGGGCAGCAGGCCGAGGCCGGACACCTCGCCAGCGCCGGACTCGACGTCGTCAGCTATCCGGGACGCGAGCATCTGGTACCCGCCGCAGATGCCGAGCACCGGCAGCCCCTTCCTGGCCCGAGCCGTAATGGCATCCGCGAGACCACGCTCGCGCAGCCAGCTGAGATCGGCCACGGTGGCTCGCGTTCCCGGCAGGACGACGAGGTCGGCGTCGGCAAGCTCAGCCGGGCTTGCCGCAAGCCGTACCAGCACGCCTGGCTCGGCGGCGAGCGCGTCGATATCGGTGAAGTTGCTGATCCGGGGCAGCCGCACCACGCTGATCCGCAGCACGTCCGCGCCGAGCGGCGGGCCAGCGGCCTGCGCCCTGGCCGTGCTGGCCATGGCCGCCAGGCCCAGCGAGTCCTCCGCGTCCAGCCACAGGCCGTCCGCCCAGGGCAGGACGCCGAGCACCGGCCTGCCGGTCAGCCCGCGCAGCATGCCCAGGCCCGGCTCGAGCAGCGCCCTTTCCCCGCGGAACTTGTTGATGAGGAAGCCGGAGATGAGGCCCTGATCCTCCGGTTCGAGCAACGCCACGGTGCCGTGCAGCGCCGCGAAGGAGCCGCCCCTGTCGATGTCGGTGACGAGGACGACCGGCAGGCCAACGGCGCGGGCAAGGCCCATGTTGGCGATGTCGGTGTCGCGCAGGTTGATCTCGGCCGGGCTGCCCGCGCCCTCGCAGATGATCACGTCGTACTCCTTGCGGAGCTGGCTCAGGCTGTCCAGCGCCACGTCGAGCAGCCGCGTCGCGTGCTCCGCATATCCGGCCGCATCCACTTCTCCGACTGGCTGGCCGAGTACGACGACCTGGCTGCCGGTCGCTCCCGGCTTGAGCAGGACCGGGTTCATCCGGGCATCGGGCTCGATGCCGGCCGCTGCCGCCTGCATGGCCTGCGCGCGGCCTACCTCGGCGCCGTCGGCGGTCACGAAGGAGTTGAGCGACATGTTCTGTGCCTTGAACGGAGCCACGCTGACGCCCTGGCGGCGCAGCCAGCGCACTATCCCGGCGGTGATGACGCTCTTGCCGGCATCCGAGGTCGTGCCCGCGACCAGCAGCGCGCCGTTCACCGCGGTGTCTCGATCCGGGTTGCGCGCCGTAGCAGTCGGATCGGCTGAGTCAGGCGGAAAAGCATAGGACACGACGATAGGCAATCGCCCGCCCCGGCGCAGCCACCGCCACGGCCAAACGTGTGTCCGTAGCGTGATCTGCGTGCGGCACAATGTGCGCTTAGGCGCCTGTAGCTCAGCCGGATAGAGCAGCTGCCTTCTAAGCAGCCGGCCGGGGGTTCGAGTCCCTCCAGGCGCGC
>DASPWG010000288.1:0-10647 GCA_035621915.1 Streptosporangiaceae bacterium
GTCGCTGCGCAAGGCTGAGGACTCGCACTGGCGGCGGACCAACCCCGAGGCGCTGTCGCGTGCGAAGGGCACCGTGAACCAGATCAGGGCGGCGATCACTCAGCTGGAAGGCCAGCTCGCCAAGGCCGAGGCCAGCGGTGATGAGAAGGCACAGCAGCAGGCCCAGGAGGCGCTCGAAGCGCGCCGGTCCTGGCTGTCCGAGGCCGAGCGCACGCTGGCCGAGCTCTCGGGCTGATCACGTCCCTTAGCTGGGCGCGGGGCGTCCGGGGCTGCTCCGCGGGCTGGCACAGGTATCCGCTACCTGGCGGCTATCTGGCCCGAGGCGGGCTGGGTGACAACGGACCATAGCGACGTTTACGCCCGCTGCGCACCCCCGGACGCCCCGCTGTCGGTGTGCGGCCGCGAGACGCCTGACTGCGCTCCGCCAGGCACCCGGAAACCTCGGGTTAGAGCGAAGGCTCCCGCCTCCCTACGCGCGCAGGCACCCGCATCCACCCCCTGGGCACGCGGGCACCCGCATCCACCCCTAGGCGTGCAGGCGGGTGGGGGTGATGATCAGCGGCGCGGAGTACTGGGCGGCGAAGTCAGCAGCGGTGCCGAAGTGGGCGCCGATGCGCTCGGCGTACTTGGCCGCGTACTCGGGGATCTGGTCGGCCTTGGGGAAGTCCGGGACGTGCACGGCGGTGCCGTCGATCCGGATGATGTCCCGGCCAATGTCGGTGACGTCGAGTCCGAGGGTCACCTGGGGGTTGTGGCTGATGTTGCGCAGCTTGACCTTCGCCGGCTGGCTGTAGATCAGGATCGTCTCATCGTCGCGCAGCAGGAACCACACCGGCACGCTGTCAGGCCGCCCGTCCGGGCGCACGGTGGTCAGCCAGGCCATCAGGTTTGCGCGGAGCCGCCCCTCGACGTGCGCGCGGCGGTCATCGGACAGATTGGACGTCAGCTTCATGCAGAGCATGCTCGCAGACGCCCCTCGCCACCGTGCGAGGCGGCACCCGCTACTACCAAAGCATGACAAATTGGTCGGCCAGCCAATACTGTGCCTTGCCAGGTCGGTCATAGCAGACCTGGCAAGGCACAGAAGGCTCTGGGCGGCCCTAAGGCCGGTTACAAAGCCTGACAAATAGTCGACCCGGCGAAGACTGGGTGGTGCTGGCGGGGCTATAGCCCCCGCCAGCACCACCCAGAACGGCCCGCGTCTGCGAAATACACCCATTTGCGAATGTGATCGTCGATACTGACGGGGTTAGTGGGGCTCTGAGGACTGGGGCTTCCGGTGGGCTCGCCACGGCGTCCGGGCCGCCAGCGGCACGGCCGCAGAGCAGGGCGCGCGCTGGGGCTCCTACTGCACTAGTTGGTGACGCGGTAGACGTCGTAGACGCCGTCGATGGCGCGGACGGCCCGCAGGACGGCGCCGAGGTGCTTGGGGTCACCCATCTCGAAGGTGAACCGGCTGAACGCCACGCGGTCGCGGGTGGTCTGGACCGTCGCGGACAGGATGTTCACGTGCTGGTCTGAGATCGACCGGGTCACGTCGGACAGCAGGCCGGTGCGGTCGAGGGCCTCTACCTGGATCGCGACCAGGAACTGGGAGCCCTCGCGCGGCGACCAGCGGACGTTGACCACGCGCTCGGGCTGTGCCTGGACCAGGTGGCCGAGGTTCTGGCAGTCGATGCGGTGGACGGAGACGCCGTTGCCGCGGGTGACGAAGCCGGTGATCTCGTCGCCGGGCACCGGGGTGCAGCAGCGCGACAGCCGGGCCCAGACGTCGGCGGCACCCTCCACGACCACGCCGGAGTCGCCCGCGGAGGGCGCGGGCCTCGGGGTCCTGGTCAGCAGCGTGGCCTCAGCCAGGTCCTCCTGCGCGCCCTCGACGCCGCCGGCCGACTTGACCAGCTTGGCGACGACCGACTGGGCGCTGACGTGGCCCTCGCCGACCGCGGCGTACAACGCGGACAGGTCGGTGTAGTGAAGCTCGGTCGCGATCGCGTTCAGCGCGTCGGCAGTGGCAAGCCGCTGCAGCGGCAGGCCCTGCTTGCGCATGGTCCTGGCGATCGCGGTCTTGCCGTTCTCGGCGGCGGCCTCGCGACGCTCCTTGGAGAACCAGTGCCGGATCTTGTTCCTGGCCCTGGCGCTCTTCACGAAGCCGAGCCAGTCGCGGCTCGGGCCGGCGTCGGCGGCCTTGGAGGTGAAGATCTCGACGGTGTCGCCGTTGTTCAGCGCGCTCTCCAGCGGCACCAGGCGGCCGTTGACCCTGGCGCCGATGGTGCGGTGCCCGACCTCGGTGTGGATCGAGTAGGCGAAGTCGACCGGGGTGGCGCCCTGCGGAAGCGCTATGACTTCGCCCTTCGGCGTGAAGACGTAAACCTCGGCGGTGCCGAGGTCGAACCGGAGCGTGTCCAGGAACTCGGCCGGGTCGGAAGTCTCTCGCTGCCAGTCGACTAGCTGCCGCAGCCAGGTCATGTCCGACGCGTTGCCGCCGGCCATCTCTTCCTTGTACTTCCAGTGCGCGGCCACGCCGTACTCGGCCCGCTGGTGCATGCCCCAGGTCCTGATCTGCAGCTCCACCGGCTTGCCCTCGGGGCCGATGACCGTCGTGTGCAGCGACTGGTACATGTTGAACTTCGGCATCGCGATGTAGTCCTTGAACCGGCCGGGTACCGGCTTCCAGCGCGCGTGCACGGTGCCGAGCACCGCGTAGCAGTCGCGAAGCGAGTCGACAAGGACGCGGATGCCCACCAGGTCGTAGATGTCGTCGAAGCTGACGTTGCGGGCGATCATCTTCTGGTAGACGGAGTAGTAGTGCTTGGGCCGCCCGGTGACGGTTGCCTTGATCTTGGCGTCGCGCAGGTCTTCCTGCACGTCCTCGACCACTTCCTGGAGGAACATCTCCCGGCGCGGCGCGCGCTCGGACACCAGGCGCGCGATCTCGTCGTAGCGCTTGGGGTAGAGCGTGGCGAAGGCCAGGTCCTCCAGCTCCCACTTGACAGTGTTCATGCCGAGCCGGTGGGCCAGCGGCGCGAATATCTCCAGGACCTCGCGGGACTTCTGCTCCTGCTTGGGTCGCGGCAGGTAGCGCAGCGTCCGCATGTTGTGCAGCCGGTCGGCCAGCTTGATGACCAGCACCCGGATGTCGCGGGACATGGCCACGACCATCTTGCGGACGGTCTCGGCCTGGGCGGCCTCGCCGTACTTGACCTTGTCCAGCTTGGTGACGCCATCGACAAGCTCGGCAACATCGTCACCGAAGTCCTGCCGGAGCTCGGTCAGCGTGTAATCGGTGTCCTCGATCGTGTCGTGCAGCAGCGCGGCGCAGATCGTCTCATGCGGCGTGCCGAGCTCGGCCAGGATCGTCGCCACCGCCAGCGGATGCGTGATGTAGGGGTCCCCGCTGCGGCGCTTCTGGCCGGCGTGCATCCGCGCGGCCGTCTCGTAGGCGCGCTCGATGAGCCGGATGTCTGCCTTGGGGTGCGTGCTGCGGACGGTCTTGATCAGCGGCTCGAGCACCGGGTTGACGCCGCCGCCGCGTGCGGTCCCGAGCCTGGCAAGCCGGCGCCGCACCGCCGCGGCGCCTGCCGACACTTCGGCCGGGGTGTGGCCGCCACCAGCCGGGGAGCCAGCCGAGTGAGCCCGGCGGGACCGCGACTGACCCTTCTTGCCGCCGATCCCGCGGCCGTGCGGTCCGCGCTGAGACGTACCAGATCCACCGTCCTGTGCCTGTTCGGCCGGCTTTGATCCGGTAGACGGCGACGAGTGGTCTTG
Organism: Streptosporangiaceae bacterium; assembly: GCA_035621915.1. Taxonomy (GTDB): domain Bacteria; phylum Actinomycetota; class Actinomycetes; order Streptosporangiales; family Streptosporangiaceae; genus JAJYUU01. The sequence continues at coordinate 3,766 of DASPWG010000288.1, forward strand.
GTTCGCGAGCATGTCGTCGCCGACGCTGTCGTCGCCGGCGCTGTCGTCGGCGGCACCGAAGGCGGCGGCACTGTCGTCGGCTGGACTATGGCCTGCGGCGGCGCCGTCCGCAGCGGCCTCGTCGGCACTCGCCGGGTGCTGGCCGTCTGGTCCTGAGCCGTCGTGCGCCGGCCCGGCCTGCTGCACGCGCCCGGCAGACTGGCGCTCCGATCCGTCCGCGCCGTCGGCCGCCGCGGGCAGGTGCTGGGCGGCTTGCCCGGTCGCCGGCAGCGTCGCTGTCTCCTGCAGCTGACCGGAGCCGTCAGGCTCGGCGGGCTTGCGGCGCCGCTGCGAGCGGGCTGGCTTCGCCTCGGCCGGCTGGCGCTTGCGCGATCGCGCCGGCCTAGCAGTGGGCTCGGCCGCGGCTGGCTCCGCCCCTGACCGCGCCTGTGCTGACTTCGCGTCAGGCTCCGCTACGGCGGGCTCGGCGCCGGGCTGCTGCCCGGCCGACCTGGCCGCGGGCTCGGGCTGGCTGGGCATGCCTGCGGCCGACGTCACCCTCTCGTCCGCCCCCGGCACCTGGGTGACATCGGTCTCGGCCGCTCCGGCCGTCGCCAAGTCACCGGCCACACGCGCTCCTCACGTCCGCCCTGCCACTCAGTCTATCGATGGACGATTCGGGACGTGCCTGGCTCCGTACGTTGTGTCACACCGCGAGCAGCGATCGGACCGGCAGGCCGGGCAGTTTGTCCCTGCCGTGCAGGAATCCGAGCTCCAGCAGCACCACAATCCCCGCCACCGTGGCTCCTGACCGGCTGACCAGCTCGGCTGTCGCCGCGGCCGTACCGCCGGTCGCAAGCACGTCGTCGACGACCAGCACTCGCTCACCTGGCGCAAATGCGTCGGTATGCACCTCTAGCGTGGCGCTGCCGTACTCGAGCTCATAGGACTGCGCATAGGTCTGGGCCGGAAGTTTGCCCTCCTTGCGCACCGGCACGAAACCCGCGCCGAGGAAGTAGGCCACCGGAGCGGCCAGGATGAAGCCGCGGGCCTCGATGCCCGCGACCTTGTCCACTCCCTCGTGGCCGACCGCCAGCTCCGCCACTACCGCAGCGAACGCAGGGCCGTCGGCCAGCAGCGGCGTGATGTCCTTGAACACGATGCCCTGCTGCGGGTAGTCGGGGATATCCCTGATCCTCGTGCTCAGCAGCTCGGCGATGCCGGCCTCGGCCCGCGTTGGGGCGCCGGAGGCGCCAGCGGGCACCGTCCCCGGGACGCCGGCACCGGGCGTGCTCATCGCGGGCCGCCCCGGCCGGAGCGCGCCGCCGCCATAGTGCCCGCCGCCGCGCGGGGCAGCGGCGCCACCGGGCCCGGCACGCCGCCTACCGCCGCTTCTTCTTGCCGCTAGGCCGCCGGTTGGTGGAACCGGGCCGTCTCGTGGGCTGCTGACGCTGCCCAGGCGGCCGCGCGCCGCCGCTGCGAGCGGGCTGGCCGCTTGGTACCGCTGCCTGGCTTGCGGGCACGTGGTCCCCGGTCACGCCGTCGTCGCTGGCGTCTGCCGCCCCGGCGGCATCGAGGTCGGCGTCCGGCAGACCGGCCGCGGTCGCGCCGCCCGCACGGCCGCCGGTCCTCCCGTTGCCCGCGCCTTCCCTGCCGCCACCGTTGCTGCCGCCACCGTTGTTGCCGGCGCCGGCGTTCCCGCCACGGTCGCTGCCGCCATCTGCCGAGGCTGCCGTCGCGCCCGCGACCGCGACCTGCGCCTTGGCCGCCCGGCGCGCCGCGCCGCGGCCGCCGGCTGCCCGCTGGGCAACCTGCTTGGCAAGCTGCTTGTACTGCGGCTCGCGTTCCTTGAGGTCAGCCAGCACCGGCGTAGCGATGCAGATCGAGGAGTAGGTGCCCGACAGCATGCCGACGAACAGCACGAGGGACAGGTCCTTCAGCTCGCCATTGCCGAGCAGCAGGGTGCCCACCACGAGGATCGCCGCGACCGGCAGCAGCGCGATCAGCGAGGTGTTGATGGACCGGACCAGGGTCTGGTTCAGCGCCAGGTTGGCAGCCTCGCTGTAGTTGCTCTTGCGGGTGCCCAGGATGGGCGCGGTATTCTCCCTGACCTTGTCGAAGACCACCACGGTGTCGTACAGCGAGTAGCCGAGGATGGTCAGCAGTCCGATGACGGTCGCCGGGCTGACCTGGAAGTGGGTCAGCGCGTAGACGCCGACTGTGATCACGATGTCGTGCGCCAGGGCCACGAACGCCGCGGCGGCCATCCGCCACTCGAAGGCGATCGACAGGTAAAGCACGACGATGATCAGGAAGGCGATCAGCGCCTCCGCGGCCTTCTGCGTGATCTGCGAACCCCAGCTCGCGCCGACCGTGGTGACCGCCACATCGCTGGTGGGGACGTGATACGCCTTCGCGATGTCGCCGCCGATCGCCACCGCCTTGTCGGTCGGCATCAGGCTGGCCTGCACCTGCCAGAAGGCCGGCTTGCCGTCGAAGGGCGAGACCTTGCTGGCGCTGGCGTTAACCCCGCCCGCGTTGTCGACGATCTTCTCCAGCTGCGTCTGCGACGCCGAGGGAACGGGGACGGTCCACTGCGAGCCGCCCTTGAAGTCCACGCTGAAGTTCAGCCCGAAGATCAGCAGGGCCAGCACGCTGATCGCCAGGATCGCGCCGGAGATGGAGTACCAGAGCTTCTGCCGCCCGACGAAGTCAACGGAGACCTCGCCGCGGTACAGCCGCCCGCCAATGTTGCCGAGCCGCGACATCACGCCTCCCCGGAGCTGGTCGAGGGCCTAGCGGCTGACGCCGCGTCGCCGCTGCTGGCCGGCCGGGGCCGCGAGCCACGCCACGGCGACCTGGCGCCGAGCCTGGCCGGATCGAGCCCGGACAGCTTGTGTCCCTGGCCGTAGAACTTCGTCCTGGCCAGCAAGGTGATCATCGGCTTGGTGAACAGGAACACCACGATCACGTCGATCAGCGTGGTCAGGCCGAGGGTGAACGCGAAGCCGCGGACATCACCGATGGACAGGATGTACAGCAGCAGCGCGGCGAGGAACGACACCGTGTCCGACACCAGGATCGTCCGCCGGGCGCGGGTCCAGCCGCGCTCGACCGCGGCGCGCAGCGACCTGCCCTCCCTGACCTCGTCTCTGAGCCGCTCGAAGTACACCACGAACGAGTCGGCCGTGATGCCGATGGCGACGATCAGACCGGCCACTCCGGCCAGGGTCAGGGTGAAGTTCTCGTACTTGGACAGCAGCACGACCGACAGGTAGGACAGCGTGGCCGCGATCGCCAGGCTGCTCACCGACACCACGCCAAGGCCGCGGTAGTAGATGAAGGAGTAGATGACGACCAGCGCGAGCCCCACGCACGCCGCGAACAGGCCGGCGCTGAGCTGAGCCGAGCCAAGCTGCGCAGACACCGACGAGGTGTACAGGTTCTTGAAGCTGAGCGGCAGCTGGCCGTACTTGAGGATGTCGGCTAGCTGGTTGGCGTAGTTCTGGCTGAAGCCGCCCGTTGCGGTGTCACCGCTGATCTCGCCCGAGGTCGTGATGACGCCCTGCACGGCCGGCGGCGGGCCCTGCAGCTGGCCGTCGAGCACGACCGCGAGCAGGTTGGTCGGGCTGGAGGCGTCGACCATGACGGAGGTGAGGTCGCCCAGCCTGGTGGCCGCGGGCTCCTTCACGCCGAAGTTGACCTGCCACTGGCCGTTGCTGCCGAGCTGGGCGCTGATCGAGTTGAGCTCGGTTCCCTGCACGACCGCCGGCGCCAGGGCGTACTTGTAGCCGCCGTAGCACGCGACCGTCTGCACGTCGGGGCGGTCCCAGGCGACGGTGTCCTCGCCGTAGAGCTTGACCTGCCAGTTCTTGTCCGCGCAGTTGACCGAGTCGAACAGCTTGACCGTCGCCGGCGTCAGCTTGCTGACGTCACCCTCGGCGTCGGCCGTGGTGGAGAGCGCGAGCTTCGAGGACGGCGAGGTGCTAGCCGAGGCCGACGGTGACGGCGAGGCGCTTGCGCTCGGCGAGGCCTTGGCCTTCGGCGAGGACGCGGCCTTGGCGGCAGACAGCGCGGTCGCGCCGACGGCCTGACCCGACCCCGATGACGACTTCGGGCTGGCCGACGTCTTCGGCGTGGCCGACGCCTTCGGCGTTGCGCTAGCGCTCGGGGACGGTGACGGTGACGCCGACGGAGTGGAGCCCGAGGCAGCGGCGTAGTTGTACGCCTCGGCCAGCACCTGCCGCAGACCCAGCACGGCGGTGGTACCGACCAGGTTCGAGACCTGCTGGGCGTCCTGACCGGGGACGGAAACGACGATCTGGTCCGGGCCCTGGGGCACGACGCTCGCGCCGGTCAGGCCAGTGCCATCGACCCGGTTGGTCATGATCTTGACCGACTCGTTGACCGCGGCCGGGCTGGGCTTCTGGCCCTTCGGGGCAATTGCCTGCAGGGTGATCTGCGTGCCGCTAGACAGGTCAAGGCCCAGGCCCACCTTGAAGCTCTTGTGCCAGTGGCCGGGGCTCGCGAGGTTGCTGCCGAGCACCCCGGCCAGCATCACGATGATGAGCACTAGCAGGGCGGCAAGATACCGCCCTGGCCTGGAGGTGGTCGTGCTGGGAGGAGGCACCGGGTTCGTCTTTCGGTCGTCGGCAGCGGCGCTGCTAGCTAGATGCTGAGGTCCTCACGGTCGTCGGACTTCTCCGGCGGGGTACCCGTCTCGGGCTGACCGCTAGCCGCCGTGTTGAAGCCCTGCGGCTCGTCGTCGGGCACGACGTTCATGATGGCGCGGCGCATCATCTTGATCCGCACTCCCGGCGCGAACTCCACCAAGACGTTATCGGCGTCGCCGTCGACGACGGTGCCGTACATGCCGGCCGTGGTCCGCACCCGCGTGCCGTTCTCAACCTGGCGCTGGGTCTGCTGGGCCTGGCGCTGCCGGTTCCGCTGCGGGCGGATCATCACGAAGTACATGACGCCAAAGATCAGCACAAGGAAGATCAGGAGCGTGTAGCTGCCTGAACCGGTCTTGGTGCTGCTGGCCGCGAGCGCCGGGGCGGCCGCGATAAGTTGCGTCCCCATGGCGGGACATCCTTCCGATTGGGTCTTGCCACCGCATCCAGAGAACGGACGGCGCCTCGCCAGGGTGCCCGGCGGCGGAGCCATGGTGGCCTGTCATGGACTAACTGCCGAAGTGTAGCGGCGCAAACCTCGCGCACCAACAGGCTACGGCGTCTGGCGGGTACTGGTGACCAGCCCGCCACTAGCTGTAACGTCCGGGCAGCACCGGACGCATCCCCTTCCGCCAGCCGCGATCTGGCGTTGACTTCTCTTTCTAGTCGAAAAGCGTCGCTGACGGACCGTCGGCCTGTCCAGGGCCGCCAGCCGGGTCGGAGGGCACCGGAAGGCCCAGGTGCGCCCAGGCTGCGGGGGTGGCGACCCGTCCGCGCGGGGTGCGGGCCATCAGGCCAGCCCGCACCAGGAAGGGCTCGGCTACCACCTCGACCGTCTCGGCCTCCTCGCCTACCGCCACCGCCAGCGTCGTCAGACCGACCGGCCCGCCGCCGAACTTGCGGACCAGCGCGTTCAGCACCGCGTGGTCCAGCCGGTCCAGGCCGCTCTCATCGACCTCGTACAACTCCAGCGCGGCCCTGGCGACATCACGGGTGATAATCCCGTTTCCCCGCACCTCGGCGTAATCGCGAACGCGACGCAGCAGCCGGTTGGCTATCCGCGGGGTACCGCGCGAGCGGCCCGCGATCTCCTCCGCCCCGTCGTCCCGGAGCGCGACCCCGAGCAGGCCCGCGGACCGGCGGACGATCACGCCGAGTTCCTCGGGCTCGTAGAAGTCAAGGTGCGCGGTGAAGCCGAAGCGGTCACGCAGCGGGGCGGGCAGCAGGCCCGCCCTGGTCGTCGCGCCCACCAGCGTGAACGGGGCGATATCCAGCGGGATCGCGGTGGCGCCCGGTCCCTTGCCGATCACCACGTCGACCCGGAAGTCCTCCATGGCCAGGTAGAGCATCTCCTCGGCAGGCCTGGCCACCCGGTGGATCTCGTCGATGAAGACCACCTCCCCATCGGCGAGGGTCGACAGGATGGCAGCCAGGTCGCCGGCCCGCTCGATGGCCGGCCCGCTGGTGATGCGCATGGGCGAGCCAAGCTCGGCAGCGATGATCATGGCCAGCGTGGTCTTGCCCAGGCCAGGCGGGCCGGACAGCAGCACGTGGTCGGGTGCCCGGCCGCGGCCCAGCGCGCCCTCGAGGACCAGCGAGAGCTGCTCCCTGACCCGCGCCTGGCCGATCAGCTCGCTGAGCCGCTTGGGGCGCAGCGCGCCCTCGACCACCCGGTCCTCGGCGTCCGCGAGGGCCGAGACTGTCCGGTCCGGCGGGCCGGCGCTAGTCACGGCCGGCCCAGGACGCGCAGCGCGGCCCGCAGCGCTACCGCGACGTCGACGTCGGGCTCGGCCTGGCCGCCGGAAGCCCCGTCCGTGCCCGTGCCGCGCAGCTCGGGCTCGACCACGGAGATCGCCTGCTCGGCTTCGCGCGCCTGCCAGCCCAGGCTCACCAGGCCGGCCCGTACCTGCTCGCGCCACGCCGGGGCGGCGGCGGGCAGCACCCGGCCGGGCACGGTCCCGGCCAGGCCGTCACCCGGCGAGCCAAGGCGACCGGCCAGCTCGAGCACGATCCGCTGCGCACCCTTGCGCCCGATCCCCGGCACCGAGGTCAGCGCGGCGAGGTCCTCGGCTGCGATCGCGCGGCGCAGCGCGTCGGGCGTCAGGACGGCCAGCATCGCGAGTGCCAGCCGCGGCCCGACGCCGCTGGCGGTCTGCAGGAGCTCGAACGTATTGCGCTCGTCGTCGGTGGCGAAGCCGTAGAGCGTCAGCGAGTCCTCGCGCACCACCAG